>LARN01000019.1 GCA_000980495.1 Acinetobacter sp. N54.MGS-139 | reverse complement strand
TATAAACATTGAGTTTTTCTTTGGGCCAGTCCACGGTGAGCGCTGCGTACACCGTCGGTTTCACAACGTCCAGCGGTTCGTTGTAAGTCGGAATGAAAATATCGACACTCGGCCAGCGCTCCTTATCCTTCGGTAAAGAGGCCGGTTTTCGGTCAAGCACCCAGCAGACCTGGAAGTAGCCGAGCAGCATCACGATGAAGGCATAGGTTTCGGCGATGATCAGCAGCCAGGTAAAAATCACAGAAGTGTAGCTGTTGGGATTCAGTGTTTCCGAATAACGCCACCACACATAGCGCGACGAGACGATAACCGAAATCACGATCAGCATCAGCAGCGTAAAGCGGGTCTGCGCCTGGAACAAAGTGAGCGCGATCACGCCTAAGATCAGCAGGAAGATAACTTGCTCTTCCAAGCTGAAAGGCTGAGTGATACAGAGCACGTAGAGCACAAAGCCGATCGCGAGCAAAAAGCCCACGAAGATCTTCTTAAAAAGCGACGGTTTCTGATGCTGAGGCTTGTGGTCGCTGACCTTCTCTTTTCCTTCGGAAGCCAGTTTCTTGGATACGCGCTCGGCGATCATTCGCGTCCCGCGATTAATCCTCTTGAAGAGATGGTTTATCCAGCGAAACAGAAAAAAACGGCTGGCATACGTTGAGTACGACAGACGTTTGGCAGCATCTTCTTTGCTGCCGGCAACAAACATCAGGAAAATAAGCTGGATAATCCCTCGTATGGGATCTAAAGGCCGCAGATTATGGAAATCGATCTGCGGAAAATAATAAGTGCGATTTTTAACGATCTTTTGATAGAACCTGTTCTCAATCGGAAAGATCAGCCAAGCCAAACCGAAACAAAACATATTAATTCGGTAGCTCCATTTTCCCGAACAGTTATTGGTTAACCAACGGGACAGCCTGCCGGTATGAACTTTCACCTGGGAAAGAATGTGAGAGAACAGCATAGGTATTAAGTCGCTTCGAAGTATTGCCCGTAGTATAAAAGCGTTGCGCACGAATAAATGGTCTAGTCTCCCAAATCTTGCATCATTGATGACCTTTTTGCATGTGTGAAAAAAGTTGTCTTCCCCACCGACGTCAACACTAATCTTTACAATTTTTACCGTTCCGCCGACCTTATGGCTCAGTTAGGCGCAAAGGAAGTATCCGACCGTGGGGATTGTTCATTATCATTGAAAGATCAGAATTTATTTTTACAGACAAAGGGGTTTGTCAGCCATGATCAAAACAAAATTGCTGGTTCCTGCAGTTGCGCTTTTCGCTCTTGCCGGATGTCAGACTAACGGCGACATGTATCGTTCCGATGTTTACGGCAGCAACCAGGTCAACCAGGCCCAGCAGGTTCAGACGGTTGAAATTATTGCGATTCAGCCTGCCCGCGTTGCCGTGAATAACCAATCCGACCGCAACGTTTCTCAGATGGTCGGTACTGCACTCGGCGGCATTCTCGGTGCCGTGATCGGCAATCAGGTGACACATCATAGAGACAGCGGTACCGCTATCGGCGCTATCGCCGGTGCAGCCTTAGGCGCAGCCGGATCCAGTGCCGCCTCTCCGCAGAATTCCTTGGTTGACGGCGTCCAGCTGACCTTTAAGATGAACGGCAGAATTTTTAACTCCGCTCAAGTCGGTCAAATGTGCGAATTCAAGTACGGCCCTGCCATCATGACCTCCACAGGTCCGACAAGCACTCGTATTCAGCCGAACAACCCGTACGGCTGCAAGAGATAACCTTTGTTTCCGTGTTTTGGTGAGGTACAACGCTTATGAAACTTAAACTTCTCGCCGCTGTGTGCGCCTTTGCGATCGGCTCGGCAGCTTCGGCCCAGATCACCGAGACCGTCACACCTCTGGTCCCCCTTTCTCCGTCGGACCAGCAGATTCTTAACGTCCAGCAGGCTGAACGTCAGATTCAGGCAAACGAACAAGCGGTCGCTTTAGAAAAAGCTCGCGCCGCTGAGAAAGCCGCTCGTCAGCGTGCGGATGCTCAAGCTCGCCAAGCCAAGGCCAGAGCTGAAGCTAAGGCTGCTCAGCAAGCTAAACAGCAAGCAGCTGAAGCGGAAGCCGCTGCTCAGAAACAGAAACTCCAAAACTATCAGGATCAGATGATGCAGATGGATTTGGAAAGCAAGCGACTCGACTTAGAAGCCAAACGCTCCAAAGTTCAGACAGAAATCGACTTGAATAAGGTTCGTCAGCAGCAGGCAATCGATAGTCTGAAGAATCAGGCTCCGGCTGTAGCGTCCTCCCCGGCACAAGCACCTGCTCCGGCCCAGCCCTAATTAGTTTCGTCCACAAAAAAGCCCTCCGATTTCGAGGGCTTTTTTGATTTTCAGGCCTTACTTAATGAGGTCCGAAAGACTGTAAAGTTTGACCAAATTTTGGAAAGAGTCAGGAGCGTTGATCACTTTCAGCTCGGCGCCTCTCGCCTGAGCCCTCCGAATCCATTCCAGCACGACGGCCACCGCAGCGCTGTCGGTTTTCCGAACATCCTGCATGTCCATCACGCTGTCGCCTGAATCAATGGCCTGTATGCCTTGGTTCAAAATCGCAACGGCATTATCAAAGCCGATGTGCTGAGCCTGCAACTTCATCCCTACTTTCCTTTGTTGGCTTCAAGCTTCTGCACGCGGTCTTTCAGCTGTGCGATCAAACCGGTGAGGCCGGAGTTTCCGATAACGGAAGCAAACTGAGAACGATAGTTCTCAACGAGCCAAACGCCGCCGACGCAGACGTCGAAGATCTTCCAATCTTTGCCGGTATTCATCAGACGGTAGTCCAGCTGAATCGGATCGCGCTGGCTGGCCACCAAACGTGTCCGAACGATCGTCAGACGAGGATCATTGCTCGGACGAGATTTGGCCAGCTCAACCGTGTAGTTATTGGCTTCCTTCAGGGCGCCGGAGTAAACAGCAACGAGAAGTGTACGGAATAGCTGCATGATTTCTTTGCGCTGAGCCTCGTCAGCCTTTCTCCAGGCCGGACCGACAGCCATACGCGTCATCGTGGCAAAGTCGGTGTAAGGCAGAATCTTTTTATCTACGAGCTGGTTAACGTGAGACGGATCAGCCGCAGCCAAAGCCGGGTCTTTCTTAATTTCATCCAGAACCTGGGTGGAAACTTCCATAACCAGTTTTTCCGGAGACACGCTCGGTTCCGCGGTGGCCGCGGCTCCGAAGACGGAGAGGAAAAAAACGACAACCAGGCTAATCAGTTTTCTCATTTCTTTTCATCCTTGGCGGTTTTATCAGCATTATCGGAGTCTTCATCGCTGAACGGGCTCAGCAGAGGCTGCTGAATCATTGCAGGACCGTCACCGTCCTGAAGCGAGTTTTGACGCTGCTGCAGATAGGCATTACGTGTCGCGACGTACGGATCGACGGTCTTATCCAGCATATCCGTGACCGGAAGCAGACGCTCTCTGGCGTTGACGAACTTGGCGCCCCACCACGGCCATACGAACCAGTCCTTACCCACGTAGGTGTTCGGATCGAGGAAGATCTCCGGAACTAAGCCGACGGTATCGCGAACGGTCGAAGGCCCTAAGACGGGAATGACGAAGTACGGGCCCTTGGGGACGCCCCATGTCGCCAGAGTCTGGCCGAAATCCTCCGGCATGCGGGGAATATCAACCATCTGGGCCACGTCGAAAATACCGACGACGCCGACGGTAGAGTTAATCATGAGACGGAACAAGGAAAGGATGCCCTCTTCGACTTTTCCTTGAAGAACATTGTTGACTGCGTTAGACGGTTCCATTGTGTTCTGGAACACGCGGGTGACACCTTCGCGCACGGGCTTCGGCGTGATGAACTGATAGCCCTTGGCCAAAGGACGGATCAAAATAAAGTCCAAGCCTTGGTTAAAGGCAAAGGTCTGACGGTTCAAGCTTTCCCAGGGATCGTCAGGGTTCTGACCGGCGTCCTTCGGGACGGAGGCGCAGCCGGACAGCAAAGCCGCTCCGACGAGCGCGAGAGCCAAGATCTTCTTTTTCATTTCTTATTCCTTTTTAGAACCAGCGTTCTCTTCTGCTTTATTAAACATGAACTGGCTGATCAAGTTCTCTAAAACAACAGCACTTTGAGTAAATTCTATTCTCCCGCCGTTGGTTAAATCCTTATCGTCAGCTCCGGGCTGAAGACCGATGTACTGTTCACCGATCAAACCGGCCGTGAGAATCTTTGCAGAAGTGTCTGCCGGAAACTTGAATTGGTTCTCCATAGAGATCACGACTTTTGCCTGAAAGGTGTCATTGTCGTAGCTGATGGATTTGACGCGGCCGACCAGCACTCCGGCGCTTCTTACCGGAGCGCGGGCTTTTAAGCCGCCGATATTGTCAAAGTAGGCAGTGACTTCGTAGCTCTTGGAGGTAGAGAACGAACTCAGGTTTGCGGCCTGGAGCGCAAGAAACAGCAGAGCAATAATGCCGCCGAGAACAAACAAGCCGACGAGAAAGTTAATTTTTGTATTCTGATTCTGCATGACTGATTTTCCTTTCTAACCGTGCGTAAACATAAAGGCGGTCAGAATGAAATCCAACCCTAAAACAACAAGAGAAGAAACAACTACAGTTCGTGTGGTCGCGCTCGAGACACCTTCCGGTGTTGCGCGAGCCGTGTAGCCCTCATAAAGCGCAATCGCTCCGACGGCAACCCCGAACACAAAAGATTTGATAATGCCGTTGCCGATATCGGGTCCGACTTCAACGCCGGCCTGCATCTGCGCCCAGAAGGCGCCGGAATCCAATCCGATCAGCGGGACAGCCACAACCCAGCTGCCGATAATGCCGACGGCGGAGAACATAATCGCAAGCAGCGGCATCGAGATGACACAAGCTAAGAAACGCGGGCCCAAAATTCTGCGAATGGGATCGACACCCATCATTTCCAGAGCAGAAAGCTGCTCCCCGGCATTCATCAGACCGATCTCAGCCGTGAGCGACGTTCCGGCGCGCCCCGCAAAAAGAAGCGCGGTCACCACCGGCCCCAGCTCTCTGAGCAGGGACAGAGCTACCAAAACGCCGAGCGCCTGCTCGCTGCCGTAACTCGAAAGAACGTAGTCTCCCTGCAGACCAAGTACAAAGCCGACGAATAAGCCGCTCACCAAAATAATGACGAGAGAGTAGTTGCCGACAAAATACAGCTGTTTGACCGTGCCCTGAAAACGAGTGAATGACGGCCCGAGATTTACAACTAAACGGAAAAGAAAGCGAGAGAAGTTTCCGAGCGTACGTACGCCGGAAAGCGCCCAGGCGCCGAGGGAACTGATCCAATAAAAAATACCCATCATTTCAGACCAAGCTCCTGATTCAGCGGTTCGGCCGGATACTGGAATCGGACAGGACCGTCCGGCAAACCGTTAACAAATTGATAGACGAACGGATCTTTGCTCTGACGCAACTCGTCAGGTGTTCCGTGAGCGGCTACTTTTCCGCTGGAAATCATGTAAACATAGTCCGCAATACCGAATGTCTCCTGAACGTCGTGCGTGACGATCAGACTAGTCGAACCGAGAACAGTATTCAGATTGCGGATCAGCTGAGCGGTGACGCCCATAGAAATCGGATCCAGACCGGCAAAGGGCTCGTCGTACATAATGAGCATCGGATCAAGTGCGACAGTTCTGGCGAGCGCAACGCGGCGACTCATACCGCCGGAGATCTCGGACGGGTAAAGCTGAGCGGCACCGCGAAGTCCGACCGCATTGAGTTTGAGCAAAACGAGATCTCGAATCAAAGCTTCGGGGAGATCCGTGTGCTCACGCAGCGGAAAAGCGACGTTGTCAAACACCGTCATATCCGTAAACAGTGCTCCGAACTGAAACAGCATTCCCATCTTTCTGCGAATGCGGTACAGAGAATCGAGATTCGCTGTATTCAGCCGCTCTCCGTCAATGAAGACTTCTCCTTTATCCGGCGTCAGCAATCCTCCGATAAGTTTTAGGAGTGTTGTCTTGCCCATGCCGGAGCCGCCCATAATGGCAATCACTTCGCCTTTACGGAAGGATAAGCTCACGTCATCCAAAATGACGCGGGAGCCTTCCGCATAAGAAAAGCTCATGTCCTTAATTTCGACAATCCAGTCGTTGTCCTGTCTCTCCATCGTCGACCCAATAAAACCAAAACAGGCATTCTTACACAAATGCCTAATTGATCGATTATGCCACACCCGCGCGGGCTATTCCTTTGATTAAAGGCGTTAAATCGGATTCAGCTACTCACGGGGTAAAGAAATAGTTACAGTTTTCATGCACAAAAATAATAAAGGCGGCCGAAGCCGCCCAAACTTACCTGGATCATGACTGCGAAGGACTTCTTCGAACGCCTGATGCTTTGAGCTCCGGATCGTCCGCCGGCACAAGCGGGAAATCATTTTTGACCTCCCCACTAATATTTGCCGCCCGCCCCGTCTGAAGATCGACAAACGTCCATTCCGTCCAGCCTTGCATGCAGACTTTATTGTCCCGCTTTAGATAGAAACAACGGCGGCTTTTTGACCCGTCCATCGTCTCTACCCACGTGAGCATGGTGAGCTCGTCGCCTTCAAACGTGGGCCGCAAGTACTCAATCTTATGAGTACTTGCAACAAAGACTTTTCCGATTTTCAGATAGCGGCCCATCGTCCACCCGAGCGAGTCGGAGTGAGCGAGCGCCGCCTCTTCCATCCAGCGGAGATACTCTTTGTTGTTGGTATGACCCAGCACATCAATCGATTCTTTGCCGACCTTGATCGGAAATCGGAAAATTCGTTCCATGAGCAGTATGCAAAAAAGAACTAATTCTGCTCGCCGCTGAGGAACTTGTCGACAGCTTCAGCACATCGACGGCCCTCGGCTAAGGCGCGGACCACCAAACTCTGGCCTCTGCGGCAGTCTCCTGTCGCGAAAACCTTCGGAACGTTTGTACGAAAAGCGTCTTCTCCTTCGTAAGCTGCCTGAGCGTTGCCGCGCATGTCGGTTTGAACGCCGAAAGCATCCATCACCGGACTACTCGGATGCAGGAAGCCCATCGCCAAAAGCACCAGGTCGCTCTCAATTTCGAACTCACTGTCGGGAATCTCCTTGAAGGTTCTGCGTCCGGTAACCGGATCTTTCAACCATTCCAGCCGCACAGCCTTAACGCCGCGGACACGTCCTTCGTCGTCAGACAAAAATTCTTTGGTGGAGATCGCATAGTCACGTTCGCCGCCTTCTTCCTGGGAAGTAGACGTACGAAGAACGTTAGGCCAGTTGGGCCAAACCATCGACTTATCGTAACTTTCCGGCGGTCTCGGACCCAGGTCGATCTGAAGCACCTTCTCGGCACCCTGACGGATTGCAGTACCCAAGCAGTCACTGCCGGTGTCGCCGCCGCCGATGATCAGCACCTTTCGATCCTTGGCGCTGATGTCTTCGTCAAAAGTCTCAGACGCATTGTGCTTGTTCTGCACAGGGAGATACTCCAGCGCAAAGTGAATGCCTTTGAGATCCCTGCCTTTCACCTGCAGATCTCGCGGCGTCTCAGAGCCCACTGCCAGCACGACGGCAGAGAAATCTCGAAGAAGCTCGGACGCATCGATCGCACGTTCGCTGTCGTTCCAAATTCCGTGCGGATGATCTTTGATGCCGATAGAAGTAGAGCAGCGGAACTGCACGCCTTCGTTTTCCATCTGTGCAATACGGCGATCGATCAGACTCTTGTCCAGCTTGAAGTCAGGAATGCCGTAGCGCAGCAGGCCGCCGGGGCGTTTGTTCTTTTCAAACACCGTGACGGCGTATCCCATTCGAGCCAGCTGCTGTGCACAAGCCAGCCCGGAAGGACCGCTGCCGACGACCGCAACCGACTTATCTTTATGCTCTTTCGGGGGCTCAGGCTTGACCCAGCCCTGATTCCAGGCATTCGTGATAATGGCGCGTTCAATGGACTTAACACCCATGGCGCGCTGCGTGTAATTCATGATGCAGCCGTTTTCGCACAAGGCCGGACAAACACGAGAGGTGAACTCCGGGAAGTTATTGGTTGAAGACAGGACGAGATAAGCCTTCTCCCAATCTTCGTTGTAGACCAAGTCGTTAAATTCCGGTGCGACATTGTGCAGCGGACAGCTGAATGTGCAGAACGGCGTTCCGCAGTCCATGCAGCGGGCTGCCTGCTGCTTTGCTTCCTGTTGGCTCAGCGGAGTAATGAACTCGCGGAAATGCGTTTTACGCTGAGCAACCGGTTCGTGCGCCTGTTCGAGACGCTCAAATTCCATAAATCCTGTTACTTTTCCCATGGTTCACCTCAGGCGGCTGAATGAGCAATGCCTTTGAGCAAAGCTTGTTTGTATTCTTTCGGGAAGACCTTCACAAACTTCTGAAGGTTTCTCGGCCAATCGTCGAGAATATCTCGGGCTCTTTGGCTTCCTGTGTAGAGGAAGTGACGATTGACCAGGTCTTTCAGGATGCTCTCGTCCGTCTTACCGAGGTGCCAGGCGCTGTGGTCGCCGGAAGCTGCCTGGTCTTTGTCCGGCAGGACGGCGCAGAGTTCAACGCTCTCAGAATTGCAGCGCTTCGCAAACGTTCCGTCTTCGTCATAGACATAGGCAATACCGCCCGACATACCGGCGCCGAAGTTTCTTCCGACGTTACCCAAAACCACCACAGTGCCTCCGGTCATGTATTCGCAGCCGTGATCGCCGCAGCCTTCAGAAACCGCTGTTGCGCCGGAAAGACGAACGGCAAAACGCTCACCGGTTACGCCGTTAAAGAAGGCTTCACCGCTCGTAGCTCCGTACAGAACCGTGTTGCCGGCGATGATGTTTTCGTCGCCTCTGCCGCGGAAGTCGGTCGGGCAGCGAACAATAATGCGTCCGCCGGAGAGACCCTTACCGACATAATCGTTGGCTTCACCGACCAGATCCAGCGTCACACCGTTGGCCAGGAAGGCTCCGAAGGACTGTCCGGCAATGCCGGTCAGCTGAATGTGCAGTGTGTCTTCGGGCAGACCTTCGGCACCCCAGCGACGAATAATTTCCGAAGAAATCTTCGTACCGACCGTGCGGTGAATGTTTTTGATCGGAGAGATAAAGCTGACTTTTTCTTTCTTCTCAATAGCATTGCGGCAAAGATCCAGCAGCTGGTAGTCCAGTTCTTTTTCCAGACCGTGATCCTGCTTGACGCTTTGACGGCGCTTGTTCGGATCATCGACCTCCGGCTGATACAGAACTCGAGACAGATCCAAGTGAGCACACTTGGCCGGATGCATCTTCTTCTGACGCAGCAGGTCGGAACGCCCCACTAAGCCTTCAAACTTGCGAATGCCCAGGCTTGCCATGATTTCACGGACTTCTTCGGCAACGAAGAAGAAGTAGTTCACAACGTGCTTCGGTTCGCCGTGGAAGCGTTTTCTGAGTTCAGGATCCTGTGTGGCAATACCGACCGGACAAGTGTTGAGATGGCACTTGCGCATCATCATGCAGCCTTCCACAACCAGCGGAGCAGTTGCAAAACCGAATTCATCGGCGCCCAGCAGCGCACCGATCACGACGTCACGTCCTGTCTTAATCTGGCCGTCAACCTGAATTCGGACGCGATCTCTCAAATTATTGATCACCAAGGTCTGCTGAGTTTCCGAAAGCCCTTGTTCCCAAGGCGTACCGGCAAACTTGATAGAAGAAAGCGGAGAAGCACCGGTTCCGCCGTCATGACCGGAAATGACGATGTGGTCCGCTTTTGCTTTGGCAACGCCGGCAGCAACCGTCCCGACACCCTGCTCGCTTACGAGCTTCACGCTGATGTCCGCCTTGTCGTTGGCCATCTTGAGATCTCGGATCAGCTGTGCCAGGTCCTCGATCGAGTAAATGTCATGATGCGGAGGTGGCGAGATCAAACCGACACCGGGGATGGAGTAACGCAGCTGAGCAATGTATTCGCTGACCTTATGACCCGGCAGCTGACCGCCTTCGCCGGGTTTTGCGCCCTGACTCATCTTGATCTGAATTTGGTCTGCACTCGACAGGTAGGCTTCTGTCACACCGAAGCGTCCGCTTGCCACCTGTTTGATACGGGAGCGCAGAGAATCGCCCTCTTCCAGAGGAACGTCAGCCACAATGCGGTCTTCGCCCAAGATCGACTTCAATGTGTCGCCTTGCTTAACAGGAGAATGACCTTCGCGCATTTCTGCTTCGTAGCGCTTCGGATCCTCGCCGCCTTCACCGGTGTTGCTCTTGCCTCCGATTCGGTTCATGGCCACAGCGAGAACCGCGTGGGCTTCTGCCGAGATGGACCCGAGCGACATGGCGCCGGTTGCGAAGCGCTTCACAATTTCTTTTGCCGGTTCGACCTCTTCCAGCGGAATCGCCTTAGAAGGATCAACATCAAATTCCATCAGGCCGCGCAGCGTCATCTGGCGCTGGCTCTGGTCGTTGATGATTTCGGCATATTCCTTATAAGTTTGATAAGAGTTGCCGCGTGTGGCGTGCTGAAGTTTAGCAATTGCCTCAGGCGTCCACATATGCTCTTCGCCGCGGGCTCTCCACTGATATTCGCCGAGAGTCGGAAGCAGTTTATGACGATGGTTCTTATCGGCAAAGGCTTCCTTATGCTGCTCGATTGCCTCGCGCATCACGTCAAAAATGCCCAGGCCTCCGACTTTGCAGCTGGTACCGGGGAAGTAGCGGTCGACGAACTCCTTATCCAGGCCAAGAACTTCAAAGATCTGGGCGCCGCGGTAACTCATGTAAGTTGAGATACCCATCTTGCTCATAATCTTCTTGAAGGTTTTGCCGATGGCGTGAATGTAGTTCTGGGTTGCTGTCTTTGCATCGATTCCGCTCGGATTGCCCGGCTTATAGAGCTGTTCGATGGTTTCCAGAGCAAGGTACGGATGAATCGCTTCGGCACCGTAGGCAGCGAGTACCGCCATGTGATGTGTCTGCAGAGCGCTTCCGGTTTCGATGACAAGACCGGTATTGGTGCGAAGGCCGGCTGCAATTAAATGCTGGTGAATCGCGCTGATAGCAAGCGGCATCGGAATCGCAACGCGCTCTTCATTCATCTTCCGATCCGTCAGGATCAGGATGCTATAGCCGTCTTTGACAGCATCAACAGCTCGGGCGCAAAGGGAGGCCAGGCGAGCTTCCACACCCTCTTCGCCCCAAGCGACGCGATAAGTCGTGTCAATTTCATAGGAACGGAACTTATCGCCGGTATAGCGGTCGATGCGGCGCATCTTGGCCATTTCTTCCATACCGAGAATCGGCTGAGAAAGTTCCAAACGCAGCGGCGGATTAACGTTGTTGATATCCAGCAGATTCGGACGCGGTCCCACGAAAGAGACCAGCGACATCACGAGCTGCTCGCGGATCGGGTCAATCGGAGGATTCGTCACCTGAGCAAACAGCTGGCGGAAATAATGGTAGAAGGGCTTGGCTCTGTGAGAGAGCATCGCGAGCGGCGTGTCGTTTCCCATAGAACCGATTGCCTCGGCTCCTTTTTCCGCCATCGGGCGCAGCACGAACTTGATGTCGTCTTCGCCGTAGCCGAACGCTTCCTGGCGTTTGGTGAGAGGGACAGGGTTATTGTTGGGCTGCGGAGGCGGAGCAACCACGTCGGAAAGATGAATGTTCAAGCGTTTTGTCCATTCCTTGTAGGGATTGCTCAGAGCCAGCGTGCGTTTAATTTCTTCGTCTTCAATAATGCGGCCCTGTTCGGTATCGATCATGAACATCTTGCCCGGCTGCAGACGCCATTTCTTCTTGATTTGGCTCTGAGGAATCGGCAGTGTTCCGGCTTCCGAGGCCAGGATCACGATATCGTCATTGGTCAGAATGTAGCGGCCCGGACGCAGTCCGTTTCTGTCGAGCACGGCGCCGATGCGCACACCGTCGGTAAATCCGACAGCGGCCGGACCGTCCCAAGGTTCCAGCATGGCAGCATAGTATTCATAGAACGCACGCTGGGCCGGGTCCATTTGTCCCTTGGCCTGTTCCCAGGCTTCCGGAATGGTCAGCATCACGGCCTGGGCAAGCGGATAGCCGCTCATTACCAAGAGTTCAAGCATGTTGTCCAAACAGGCTGTATCACTCTGACCCTCATAAATGATCGGCAGCAGCTTCTTGACGTCATCGCCCAAGACCGCTGTTTCAACGGCACGTTCGCGAGCTCTTAACCAATTAAAGTTGCCTTTAACCGTATTGATTTCGCCGTTGTGCGCAATCATGCGGTACGGATGGGCAAGTTCCCAGCTCGGGAATGTGTTGGTCGAGAAACGCTGATGAACCAGCGCGATAGAACTGACGACCCGAGGATCATTCAAATCTTTGTAGTAGGGACCGACCTGGTCGGCCAGTAAAAGACCTTTGTACACAATGGTCTTTGTTGACATCGACGGCACATAGAATTCTTTACCGTGTTTGAGCTTCAGAGCCTGAATCTTGTGACCTGCCAGCTTACGAATTACGTAGAGCTTGCGTTCCAAAGCGTTCGGCACCATGACGTCGGGGCCGCGGCCGATAAAGATCTGGCGGATGACCGGGGCGGTCTCCAAAACCGTCTTCGACATCTTGATGGTAGTGTCGACGGGAACGTCTCTCCAGCCTAAAACGACCTGCCCTTCGGCTTTCACAACACGTTCGAGTTCCTGTTCGCAGGCCCGCCGAGAAGCGTGTTCTCGCGGCAGGAAAATCATGCCGACGCCATAGTCGCCTGCCGGAGGCAGAAGAATATTCTGCTTGGCCATTTCGGCGCGGAAGAAGGCATCCGGAATCTGAATCAAAATACCGGCACCGTCACCGCACAGCGGATCGGCACCGACCGCGCCGCGGTGATCAAGATTTTTTAGAATTTGCAGCGCCTGCGTCACGATTTCGTGGCTGGCCTGCCCTTTAACGCTGGCGACGAAACCGACACCGCAAGCCTCATGCTCATAAGCAGGATCGTAGAGTCCGTGCTCGGCTGCATCTTTCCTTTGGTCTGAGCGAGTGCTCATGGGGTTCTCCTGAATGGATTCTTTATTGAAGACTTTTTTGTTATAGAGGATTTAACTTCGCTAAATATAACGAAATATTTCAAGGTGACACTAATATATAAAATTTTTCTTTTCTTGTTCGATAAATTAGTGTCAGATTAAAGAGGGTTTTCTGTTGCCGTCTTGCGGGGGCGACCTCTTCCGCGCTGCGGCGCTATTCTTTCCGCCTCAACGCCGATGGATTCCAGAAATTTTTTCTCTGCGATCGGCCAGCCGCGCTTTACGCAGTCCATCAGACGCTCACCAAAAGCCTTATCGGGACCGCGTTCAAAAAGATCTTTGTAGGTTTTTTGCCGTTCAAACGGTGTATTGCCGAGTGCCCAATACTCATTGGAAGGCACCATGAAGTAATCGCTGCGGATGCCGGCGTGATGGAAGTAGCTGCTCCACGGATAAAACTGCGGCTCTCCGTAGCCGTATACAAACGGCAGCCACTCCATATAAATCGTCGCCGCCAAAAGTCTGCCTTTTCCCTGTAGAAGAGAGGATTCAAATCGACCCTGCCAAATCTTGCCGTTGCGGGAAAACTCATCATTAAAGTAATGGCTGTAAAGGCGGCTGAGCTGCTGCACAAAGCGTGAGAGATCTTCCGCTTTTTCTCGCGGCGTCAGCAGCAGATGGATTTGGTCGGTAAAGACCGCAAAGGCCGAAATGTCGGTGTTGTAGGCACGCGAGCCGTCGGAGAAGATCTGAAAGAGCTTCTCGATGTTCTTATCAAACGGAATCAATGAGATCTCCGGCACACTTCTGAGAACAACATAGTGCGCCTGCGCGGCAGCTGACAATCGGGTCAAACGGGTCATGTGACTTAAGTTTTTTGATTTTCTAATCTATCTTACCGAGGTGAAAGAGGCTCAGCCCAATAAACCGTTAAAAAACATCTGCGCCTCCACAGCCTCCCCTGCCTCAATCTTTCTGCCCTGAGGATTCGGAATCACAGCGGCGGCATCACGAAAAGCCGACGAGCGCCCGCTTCCCTTCTGTACAGGGAGCGCGATGACCTTACCCTCGAAGGGCGCGAGCTGCACACAGATGTCTCCGGCTTTGCCTTCGTAATCAAATCCCATGAATACTTTTTGACGTCTAACAAAGAAAGGATCCGTTCGGAAAGACTGCCAAATCACGGGAAGCACAACGCGCTGAACAATGTTGACGAACCCGAGGGGATTACCGGGAAGTCCGAACAACACTGCGTCCTTAAGATTCGCGCACACAAATGGCAGAGAACTCGAAAGTTTTGTCTGATCTTCGGACTGCTTTGCTCCGGCTCGTTTCAGAGCAAGACGCAGCACATCACTCTTGCCTTGTCCGGTACCTCCGACGGTAATAACGAAGTCAAAACTTTGTGCCAGCACTTCCAAACGATCGGCAATCGAATTCGCTTCGTCCCTGGCGTAAAAGATCGCCGTATCCGTCAGCCCCATTCCTGAAAGGAGATTCATGAGATAAACCGCATTGCTGGAATGCCGCCCGGCAGAGTTGCGCGCGCCGGCTTCCGCAATCTCGTGTCCCGTCGCCAGGATCGCAGCCGAGGGACGCTTCCAAACGCGAATATTCTCAATTCCTGCCTCAAAGAGCAGAGCCTGCGCCCCGGCGCCGAGGACGGTGCCTTTTTTCAGGATTAGAGAGCCCTTGGTCCACTCCGTTCCTTTCGGAAGTACGTTCTCGTAAGGATACACATCTGCAGCAAAATCCAGTGCCTGCGGATCCGAGTCCGATACAACAGCATCGGCTCCGATCGGAAGATATCCGCCGGTATTTATCCAGCAAGCGCCGTTTTTTTGTAACAAAGCAGGCTGCTCCCCGTTTTTAACCGGTTCTCCCGTTAAGGTGTGATTACCCTCGCTTGAGCAGATCGCCCATCCGTCTCTCAGCGACACGTCATAAGGCGGAATGTCTTCCATGCAAACAACATTTTCAGCGAGTTCACATCCGAAACTATTGTCCGTGCTTATACCTACATTTATTCTTTTTGTTAGGGTTTCTCCTAACTTAAAGGGGTAAAGTACAAAACAGCCATTCATATTTTGTTGATCCTTAACAGTTTTTGCTCTTCTTTTAGATGGGTATTTACTTTACGTATCCAGTAAAAATTTTTGTAACTCTACAAAAGTTCTTTTCAAGAATATTACAAATTGTTAGAACTTGTTCGTGTCGAAAGCGGACTGTAACAAACCGTGTCGACATAACACCCCAAGTGCAGTGAATAGCTGCGGAGAACAAAATGACAACCCGATTCAAAGAAGTAGTTTACGCAAAAGCTCTTTCTCCAGAGCTTCGTTCGGTTGTTTTCTCCGCCACAGAACCGATCCTTCGCACTCGCTGGACGATTAAACCGGTCGGAAGCGACGGCTGGTCTGCTGCCCGTAACTAATCACTGCACCAAAACGGACTCGCCGAGGACGTCCCCATTTTTGTCCTCTGCGCTCTCTCTGCGACAGTCTCTGTCGTTCCTCCATCAGGAGAAATTGAAATCATGTTTGATCTGAAAGACCTAATGTCTCGGGTAAATCTGCCCCAAGACATTACTCGACGCGGCTTCCTGCAGGTAGCTACCGTAACCGCAGCATTTGCTGCTATGAATCAAGCCCGCGCGCAGACCGGCGCTCAGCCCTACATCATTTTGGAAACACCCAAGGGCTTAATCGTCGGCGATCCCTCTCTCTGCGTCGACTGCCAGCGCTGCGAAATGGCTTGTACCGAATTTAACGACGGTAAGAACGATCCGGTTTTGGCTCGTATTCGTATCGGCCGCAATATTTGGTACGGTCCGGGCAATCCGGGCGCTCGTCCCTTGCAGGGCGTCTGGGGCGACAGCACCGTCTATCAAGACACGTGCCGCCAGTGCGCTCACCCGGTCCCCTGCGCCAATGCCTGCCCGCAGGGTGCCATCCACGTCGATCCCAAGACCGGCGCCCACTATGTGGATGAAGACAAGTGCATCGGCTGCGGACTCTGCCAGAAGGCCTGTCCGTGGGACATGATGAGCTTCGACCGCGAAAAACAGAAAGCCAGCAAGTGCTTCCTCTGCGACGGCGAACCGAAATGCGTGAAAGCCTGCCCGGCTGCCGCTCTGACCTATATGCCTTGGAAAGATCGTTCCGGCGAACCGGCCAGACGTCCGACCCACGGTTATCTGCCTGAAGAAAATGCTAACCAGTGCTCGGTCTGCCATGGTTAATTAAATCTCTAAGGAACTGCTATGGACACAATTCAAAAAAGATATGGCTACACCGGTCAGGGCCTGCGTGTAAATCTAACAACCGGCAAAATCACTAAAGAACCGACGTTCCCGAGATTCAAAGATGAAATCGGCGGAACCGCTCTGGGATACCGTGTCTTCTGGGACGAAGTTCCTCCGAAGACTCAGCCGCTCGATGAAGCCAACAAGATCGTGATCGCTCCGGGACCTTTCTCCGGATCCGGCGCTCTTTGCTCCAGCCGTACTTCTATTACAACCATTTATCCGACAATCTATCCGATGCCGATG
Source organism: Acinetobacter sp. N54.MGS-139 (assembly GCA_000980495.1). Lineage (GTDB taxonomy): Bacteria > Pseudomonadota > Gammaproteobacteria > Burkholderiales > Burkholderiaceae_F > Parasutterella > Parasutterella gallistercoris. Next base: position 21,996 of record LARN01000019.1, on the reverse strand, counting down.
ATTGCCTCGGCCCACATCGGCGGCGATATGGCCGCTCGCCTGAAACAGGCCGGCTATGACTTCATCATCGAAGGCAAATCCGAAAAACCGGTCTACCTCTACATCAATAACGACAATTTCGAACTGCGCGACGCTAAAGGTATTTGGGGCCAAGCCACTCGCCGCGCACAGCAGATGCTTGCCGACCAAACCTCTCCGATGGCTTCCATCGCCGTAATCGGACCGGCCGGTGAAAACCTTGTTCCGATGTCCGTTCTGATCAGCGCCCGTCAGCACTCCGGCGGCGGTATCGGTTCCATCTTCGGCTCCAAGAAGCTCAAAGGCGTCGTCATTCAGGGCGACCAGCCGATCCACATCCATGCCGACAAGAAAGAATGGCAGAAGATCACCGAACGCAACATCGATCTGTTCGGTTCTCTGAACCAGCACGTCGTTCCGTCCGCACCGAACCCCTTGTTTGAATTCTGGGCTCCGGGCAGCCGCTGGAACGGTATGCCGGGCAATGTTTGGCAGAAAGCCAATCCGCCGATTATCCTCGGCGAAGATATGCGCAGCCCCAACAAGATTTCCTATCGCTGGTGCGCCAGCCAGTTCTTCCTCGGCAAACCTCAGGGTTTAAAGATTCAGGTTCGCAACAACGGCTGCTACTCCTGCCCGCTGCGCTGCTACTCCATCGTTGAAGACGAAGAAGCCGCCGCCCGCCATGCTTCCATGGTCGGCATCCAGACAATGGATGACCTCGGCGTATGGTGCAACTACGGTCAGCTCCACCGCGACTTCAAGAAGATGTACGTCAAGGGTCTCTGGAAGAAAGTTCTTCCCGAAAAAGAATACAACTCCATTCCTTGGCAGAAGATCGAAGACTGCGACGCTTCCTTCCTGCAGGATTTGTTCCAGCGCATCGCTTACCGTCAGGGTGAAATGGGCAAATGGCTCGGCGAAAGCACTCCCTACATGCTCGGTCATTTCGGCATTCAGGAATCCGACTGGTCCAACGACGGATCGACGAATTACTGGGGCCTCGGTCATCTGAAACATCACGCCAACGAAGACGACGGTCAGGTCGGCGTCGTCCTCAACTGCCTCTACAACCGTGACCCGATGTGCCACGGCACCGTGAACTTCACACGCAGCGGTCTGCCGATCAGCGTGAAGAAGCAGATTGCCGAACACTTCTGGGGCAGCGGCGACGCCGTGGACGAAATCGGCGATTACAAGCCTACCAACGAGGCTAAGATGCGCCGTCTGCGCTGGATCATCTGCCGCAAGGAACTGCACGACATGCTCGGTCTTTGCTCCTGGATGGCTCCGTGGGTTGTCTCTCCGAACAAGTCTGAAAACTATATCGGTGACGATGATATGGAAGGTAAGGTTTATCGCGCCTTAACCGGCAGAAACACAACTGCCAAGCAGCTTGATGACGCCGGCTTCCGCGCCTTCACACTGCATCGCGCCTACACAATGCGTGAAATGAATGAAGTCAACATGCGCAAGAACCACGACTTCTATCCGGGCTGGATCTTTAAAGATGCCAAAGACAGACCCGCATTCACGAAAGGCACGATCCGCATGGATAAAGACGACATCGAAAAGAGCTTCGATATCTTCTTCAAGCTGATCAATTGGGATCCCGCCACCGGCGCCCCGACCGAACAGGCTTACAAGGATATCAATCTCGAATTCGTTATCCCTGTCATGCAGAAAGAAGGTTTAATCCCCGGAAAATAGAGCAGTAACTTATGAATCACCCTGATACCAACTCCGTAACGGATGCCGCCCAGCTCAAAGCTGACATCGTCCTGCTGATCGATCTGATTACCGAACACAGCCGCAAGGTTGAACTTGTGACGCATGAAGATCTTCGCGACGAATTTCTCAGCAAGGCTCCTATGCAGCAGCCTATTCCCGTCTCTCAGATCAAGGCCGAATATGAAGCCATCCCGGAAATGGAAAGAAAGCTGCGCAACAAGGCCGACGACAGCCCCGAAGAGAAAGAACGCAGACGACTGATCTCCCGCAGACAGATGTTCGGTTCTCTCTTCAGCGGCGAATTAAGTCTTGCCGACCTGAAAGAAGAGCCGGCAGAAGCTGAGCCCGCACCCAGAGAGATCACGCCGGAGTACTTCGAAACCGTTTTGGCAGAAGTACTCAAGGGTCAGTACGGCATTGAAGATCTCACGAGCTGGGACAGCAAGCACTATTACCATTTCTCTCCGCTGCTTTCTGCCTCGTATGCCCGTCTGCTTTCTACGCAGAACAATCCCTACGAGCAGATTTTGGACACGGTTCGCGAGAGTTCCCGCGTCTATCCGCGTCCGGTCGGAGTGTTCACCTTTGAATTTGCGCCCTTCCGAATCGATCCGACCATCATTCAGGATGTTCTCGACCGAATCGCTGAAGACCCAAACGCCAAAGACATTCGGGTGACCGTCACATCCGCCGGAACCGTCTATCTCTACTCTTCAACTTATCTTGAAGATGCAATGGCGGATTTCCTCGCGGAAGAAATGGATCAGGGCGACGCTCAAATGCTCTAGTAAAGACTCCCGGCGGGACGCCTTGAGCGGACCGCCGACATAAAGGTGCAAAATACTATGCTTACCAAAATTACAACGTTAACGCTCTCCTGCCTGGCAGCGATCGGCTTTTCCGCCGCCTGCGCCGCAGAAGGTTCTTACAACGTTAATCAAATCAACATCCCCAAAAAACCTGAGTTCATGGCTTCTTTCGGTATCGCTAAGGATGCCAAGCCGGATCTGACCAAAGACCAAAAGACCCAGCTCGCCGGCAAGGCATATCATGAAAAAGCCGATCAGCACTTCATGAGCGTCCATGCTCAGAAGGGCGTGAGCTGCAACACCTGTCACGATCCGAGAAGTCTTGACGGCGTCACCTGGATGGCCGTTGTCAATAAGCCCGTCATCCGCCAGACCTGTCAGGACTGCCATACCGTCCAGGCCGATGTATTTGCGCACACCGATACACATGACAAGCTCGACTGCATCGCCTGCCATATGCCGAACGTCGCCTCTGCCGCCGACTACTCGACCGATCAGAAGGCCGCCGGTCCGAAGGCTCTGCGCCGTATCCACACTTACAAGATCTTAGTAGACCCGAAGACCTCTTCTATGGTTGAAGGTGAGGTCAAAGTCGGCAAGGACGACACCGCCAAGGGCTACGTCATGGCCAAGGATGAAGACGGAAACGGATACGTTGATCTCATGTGGAGCTGCGCCCGCAACACGCCTGCCGACTACACGGTCTTCGAAGGCAAAGGCTGCCACAATGCGGCAACCTCCAAACTCGATGAAGGCCTGATTTATCAGGATCAAAAAGAGGTCTACGGTGAAACTCTGAAGTGGCAGACTCCGATTAAGGAAGGCTACAAGGAAATCGCCGGTGCCATCCCCCGCATGAGAAAGCTTCTTGAGGTTACTCGTCTGAGCCCGGCTGACCAGACCGATGCCAGACTTCTTCTCGACAAAGCCGACCAAATTGCCGCCATGATTAAGAAGGACGGTTCCTGGGGTATGCATGCCCAGAACTATCTGCTTGACCAAGTCAAGACAGCGCAGGCTTATCTTGCCAAAGCCCAGCAAATCATGGACAAAGGCGGTTACAACAAGATCGCAACAAAATAAAGGAGTACGGAAGAGCGCTCCGCTGCTCTTCCGAACCCCGATAGCGCGGATTTATTCCGCCGAGGAGATACATTGTGAGTACCATCAACAGGCGAACTTTCATTAAGGGCACGACTGCCGGTTCTCTGTTTGTTCTCACGTTGGCCGGCTGCTCTGAAAAGAAGGACACTCCCGCCAAGAGTGCTCAGACTCAGGGCACAGCTGCTGGTTTAAAGCAGGCTTCCGCCAAGCCTCACTATGTCATGGTCTTTGATCAGAACAAGTGCGTCGGCTGCGGCGAGTGCAAAGAGGCTTGTGCCGAAACCAACAAAACACCAGCCGGTGTGTTCCGTCTGGCCTTAGAACGCCAGAACGGAAGAGAACCCGGAACGGCTTGCCCGTACTGCGGAAAAATCGAGCCCTGCGACTGCGAACGCAAATATGTTCGTGTTTCTTGTCAGCAGTGTCTCGATGCTCCCTGTGTTCGCGTCTGCCCGACACAGGCAGCTCACCGCGATCCGGAAACCAACATCGTGACGATGGATCCGGACAAATGCGTCGGCTGCAAATACTGCATCGCCGCTTGCCCGTACAACGTCCGCTTTATCAACCCTCAGACCCGCGTTGCCGAAAACTGCGACTTCTGTCTGCACACCAAGCTCGCTAAGGGAGAGGATCCTGCCTGCGTCTCTAAGTGCCGTTACGGTGCGTTGGCGTTCGGCGATCTGAATGATCCGAACTCTTACGTCGCCAAGCTGTTAGACGTGAAAGACGCCGTCCGGGTTCGCCCGTATCTCGGAACCGAACCGAGTCTGCGTTATATCCCGGTGATGAAGGAGAAAATTTAAATGGACGGAGCCATCAACTTTACAATGGGTTTATCCGAGGGCATCGCCTGGCCCTGGCCGATCGCCGTCTATTTGTTCTTAGCCGGCATCTCGGGCGGTGCGGTTGCCGTAGCCCTTATGCTTAACTTCTTTAGGCATAAGACGGAAACAACGCCCATCATCAAATCAGCGAGCATTATCGGCTTAGCTACGATTCTGCTCGGCATGCTCTGCTTAGTGCTTGACCTAACCAATCCTCTGTACTTCTGGAGAATTTTGGTCTACTACAACCCGACGAGTGTGATGAGTATCGGCGTCATGCTGCTCTTCTACATCCCGCTGGTTGCAGTGCCGATGGTGATGTCCTTTGCAGACACGTTCAGCAAGTGGCCGCTGTTAGGCTGGGTTAAACCGGTCTGTGACCAACTGGAAAAGTTCCGCGTTTGGATCAACGCGATCGTGATGGTGCTGGCAATTGCCATCTGTGCCTACACCGGTTTCCTGATCTCTGCGCTGATCCGCTTCCCACTGATCAACACGGCCGTGCTTCCCGCCCTCTTCGTTGCTTCCGGTATCTCTGCCGGTATGGCTGCCACTAAGATTTTGGCCGCCTGCTGCTTCGGAGCCCACGAAGAAGATCCCGATATGCACGCGATGCACCAGGCCGAATGGCCGGTCATGGCAACCGAGGCTTTCTGCCTGTTCATGATTGCCATTGCCCTGCTCTCCGGCAACGAATCTGCCAAACTTGCCTTCAGTGCTTTCACGGACGGCATCTGGGCAGTCGTCTTCTGGGTCGGTGCCGTCGGTATCGGTTTCGGCATTCCGCTGATCGCTTCGATTATTGCTGGTAAGCGTACCGAATCCAAGGTTTCCTTCTACTTTGCTGGTACCTGTGCGATTGCCGGCATGATGTGTCTGCGTCTGTTCATCCTCTATGCAGGACAGATGAACACCATCGTTTAGACGCGATAAAGCCATAAAATTTCAGCCGGCTCTCTCCTCGAGAACCGGCTGATTTTTTTGCGTTTCCAACTTAGATTTCGAAAGCCGGATTAAGCACCCGGTTAAATTCCAAGACTGCATATCGATCAGTCATACCGGCGATGTAATCGGCCACCGTGCGTTCCACGCCGTATCGCTTGGACCGTTCCTGATAGAGCGGCGGCAGAAGCGCCGGGGAACGCGCAAAAGTTTGGTAGAGCTGAGTAATCATGTCTGCGGACTTTTCTACCGCCCGCAAGACGCGGTAATGACGGTAGAGCTTGTCCATTAAAGTGCTCTTCAAAATCTTCATTTGCCCGCGCGCTTCTTCCGAGAAAGAAATCAGCGGCGTCTTCAATGCTCTGACATCGTCCGGAGATTTCGGCTGCGCGGCTTCAATATTCGCTCGGCTCGTGGAGACTAAGTCATCGACCATGTAACCGATGAGGCGTCTGACCACTTCCTTTTGCTTGCGGCGCTCCTGAATATCCGGATATTCCGCATCGACCTGCGCATGATATTCAGCATACAGCGGAACGTTTTCGATAAGGTCCTTTTCATCAAGGTAGCCAACGCGCAGTCCGTCATCGATATCATGTGTGCTGTAGGCTATTGCATCAGCGATGTTGACCAATTGAGCTTCTAAAGACGGCTGCTCGCCCTTTAAAAAGCGCTCGCCTAGAGCACCGAGGCGCAATGCATTTTCCCGGCTGCAGTGCTTCAGAATCCCTTCTCGGGTCTCCCAAGTCAGATTCAGTCCGTCAAAGTTCGGATACTGATCTTCCAGGAGATCCACGATACGAAGCGACTGAAGATTGTGCTCAAAACCGCCGAAATCAGCCATGCAGCGGTCGAGCGCTGTTTGGCCGGAGTGACCAAAGGGCGTGTGGCCCAGGTCGTGCGCCAGCGCAATCGCTTCCGTTAAATCGGGGTTGATCTTTAAAAGCGTCGCGGTTGTGCGGGCAATCTGCGCAACCTCCAACGTATGCGTCAGACGCGTGCGGAAAAGATCGCCTTCGTGATTCACAAAGACCTGAGTCTTATATTCCAGTCTGCGAAATGCCGAACTATGGATGATGCGGTCACGATCCCGCTGAAACTCCGTTCGCGACGTACTGCTCTTTTCTTCAATCGCCCGCCCTCGGGAGTTTGCCGAACTGCAGGCGTAGTCCGCCAGCTCAAAACCTTCCGTAATCATGGCTGATATCCTTCTTCCAAAAGAACTTCCCTGATCAGGCTTTCAGGAACTTCTTCGATCACTGTTGTTCCGATCGCAACCGGCAGAATAAAGTGAGGAACGCCTTTGGTACTCTTTTTATCGCCTTTCATCGCCTCAATTGCCTTCGCGGCACTGATTCCAGAAATACGAACGGGAAGCCCGGCGCGATGAATCAAATCTCGAATTCTCTTAACGTCGTCACGATTGATCTTGCCCTGCTTTTCAGTGGTCACTGCCGCCAGAACCGTCCCGACAGCCACCGCCTCGCCGTGCAGCCAGGTGCCGTAGCCGGTGAGCTTTTCGATTGCGTGACCGAATGTGTGACCAAGATTGAGTTTGGCGCGCTCGCCTTTTTCTTTTTCATCTCGGGAAACGACACCTGCCTTAATCTCGCAGGATCGTCCGACCACTTCGGCCACCGTCTCGGGATCGAGCGCTCTTAACTTCTCCATATCGCGCTCGAGCTCTTCGAAATAATCTTTATCTGCCAAGACACCGTGCTTAATAATTTCTGCAATACCGGCGCCAATTTCTCTTTCCGGCAGTGTCCGCAAAAAGTCGGAGTCGGCAATCACGGCTTCCGGCTGATGAAAAGCCCCAACTAAGTTTTTCCCTGCCGTCATATTCATGCCGGTTTTTCCGCCGACGGAAGAGTCCACCATCGCAAGCAATGTTGTCGGAACTTGAATAAAGCGGATGCCGCGCATATAAATCGCCGCCGCAAAACCGGCAAGGTCTCCGACCACGCCGCCTCCGAGTGCGATCACGACCGACTTGCGATCCGCGCCCATCGATGCGAGTTTTTCAAGAATTGCCGAGACACTGTTCCAGTCTTTATAAGCCTCGCCGTCAGGCAGGACGACCGATTCCGTACGGCAAACCGTATTGCAGAGTTCTGATACTTTTTTCAGATAAAGCGAACCCACCGTAATATTGGTGACGATGAGACAGCTGGAAGGATTGAGCCTTTTCAATTCCGCCGGGAGGTCTTTAATCACGCCGGACCCTAACTTAATCGTGTAGGAATGGCCGGGAACATTGACTTGTACTTCTTTCATACTTGTTCTTTGACGAATTGGTGTTGATGAATGCTGTCGAGGAGTTCTTGGGCGGCGCGCGCCGCATTCATTCCGTCTGTCTCATAAGAGATGTCGGCGACTTCCTCGTACAAAGGTCCTCTTTCCTGCAGCAGACGGCAGATCTTCGCCATCGGATCCTCGCATTGGAGCAAAGGACGATCGGTGCCTTGTGTCCGCCGGAAACACTCTTCAGGGCTAACTTTAAGGTGAACCGCGACAGCCGGAGACGCTTTCAGTATTTCTCGGTTTTCTTCTCGGATAACGACTCCGCCGCCGGTCGCAACAACCATATCGGATGCTCTAGCATATTCCTGCAGGAGACGGGTTTCCCGGCACCTGAAGCCGGCTTCACCTTCCGTCTCGAAAATGTGAGGAATCGAGACTCCGCAGCGCTCTTCCAGCTCTCGGTCGAGATCGACGAATTTCGTCCCCATTAATGCAGCAAGCGCTTTGCCGATCGTCGACTTCCCGGCACCCATCATTCCGACGAGGATTATCGTCCGGTTCGGAGGTTGTACTGCCATATGACTCCTTTGCTTTTAGAGCTGCGAATGATCTAAATTTTAGCAATGCACTTTTGATCCTGAAGATCCGGCGCTGTTATTTGATCAGGAAAAACAAACCGATACCGCAAATGACAACACCGAGTAATTTCCTTCCGGTAATCGGCTCGCCGTAAAACAAGAATCCTATGAACAGCAAGAGGATGGCAAGAGCGATATTAGTCACCAGAGAGGCCGTGTTGATTTTCCATCCCGCCCGGTATGTGAGAATGTAGCCAACTTCCAAAGCCACCACAGCCAAGCCGAGCGTCGGCGCCGTCCAGTTAAGTTTCGAGAGTTCTAGAGAAACAGCCTCTCTCGACTGAGAAAAAAGAAAGACCGAAATGCAGACCGCAGCGGCTGTTAAGTAAGTAACGCACAACGAGAGAAAAGGATTCGCCTGTTCAGGCGTGGATTTAGTACAGATGTTATAGAAACAGTTTGCCAGCGTGATCAGCGCAATCGGCCAAAATAGATTCCAAAACATGATGTCCTTAGGTTTTCGTTCAGTTCCTCTTATCTCCTATTAATGTAAGGTGCGGAACCTCATTCTGCGAACTTACGCCTAGGATCGTGTGTTTTTTCCTGCGTTCCATTCAATCAAAGGTTTTACTCACTAAAATGGATTTCTACAAGAAAAATTAGTCCCTTGAATCCTAAAAATAGAAATGCAGCTTCAAACTTTCTTAGTGAAGGGCGCCTTTACTGCCTCTATCCCGGTGTGTATGGGCTACATCCCGCTTGGTATCGTGTTCGGATTCCTTTGCGTACAGGCAGGCGCTCCGTGGTGGATTCCACCGATCAGCTCGATCCTGATTTATGGAGGGGCGGTTCAATACATGATGATTCCGATGCTGGCAGCCGACATGACAGTGGCGTCCATCGCTTTTGCAACTGCTGTCGTCAATCTGCGGCACGTTTTCTACGGCCTCTCTCTTATTAGATCGTCTGCATACCGCCGGTTGGAAAAAATGGCTGATTGCCTTTTTGCTGACCGATGAGACTTACTCTCTTATTACAACAGAGAAGAAAGACGCACCCATCGATCGTCTGGTCCTGATCGCACTCTTCGACTATTCATGGTGGATTCTCGGAAGTCTGATCGGCGGCTTACTCGGCGCGGCCGCTACAATCGAACTCGCCGGTTTCGACTTTGTTCTTACAAGTCTCTTCGCCATGCTCCTGTGCGAACAGTGGCGAGGCCGCGTCAACTCTAAACCGCTCTGGGTTGCCTTGATCGGTTATGCCGTCACTCGTTTTATTAGTGCCGACAACGCGTTAGCTATCGCCATTTCGATTTGTGCCCTAAGTGCAATCCTTTTTGCCTTCCAAAAGCATCCTCTGCCCAAGATCGCCCGTTCCGCAGGAGGCTCCAGCCATGAATGATTACATGTATCTCTTTACGGTCTTCATCGCCATGGGCGCAGTGACCGCAGCTGAGCGCCTTCTGCCTTTTGCCCGCTCCTCCTGGCTGCGCAAGCAGCGCTGGGTCGGAGTTGTGGGCAATTTTCTTCCGCTCGCCATTATGGTCCTTTTGGTTCTGCACGCCTCGACCGGCTCAGCACTCGCCCGTGGAGGTCTCCCTGTTCCGGAAGCCGCCGGCGTCTTCCTCACATTGATTGTCCAATGGTTTGTTAAAAAACCGCTCCTTTCCATCTTTGCCGGAACAGCCGTTTACGTAATTCTGGTCAACAGCCTTTTTGTCTAGCATCGAGCCGTCGCTACAGTTTGTAACAGTCAGACAGCTGCGCTCAGACAACAAGAGGTTGGGAGGAAGCGCACGCTTTCCTCCCCAAAAGGTAAAATTAGGCGCTCATACAAACAATTAACGTGAGAATATTGTGGCTGATACCAATAGAACTACGCCGGCTCGTTCCGCCGACAAATCTCCGAAGAAAGCCCCTGCGCCTCGAAAAGGAGGAAGCAGGCTCTGGGCTTTCTTTAAGGGCTTCGTCGCAACTTGCATTGCCCTCGCTTTGGCCGGCGTCGGTTTAGCGCTTTTCGTCTTCGCCCTCGTTTACTCTCAGCTCCCTCCGATTGACACCGTCGTCGACTACAAGCCGAAGGTCCCGATGCGCGTCTGGACCGCCGACGGCAAGCTGATTGCCGAATTCGGCGAAGAACGCCGCGACTTCGTCACGATTAACGAAATTCCGCCGCTCGTCAAAGAAGCTTTGATTTCTGCAGAAGATGACGGCTTCTATCAGCACGCCGGTATCGAACCCAAAGGCTTCATTCGTGCTGCGCTAAATAATTTAGCTACCGGCAGAAAGAGTCAGGGTGCCTCCACCATCACGATGCAGGTCGCCCGCAACTTCTTCCTCTCCAGCGAACGAAGCTACATTCGTAAACTCTACGAAGTAGCAATGGCTTTCAAGATCGAAGCCAATCTCAGCAAAGATGAGATCCTTCAGATTTACATGAACCAGATCTTCCTCGGCAACCGCGCTTACGGTTTTGCTGCGGCTGCACGCACTTACTACGGCAAAAGTCTTCAGCAACTGACGGCCGGAGAAGCTGCCACTCTGGCCGGCCTTCCTGCCGCTCCTTCGGTTTACAACCCGTTTGCAAGTCCTAAACGCGCCAAGATGCGTAGAGACTACGTGCTCGGCCGCATGAGAGATCTGGGCTACATCTCCGAAGCTGAGTACCAAAAAGAAGTCAGTGCGCCGATTCAGACACGCCTGACGCGTGTTGCCGAGCAGGTCGGCACGCCGACCCGCATGAATGAATCTCTCCATGCCGAATACGTTGCCGAACTTGTCCGCACGCTGATGTTCGACATCTTCCAGCAGGAAACCTATACTCGGGGTCTGAACGTTTACACCACGATTAATTCTGAAGATCAGGGCTACGCTTACAAGGCCCTAAGAAGCCACTTGCAGTCTTATGACCACAGTCAAGGCTATCGAGGCCCCGAAGCCAAAGTCGATATCAGCGATCCGAAGACGCGCGAACAAAACATCTCCAATGCACTGCAGGAAGCGCTGATTGCCACCGATATGCCGGCGGTCGTCGCCTTAGAAGTCTCGCCGACGGAAGTTAAAGTCCAAATGTCTCACGGCAAGGTGATCTCTATTACAGGCAAAGGTCTGGATTTCGTGAAGAAAGCACTTCAGCCAAAAGCAAAGCCTGATATCAAGATCGTCCCGGGATCTGTGCTGAGACTTCAGAGCAACAAGGAAGGCTATTGGGAAATCACCCAAATTCCTCAGGCTGAGGCCGCTTTTATTGCGACGGAGTACAACACCGGCGCCATCAAAGCAATGGTCGGCGGCTATGACTTCGCCCTGAATAAATTTAATCACGTCACTCAAGCGTGGCGTCAGCCGGGCTCGTCCTTTAAGCCTTTTATTTATTCAGCTGCGATCGAGAAAGGATTTTCTCCGCAGACAGTCATCAATGACGCTCCGATCGTCTTGGATCCGTCTGAAACCGGCTTTAAGAAGTGGAATCCGAAGAACTTCTCCGGCAAGTTCAGCGGCCCGATCATGATGAAGGACGCCTTGAAGAAATCGCTAAACCTCGTTTCAATTCGAATTCTTCAGGCGATCACGCCTCGCTATGCAGTGGACTTCATCCAGCGTTTCGGCTTTGACTCGGATAAACATCCGCCGCATTTGTCTATGGCCCTCGGTGCCGGATCCGTTACTCCGTGGCAGATGGTGGAAGGCTTCTCCGTTTTTGCCAACGTCGGCAGAAGAACAGAACCGTATTTGATTTCCAAAGTCACCGATGCTTCCGGCAAAGTCCTGATGCAGTCGACCGCGGAAGCAGAAAAAGTAGCCGGGGTTGAAGCGCTTGATCCGCGCAACGCTTACATCATGCATCAGATGCTGCACGGCGTTGCGACTTCCGGTACAGCAGCACGCGCAACCGCCATGCTTAAAAGAACGGATATTGCCGGCAAGACCGGTACCAGTAACGATGCGTTTGACGTATGGTTTGTCGGATATGCCGGCGACCAGTGTGCGGCCGTCTGGATGGGCTTTGACCAGCCGCGCAGCTTAGGCCGCAGAGCTCAAGGCGCAGGCTTAGCGCTTCCGGTCTGGATTGATTACATGAGAGAAGCCATTAAGAATGAGCCGAACGTCGTTCGCAAAGCGCCTCCGGGCGTAACGGAAGAAGGCGGCAATCTCTACTACACCAATCGTAAAGACGCCATTCCGAATCTCGGACTCGATCAGCCGGCTACCGATGATCCTATCGGAGCTCTGATCAATGACAGCTCCGTCAGAGGCCAGATCTTCTAATCTCTTCTGCGGACAAACAAGGCTGAAGTTCTTCAATAGGAACTTCAGCCTTTCACTTTTGTCCGTTCTACCTCAGAAAGAGCAATAGGCTTCAATCTTATTGGCAAGGAGCTAAAATGGTCTGCGGTGAGTGTCTGTGGTATAGAACACATCACCATAGCGCGCAGGGGGTTCGATTCCCTCTGCGGCTATTTATTTTTGAACGGCTAAATTATGCCGATTTAGCTTAGAGAAATGCGAGCTCCGATATCAAGAAACCAGTCCGAACTTTACTCCGGGCCGATCGTTTTTGCTCCAACAGGCTTTAGACCCATCTCATTGATACCTCATCTGCTCAAAAATCCGAATAAATACACAGAGAGGGTCCGAAGACCCTCAATTGTTTTGAAGAATTAGGTGGAAAGTTATTCCACGCGTTCGCCGTGCAGACTCAAGTCCAGACCCATCCGCTCTTCTTCTGCGGAGACTCGGATACCGATCATGACATCAACGAGCTTCAAGAGAACGTAAGTAACAATCGATGGGTAGATGAGAGTGGCGATAACGCTTTCTGTCTGAACCCATACCTGTTCAAGAACCGGCTTCATCGCAGAGCCCGTAATCGCCTCGGAAGCAAACACACCGGTCAGGATGGCACCCACAATACCGCCGACGCCGTGCACGCCGAAGGCATCCAGAGAGTCATCGTAACCCAGCCAATGCTTGAGTCGAGTGGCTCCGAAGTAGCAGATAAATCCGCCGCATAAACCGATGAAGAGTGCCGGTGCCGGTTCAACAAAGCCTGATGCCGGAGTAATCGCAACCAAACCGGCAACTGCACCGGAAATAGCGCCCAGCACTGTGAATCGCTTGTTTTCTACATATTCGCAGGCCATCCAAATCAGCGCTGCGGCAGCGGCGGCGATCTGAGAAACCACGATCGCCATAACTGCGCGGCCGTCGGCAGCCAAACCGGATCCGCCGTTAAAGCCGAACCAGCCGATCCACAGGAAGCAGGCACCGACCATGGCCAGAATCAGGTTGTGCGGAGCCATCGCTTCTTTTCCGTAGCCGATACGCTTGCCGAGCATTAGACAGGCCACTAAACCTGCGACACCGGCGTTGATATGCACAACGGTACCGCCGGCATAGTCCAGGGCACCTGCGGCAGCAAGCCAGCCATCCGGACCCCAAACCCAGTGGCAGATGGGCACGTAACAAAACAGTGACCAGAGCACCATGAAGAGGAACAGCGCCGAGAACTTCATGCGTTCCGCAAAAGCACCGCACATCAGAGCCGGCGTCAGAATGGCAAACGTCATCTGGAACATCATGAAGAGCATCTCAGGGATAGAGCCCTGCATGGTGTTGATGCCGATTCCGTGGAGAAAAACTTTGTCAAAGCCGCCGATAAAGAAGTTGCCTTCGGTAAAAGCGAGAGAGTAACCGCAGACATACCAAACAATCGTAATCGAGCAGCAGATTGCAAAGCTCTGCATCACGACGGATAAAACGTTTTTCTTACGGACCATACCGGCATAAAAAAGCGCAATGCCCGGGATTGTCATAAAGAGCACGAGTGTCGTTGCGACCATCATCCAGGACACGTCGGCTGCGTTCATTGCACTTTCTTCCGCCGCCCATGCCGCGGGAGAAAGCAGAGCTAAAAGTAAGGCTGTAAGTCTCATAATGCACCTTCCCCTGTTTCACCTGTACGAATACGAACCACTTCTTCCAACGGCATCACAAAAATCTTGCCATCGCCGATCTTTCCGGTGTTTGCCGCATTTCGGATCGTTTCCGTCGCAATATCGATCAACCCGTCCGGGCATGCCGCCATGATTTGAACTTTCGGGAGAAAATCCACGACGTATTCCGCACCTCGGTACAGTTCTGTGTGGCCTTTTTGACGTCCGAAACCTTTAACTTCCGTTACCGTCATTCCGGTGATACCGATCTCAGTCAGCGCTTCTCTGACCTCGTCGAGCTTGAAGGGTTTAAAAACCGCAAATATGAGTTTCATAAGGGCTCCTGATTAGTTTGTTGTACGATCTCGTGGGATCTAACCATCACCACGCATAATCTGTGCCAACTTTCTAGTCCTTAAGCCCCAAAGATTCTTACTGTCAGAAAAGAAAACCCTTCCCTAACCAAGCACCATTTCAGTGCACAACAGGCCTAACCCCTTGCGTGAGTCGGGGCTTTGGCCTGCGGTTTTTCCTCTTCACTTATGCTCCAACTTGGAGCATACTTAGAATACGGGCGCGGGGCCGCCGCATCCCACCGCACTTCCCTTCGGCTCTCGCCCTCTCCACCACGTCAAAAAGGAGACGCAAAATGAAAATTACCTGCCATATGATCATGTCCGTTGACGGTCGCCTGCTTCCGAAATACTGGAGTCCTCTCTACAACGCTTCCTCCAGTGTCACAGAGGTTTATGAAGCCGCTGATGCAAAATTGTCCGCAGACGGCTGGATCGTCGGACGCAAAACCATGGCCGAGTACGGCGCTGATGTCGTAGAAGAAAAAGAACCGATGGAAGGCCACAAGACCATGCAGACGAATACGTTCATCGGTAAACGCGAAGGCAGGCCGCTTGCCGTCGTATTCGATATCCAAGGCCGCCTCCACTACAAATCTCCGACACTTCCCAGCGGCGAACATATCGTTGCCGTTCTCGGAAGTCACGTCACTCGTGCTTATCAGAAAGAACTGGAAGAAATCGGCGTTTCCTACATCATGCGCACTCCCGGTTCCAAACTTGAAGAAACACAGAGTGCCCTCAAACACCTCGAACACGATTTCAATGTAAAACACATGCTCCTCGAAGGCGGCGCCATTACCTGCGGCAACTTCCTTCAGATGGGCTTGGTTGATGAACTGAGCATGATTGTTTACCCGGGCCTTGACGGTGAATCCGATCATCCTTCCGTCATCGAATGCCAGGGCGTCGTTGAGCCGCTCAAGAAGAATCATCTGGAATTAATCGATTGCGAAACCATCGGTTCCGGCTACGTTTGGCTGCGCTATAACATTCATCGCTAATCGGCCTCAAAGTTAAGCGATTAACACTAAATAAAACCTCGGAAGATTTTCAGCCTTCCGAGGTTTTCTGTTTTTGGATAACCGATTAGTAGCGGGTGCCCTGGACTACGACATATTTGGCGTCAATATCTTTTTTCAGATAATTAACGAGGTTGTTGGCCGCCGCAAAATTGGTTGCCTTGCTGTTTTCTGCAGTTGAGGTCGCAGAGTGAGGCGTCAGCAGCGCGTTCGCATATCGAGTCAGCACCGAATTCGTGCACGGCTCTTTTGGAAAAACATCTACCGCGCAGCCGCCCAGGTGTCCGGAGGCCAACGCTTGAGCAAGCGCCTCTTCGTCGACTACCGGTCCTCTGGCAATATTGATCAGAACCGAACCGGCCTTCATCTGAGCAATGCGTTCCTCGTTAAAAAGATGGAACGTCTGATCCGTAAGCGGAACCGCAGCGACAACGTAATCGCTTTCTTTGAGGAGCTCTTCCATCGAAACGCTTTGCACGCCGTAAGCCGCATCATCAGCCGGATTCGGATGACGACAGAAATAAATTACTTTCATCCCGAAAGGCACCGCGCGTTTTGCCACTTCTGTTCCGATTCCGCCAAATCCGACAAGCCCTAATGTGTGATTCTTAGCGCCTGGCATTAAGCGGCTGTTCCAGCAGTGATCATGCATGTCTGCACTTTGCAGATCAACGCGCCGCGCAAAATAGAGGATATAAGCCATCACCTGCTCGGCAACCGCGCCTTCAACAAAGCCTTTGGTTCTTGTCAGCCCGATGCCTTCTTTGCGAAGTGCATCAAGGTTGATCGCGTCGTAGCCGATGCCGTTGCGGCAAATAAGCTTGAGGTTCCTTAAGCGGGCGAGAAGCTCGGGACGATAGGTTTCTGTTCCGGCGATTATTGCATCAGCGTCTTCTACCACGGGGTACAGAATGTCGTCAGGCGCCCCGGCGCCGATACCCAGCCTGTTGCGCAGCGCAACTTCAAAGCCTTCAGACTCTAAATAGCGCTTCGCTTCTTCGCAAAAATCTTTTGTTGTAACGACGACTTTCATTTAAGCCTCGAATTAATAATTAGAACGTTTCTTCAGGACGGCAGATTCGATCGATTTTCTTTTTTATCTTGCGCAGTTTCTTGGGCATTGAAGCCGACGGCAGCTCTTCAACCGCTTCGATACTTCCCAGACGGACAGCCTGTCGGTAGACCCAGTTTTCATACTGAAGGCGCTTTAACGTTTGCTTCTGCCGCTTAAGTTCCTCTTTGAACTTGACTTCTAGGTCGCTCAGGATATCAGCGCGATCTTCCAGAGTCCTTTCTCCGGCGTGAAGGAGTTCAATAAAGTGAGATATCTCTTTAATAGACATCCCGCTTTGTTTAAGGCAATCGATCAGAAGCAGGACTTCGCAGTCTTTTGCTTCAAATTCGCGTGCACCCGAAGCTTTTCTTTTCACGCCGGGGATGAGCCCTTCCTTTTCGTAATAACGAAGTGCAGAGGGCGCAATATTGAATTTCTTAGCAAGTTCTCCGATGGTGTAGCTCATGATTTTATTTTTCCTAAAGTGCACTTCTTATCCCTGCATTCTACCGACCTTATAGGTTTGAACGGAACTTCACCTGCCTCTCTTGACGCTTTTTTCCGCCTCTAATTAAAAAAATAAATCTCGTTATTCCAATATTAAATAACGAGAAATTTTTATGTATACTTGTTTCTGTTCTGAACGAACTGATTGCGCCACCACCGCGATATTGCACAAGCAATCTTGGTTATTCAGATTCAGGAAACCGAAACCCTCTGTGTGGGGTTGGAGTAATTGGGGTGCTCCACAAAACCTTACAGATGTTCGAAAGAAGCTTTTTGGGGAAAGCTGGCAACGGTTTTCCGAGCATGATGTTCTCCTGCTCAATGCATCAAAACACCGGTCCGTGTCCTGGCCGGTGTTTTTGTTTGTGCGTCCTGCTTCTTTTTTGAATTGATGAGTCTATCCGGCGCCTCCAGGCGATACACTAAAAAGACATCAACAAAACAACCGGAGAGGAAGATGTTGAGAAGAACATTGTTAGCAGTGTCTGCCGCGTTCTCTGCAGGAGCTGCCTTTGCAGCCGATAAAGTCGGCATTCGTCCCGAAACCGTTCCGAGTTCGGCCGAGTATCCGCGTCTTCGAGCCGGAACCCAGCTCGATCATTTATACGAGTCTATGCTTGCAAACGGATTTGGTATTAAAAATCCCAAAGCATCTTCCGATCTTCCCTCCGTTGTCATCGTTTCTGATACGCAATGTCCTTGGTGCTCACGTCTTTGGAATGCAACGATGCCGCTCACCGACAAGGTTAACTTTGTCTGGTATCTGGTCCCCGTTCTAAGAGATCTCAGCATTTCTCAGGCGGCCCTGATTCTCTCCTCATCTAACCCTTGGGAAAAATACGGAGAACACGAACTCTACTTCAAAGACGCCGGATTCAGAGGGTTAAATCCGGAAGGCATTCCTGTCGATCAAAAATATAGAGATGAAGTTTGGACCAATGCAAAAATCGCCCGCTGGTCCGGAGTGACATCTGTTCCGCTCGGTGTCTACAAAAATAAGGCGGGGAAATATATTCCTATTTTCTCGGGCTCTTCTACAGAACAAATAGAAGAAGTCGTTTTTGGAAAACCTAAATAAGCGATAGATTTAGGGTTATCCTTAAATCCCAATATGAGGGAGGATGGATTGAACATTTGTAACAGACTCCCCTCCAACTTATTGATAAAACAGTATTAAAACTAACCTGCTAACTCGGTATTTTGGATTAAGGGATGACCCTATCAAAAAAATGCAACTTATCGTAAAATCTCCCCTTGTTTGACAATTACTTGACTCATTTAGGAGAATCGAATGCAAAAAATTCTTTTGGCCTCTTTAGTCTCCGCTGCTTTTGCAATGCCTGCAGTTGCAGCTGAACAAGCCGACGTCGTCATTATCGGCTCCGGCGGTGCAGGCCTCTCTGCTGCTGTTACAGCCCATGACCTCGGCAAAAAAGTTATCGTTCTTGAAAAAATGGCTATGGTCGGCGGCAACACAAACCGTGCAGCCGGCGGCCTGAACGCAGCCGAAACAAAGCCCCAGGCTAAACTCGGAATCAAAGATTCCATCGAGTCTCACTTCAACGACACGATCAAGGGCGGCCACTATCTCAACAACCCCGACCTTGACCACAAACTCACTGACAACGCCAAGTATTCTGTCGACTTCATTAACGACCTCGGCGGTGACCTGAACGACGTCGGCATGATGGCCGGTGCTTCCCAGAAACGCGCCCACCGTCCGACAGGCGGCGGCTTCGTCGGTGCTGAAGTTGTTAGAACTCTCTACAAGGCTTCCAAAGACCGCAACATCGACATCCGTACGATGGCTGACGCTCAGAAGCTGATCGTTAAAGACGGCAAGGTTGTCGGCGTTCAGTTCAAACAGGGCAAGAAACCTGCTCAGATCGTCCACGCTAAAGCTGTTGTTATCGCTTCCGGCGGTTTCTCTGCCAACCAGGCCATGGTCGCTAAGATCGATCCGAAACTGAAAGGCTTTGCTACAACTAACCAGCCCGGCGCAACCGGTGACGGTATCATCATGGCTGAAAAGGTCGGTGCTGCTACTGTTGACATGAAACAGATTCAGACTCACCCGACAGTTGTCCCCGGCAACGGCGAAATGATCACTGAAGCTGTTCGCGGCAACGGCGCTATCCTCGTCAACAAAGAAGGCAAACGCTTCATCAACGAACTCCAGACTCGTGACGTCGTTTCTGCTGCCGAACTGAAGCAGACTGACAAAGTCGGCTACCTCTTCTTCGATAACAGCGTTCGCAAGAGCCTGAAAGCCATCGAAACATACATCAAGAAGGGTCTCGTTACTGAAGGCAAGACACCTGAAGAACTCGCTCAGAAACTCGGCATCAACGCTGACAACCTGAAAGCCACTCTGGCTGACTACGCCAAGTTCCAGGCTGACAAGAAAGACGCTCAGTTCGGCCGTGCCGATATGCCGCGTCCTCTGACCGAAGCTCCTTACTACGCAGTTATGGTTACTCCGGCTGTCCACCACACAATGGGCGGTCTGAGAATCAACACTGAAGCTCAGGTTCTGGACCACCAGGGCAACGTTATCCCGGGTCTCTTCGCTGCTGGTGAAGTTACCGGCGGTGTCCACGGCGGCAACCGTCTCGGCGGAAACGCTATGGCTGACATCGTGACATTCGGTCGTATCGCCGGCCGCAACGCTGCTGAGAACCCCACAGGCGTTATCATCCCGCGTGCTACACCTCCGCAGACAGCTGAAAAGCTCGCTCACGAAGCTAAGTAATTCTGAGTAGTTACTAAAACTGCAGCGCCCGTCAGAAATGACGGGCGTTTTGTTTTTGTCAGATCCTTGATCCGTGATGAATCAAGAGTTTTAGCTCTTGTCTTATTCTTTGTTCTCTGTAGTCGGCTCTAATACCTTTCTACCGATTACATTCATATCTTTATCGAACTCGTAGAGAATCGGTTTGGTATTTTTGATTTCTAACTTCTGAAGCGCTTTAGGGTCCAAATTCGGTTCAATCCAAGCGGACAAGGCTCTGAGGTTGGTGCTGTGTCCGACCACTAAAACTGTCTTACCGGATTTAATTGCCGGACGAAGCTGATCCGTCCAATATGGACCGACTCGTGCAATGACATCTTTAAGGCTTTCAGAGGCCGGTATGATGCGAGGATCCAGATCTGCATAACGAGGATCCTTGACCGGTGAGCGAGCATCTGTCACGGCTAAGGGAGGCGGCGGAACATCAAAGCTTCTTCTCCAGATTTTACCTGATCGTCATCGACCTCTTTGGCAACATCTTCACGTTTCTTGCCTTCGAGATCACCATAGCAACGTTCATTCAGGCGCCAGTATTTTTGAAGCGGAAGCCATTGAGCAGACATGCCTTTTTGGGCCAGCTGAGCAGTTTCAATAGCACGGTTCAGCTTAGAAGTATGAACTTCATCGAAATTGACGCCGGCTCCTTTCATAATCTCGCCTGCCTTAACGGCTCCGGCTCGACCTTTATCCGTAAGGTCAACGTCCGACCATCCGGTGAAACGTTTTTCAAGATTCCACTGGCTCTCGCCGTGCCTGAGGAGTACCAGTTTATAAGCCGCTTCTTCTGTCTGAGCAGCAGGAACAGAGATCAAAAAAGCGGAAGAGAGAAGTGAGGCCGCAACTGCAGTCAAGAGAAGTCTTTTCATCATTTTTCCCTTGGGTTGATTGAGTTATGGGAATATTCTAGTTACTTCAACGTTCGGCCTCGATTGGCAGAATCCCTTTAGGCGCCAGCTAGTCCCATCTAACCTTGACTTGAACCGGCTCCGTGTAAGGTTTTATGACCTGATCCACCGTTCTTTTTTCCCCGGACGGCAGTTCAATGGGTGCGTGAATCGCCTTATCCAAACGCCACGGTATCGCAAAGAAAGGATGTTCGACAAAGCCCGGTGCCATATTGACTACAACTTCCGACAGCTCAGCAGTGAGCCCGGGCTTCCCGATCAGCGTATCAGCCATGACGTTTTCTCGAATAGGCGTATTGGCTAACACTTCGGAATCCAAGAGTTTTCTGCCCATGGCCCCACGCATGGAAGGAAAAGAGAACCAGGAATTGACGCGATGATAGTCCCGGCCAGCCGGCGCATAGACAATATACGGAAGATCGGCAATGGCACCCAGTGCTACCAGCCAATCCTTCAACCTTATGTTGTCTTGTCGTCTAATGCGTCTGTCGAAAACAAAAAAGGCCTTCCCGCCGTCCTTAAGGTCGATAGAGATGTAGCCGAAGCGAAGTGCATTGACCTTGAGCCTGATATCTCTGGCTAAATCATGATTAACGTCATCCTGACTCGCATTCGGGAAATAAAGCAAACCCGTCGGACAATGTTCCCAGAGATAGCGCAAACGATTAAAGCCAAATTCTTTCCGAGGAACGTTAACTTCTCCTCCCCAGCTGTTATCTTCGACAACGTACCTGACTGCCATATCCTGCTCCTGAAATCAGTTCTCTGAAACTGAATTCGCATCATCTTCTGACGCTTAAAATTTACGACTTCTTTCTTACCGACTTATTATTCTTGAACCTTTTGTCGGTTCGGCGGCCCTCCTTAACACGCGCCGAGCCTAAAAAGGCAGAGATATCTTCTCCTCCGACCGTTTAGAAGTCGAAAGAAGAATCTATCTTCAATTCCTAATTTAATGAGTATCACGTCAATTTTTGTCGTAATAAAACTTGGTTACCTGAAGTTTTGCGTTTCTAGATCTTCATTATTTTAAAAATCCTCAATAAAACATAAGGTTAATGTTGAAATCGAGGATTTTTTGTGCTAAACTAGATCATTATATATGGAGATCTATCAATGACAAATCCGAAGCTTCCTCCGATTCTGATCAATAAGGCAGGTTCCGTTTATTAC
>LARN01000120.1 GCA_000980495.1 Acinetobacter sp. N54.MGS-139 | reverse complement strand
CCCAATCAACTCCTCCTGAATGGAAAATTTCGGCCAGATCCTTTGAAAATTAAGTCTCTAAAGGCCATTGGGAAGAATCAAGCATTTTACAGAGCTTCCTTAGAAGTAGCTGATTTTTTTCCAAAGCTTGAATGAATTGACCTCCGAATTTCGGAGGTCTTTTTTATGCGATAAAAAGTAAGGCGCCATTTTCGACAGAAATATCGGCTCCTGATTGCGGCAGTCAGCAGCTCATGTTTCTTTCTGCTAAGTACTTCGTTAGCATTTCGAAAGCAACCGGCATCGATTTTTCGTCCTGTATCGAAAAATCTCCTCTGTGGTGACCATGATGGTTGCAGCCGAACAAGAAGTAGCCTGTTTTTCCACCGTGTTCCCTTACCCGCCTAATCAGCCATGTGCAGTCCTCTGAGGCAGGAACGAACCGGATGAAGTTCGTTTTCTCTACTGACTCCATTTGCTCTGTAATCTTGGCAAGTCTTGCCAACACTTCCGGATCCGTTTCCAGATTCGCGGCAGAGCCGACTTTCTCAATTTTCGCCTTAACGTCAAAAGCTGCCTCGGTGCCTCGAACAATGCGTTTGACATGGTCAACCATGAATGCATCTAAATCACTCGTGGCACCGCGGGTTTCAATCTCCATCCGTGCATGAGCTGGAATAACGTTTCGGCTCTCGCCTGCTTCCAATTTTCCGACGCACACTCGAGTTAATCCACCGCTATGTCTCGGAATTCCTGCAACTAAAGTTGCCGCATTGCAGGCAGCCAACAATGCGCTCTTCCCGGCCTCCGGATTTGATCCGGCATGGGCCGGAGCGCCTTCGAAACTAACGTTAAGCTTAGTTGTAGCCAGGTAGCCACCTTCACAGATGCCGACTTCGCCTAACTTGCATTCGGAGCCTACATGAAAACATAAGATTTCATCCACATCGTCGAAAATTCCGCCGTTCGCCACCGCTAATCCGCCTCGAACACCTTCTTCAGCAGGCTGGAAAATGAATTTATATTTTCCTACGAGGTGCTCTTTATTTCTAACGGCCCATTCTGCCACCGCCAACAAAATGGACGTATGGGCGTCATGGCCGCAGGCATGCATCACACCGGGAATCTCTGAAACATAATTGCCTTTGACCGCTTCATGTTCTTCAGCAGAACTTTCTTGAACCGGGACCGCGTCTAAGTCAGCTCTGATTGCAATCGTGGGGCCGGGTCTGCCGGTATCTAAAATACCGCTAATGCCTGTATAGCCCCCTGTTTTTTCAATAAAACTCTGAGAAACGCCGTGTTCCAAGGCTCTTTCAATCGCCCTCTCGACATCCTTTTCATCGCGGCCTTGGATGGAAGCTTTATCCAAGAAATCCACACCTAATTTGTATTCGATTCCGAGATACTCCAGCCCAAACTCCCGTGAAATAGCCCGTGATTTTTTTAATCGGGCTATTTTTCTTCAACTAATTCCCTGATTTCTTTAAATAAAAGATTTCAAGATCAGCGTTCTCATGCTATAATAGATCGGTATTTTAATAATGTAGGTCCATTAAAATGGGTCGCCCTAGAATTTACGACACTCCGCACTTCTGCCTCCACACATACGTTAGGAAGGGACACACTTACGTCGAGGCTTATAGAAATGAA
>LARN01000119.1 GCA_000980495.1 Acinetobacter sp. N54.MGS-139 | reverse complement strand
AGTGATTTTTCAAGAAATCTTTAAGAAATTTCAACCACTTGCTGTCGCTCGACCGTCGTTATACCGAGTCTGAGGGCGAGATTTTCCGTTGCGTGGAGATAAGTTCTCCAATTAGCAAAAAAAACAGCGTCTGACTCTCTCTCCTTAGAGCTGTTTATATTAATTTCAAGAACAGCAAAAGGCAGATTGAGGCGGGGCAATGTCCAGCCGCCTAACGCCCTTACATTTGAGGCGTTAACGACAAATTTACTTACTGTATCCCCCGGCAATCCAGCGAAACTGCGGTCGAAGTCTTGAACACCAAGGGTTTCTGTGGTTTCATAAGTGACAACGCGATTGGCTCCATCAACCGTAAACGGCTTGGCAGCAAAAGCCGAATTCATTGAGGAAAGTGCCACAATCAGAGAGGCAGAGATAAGCCTGAGATTCCATCTTTTTGATATAATGTGGGGTCCAAAGCCCGAGTGGAAGCTCGAATTAGATCTTAAATTTACCCCTCCCCCAATAATTAAGCAGGGTTTTCTAAATAAGAACATTTATATTCTCCAGTTGTAATAGAATTTGAGTACGTAAGACTTTGTATCTTACGGACACTGATTCTACTTAATCTCACATAAAAATAAAGAGGTGATCTTCGTTTTTTGTAGGGATTTACCCTTCTCGCAACGTTTATTTGGTATTCTGTCCTCGTTTTATCAACCTTTTTTCCCTAATTAACAAATTTATTGTTTGTCTCTTATTTGTTCTAAGTTAGCCATGTAATGGGCGGGAAGTTTTAAAATTGAAAAATTTGAACTAATGCAATAAACATGAATCAGCTCGAACAATTAGCTTCCCTGACGACCATTGTGGCTGATACCGGGGATATCACGTCCATTGCAAAAATCCAACCACAAGACGCAACGACCAATCCTTCTCTTATCCTTAAAGCTTCTAAAGATCCTGCGTATCGAGCTTTCTTAACAGAAGCTGTCGAAAATTCCGTCTCCTTAGAAGACGCTGCAGACCGCGTTCTGGTGAACTTCGGTGCAGAGATTCTTAAACACGTCAAGGGCCGTGTCTCTACCGAAGTTGATGCCCGCCTCTCCTTTGATGTGGAAAAAACGATCGCCAAAGCTCGTCGTTTAATCGAGCTTTATGAAGAAAAAGGCATTGACAGAGAACGGGTTTTGATCAAAATTGCCGCAACATGGGAAGGCGTTCAAGCCGCTCGCGTGTTGGAAAAAGAAGGTATTCACTGCAACCTGACGCTTATCTTCTCCGTTGCTCAGGCAGAAATCGCAGCAAATGCCGGTGTTACTCTGATCTCGCCTTTCGTCGGCAGAATCTATGACTGGTTCAAGAAAAAAGCCGGCGCCGACTGGAATGAAGAAGCAAACGCCGGAGAAAACGATCCCGGTGTCCAGTCTGTCAGAAAGATCTTCGAACGTCTCAAAGGTTTGGGCGCTAAGACCCAGATCATGGGCGCAAGTTTCCGCAATAAAGGCCAAATCGTGGCGCTTGCCGGATGCGACCTTCTGACCATTTCCCCGAAGCTAATTGGAGAGCTCTCGAAGGCAGAAGAAAAATTCGAACAGAAACTCGACGTTGCTAAGGTCACTCCGATTCGCGCTGAACCTCTGACGGAAGCTCAATGGAGATTCGCAATGTGCGAGGAC
>LARN01000118.1 GCA_000980495.1 Acinetobacter sp. N54.MGS-139 | reverse complement strand
TCTATCTTTTTAAATGCACGCCGGTTGTCGGGATTACTATCGGTGGGTTAAAAGTTAATCAGCGGATGCAGGTGCTGAATGAATACGGGGAACCTATAAGCAAGTTATTTGCAGCCGGAGAAATCGTCGGCGGCTTGCACGGGACCTCATACATCGGAGGATGCTCCTTAGCCGGAGCGCTGGCCCTCGGAAGAATGGTCGGCGAACAGCTTGCGAAGAACCAGGCGGCTCCTTAGAAGAGTTTGTTCACTCCCACCAGGCGACAGCTCTTGTGGGAGCACCGTCTGCGTTTTCGAGTTTTAGGGGAAAGCAGGAAAAATTGAATAGCCCTCCGCCGCATTGATCCAAATTGGCTAAATTCTCAATATTGATGATTTCTTTGTTTTTGAAGAGCTTCTTGTGACGATGCAGGCTAACGTCTGAGATCGGATCAATTCCCATGACGTCGAAGCCGATGCCTTTGTATTTTCCCAGCAAGATGAAATCAAGAACTTCATCATCGATGCAGGGATAGTTACCGAAATATTCTTCAGCTCCCCAAAACTTATCCCAACCGGTATTGAATAAAAGGAAGTCCGCGCTCTCAACTTCTTCTCCGGCCTCATTGACCTCTTTCATTGTTATGAGTTCTCCAGGCTTCACGTGTCTGCAGTCGATGACAATCGCCTGACCGATGAACTGAGTTAGCGGCAGAGCATCAAGAGTGAGACCTTTTTCGTAGACATGAGCCGGGGGATCAATGTGTGTACCGGTATGTGAGTACATACGAATTAACGTTTCGCGATAACCGTCCTTTTCATATGAAGCAACGGTTGCTAACTGAGGTTTTTCGGAACCCGGAAAAACAGGCGTAGTTTTGGCAATAGTGTGGCTCAGGTCAATTATCTTCATAACAGTCACCATAGTTACAGAGTTCTTTACTTTTCCCTCATCAGAGTAGCGACTTGATTAGTTAAAACTTTTTTAGTGCAACATCGGAACAGACCGTTTTTTCTATTGGTAAGCTATCTTGTCAAGCAATGGTCATTTTTTGATGGTTCCTATATTACCCACAATTCTGTTAGAATCATCGTCTCTTATGGAAAGGTGGCAGAGTGGTTGAATGCGCCGGACTCGAAATCCGGTATACGGTTATACCGTATCGAGGGTTCAAATCCCTCCCTTTCCGCCATTTTTATGCTTAGTTCCCCGTCAACACATTTTCTCCTCTCTACGAAGGCTTCGGCATTTCAGAGAAAACTGATAGTATCTTTAATAGCTTTATTCTTGTTTAGAATCGTTCTTTAAAAGCTTAGCAGTAAGCCGATTAACGTAATGTTATAACCATTTTAAGTGAGTTCCCCGCGCAAGCGGGGATGAACCGGCGACCGTGGCCCGCGATGATGCCCTGATCTGAAATATTGCAGGATTTAGAGTATCTAGCAGAGGCCGACCTCTGGACTAAGGGCGACCTCTCTAGAATTCTGTTTCTTCTTCATCTTCGTAATCCTGTTCCTTTTCGGGCTCAGCGTCAGGGACAGGAACCCCGAGGGCTTCAAATAACTTCCTTCTTTTTCCGGCAATCTCTCCGAAGTAATAACCTCCGCAGAATCTTGTCTGCATCACATTGTTCAAAGAGTCCAGAACTCTGCAGTCTCCGTCGTAAACCATCGGCAGTGCGCT
>LARN01000117.1 GCA_000980495.1 Acinetobacter sp. N54.MGS-139 | reverse complement strand
TATGGTGGTAAGGGCCCCAGCTTCGTCCATACAATGCTTCGTCTTGCTGATGGAACACGCCCGGAACTTAGGGTCGTGAATGATCAGATCGGAAACCCAACGAGTACAAAAGCCGTTGCGGATGCGTTGCAAATTATCTTGAAGTGCCCCGATCTTGTTGGCACGATACATTTAACATGCGAAGGGGAGGCTTCTTGGTTTGATTTTGCTCAAAAGATTTTTGAATTAAAAGGAATAGATCAAAAGGTTATTCCATGCACGTCCGACCAATACCCAACTCCTGCAAAACGTCCTCACAATTCATGTTTAGAAAAACTCGTCTTGAAGGAAAGTGGAATCTTCAGAATGCCGACTTGGGATGATGCCCTCAGGGATTTTTTAGCTTCGGAAAAGGAAATATAAGATTTAGCGATATACCAAGTTAAGGAATAGTGTTGGGTTGAAAAAGTCTTAAACCGAACCATTCAAGTTTGAGGGGCGATCGGCCCCTTTTTTGTGGCTGTCAACTTAATAATTTAGGTAGATGTCTTATAAGTTCGTATCTTAATTTAACCGCACGATCAATACTGTCTCCAATGAATAAGAAGGAGACAGATTATGGATATCAACTGGTCAAGATACATTGAGATCGCTCGAGCACAGGACTTGGGCAGCGCCGAGGTGGCGAGGCTGATTCGAACCGAGACCCGTCGCAAAGTCAACATCTCCGAAGTTAAACGGCGCCTTTCCATTTCGGATCCCGCGGCAGCACAAAGTCGTCAGGACAATTCTTTGGACGTTATTAATCTTTGCGAATCTGAAGCAGATGAGGAGTCGACGCTGAGCATTTCGGCCGAGGGGATGACCTTCGAATTCAAGACGCAGCGTCCGGAAGAATCTGTCATCTTCATTCTGTCTCGCATGAGAGGAGACGTCATATGAATATCCGCTTCAGCGGCGTGCACGTGACGCTGGTAATTTCTCCTACTGATTTAAGAGGAGGCTTTCATCGGCTCTGTTCCCTCGCCCAAGACCAGCTCGGCATCAACTTGAGCAGCGGTAAGGAGGCCGTCGTCTTTCTCTCAAAGACGAGGAAGATCTGCAAGATCGTCACCACGGACGAGAAAGGAACGATGCTGCTAACACGCACCTTGCACAACGGACGCTTTGAAGAACTCATGGTTCGAGTCGGTCAGCAGGCCAAGTGCTCCTTGACTTTATCCGATTTAGAGCGATTTCTTAACGGGGAGCGGCTTTATACCAAAAGCGATACTTTTTGGTAGCCCGAGACTCCAATAACGCCGTGTAGGCTCTTCTGAGGGCCTTCACGGCGATATTTTTATATTTGCAAGCATTATTTAACGTTTGTATTCATATAGTTAATTGTTTTTAAAGGTAAAATATGAT
The DNA here is from genome assembly GCA_000980495.1 of Acinetobacter sp. N54.MGS-139. GTDB lineage: Bacteria > Pseudomonadota > Gammaproteobacteria > Burkholderiales > Burkholderiaceae_F > Parasutterella > Parasutterella gallistercoris. Next base: position 289 of record LARN01000117.1, on the reverse strand, counting down.
ATAATTGAATTCTCGCACGCGCGAGAACGGTGTTCTCACCGTGTCATTTCCTAAAAACGGTTGACTTCTTTTTGTTTTAAACCTGTGTTTAGTTGACTTTGATTGGGCTAAGCCTGGTAACAGTTGACACCTGGCTGCCCTTATCCCTGCTGTCGGTTGTCCGGAAGGCGTAGCCGGAGGACAACCGACAGCAGGGATAAACAAATTTTATGCTATTAATTTGTTCCTTAGGTGGTCCTCTCGAAGTGATCGCCAGAGCTTCTTTATCTCTCCACTGACTGTAGAAGCT
>LARN01000020.1 GCA_000980495.1 Acinetobacter sp. N54.MGS-139 | reverse complement strand
TTCATTTCTATAAGCCTCGACGTAAGTGTGTCCCTTCCTAACGTATGTGTGGAGGCAGAAGTGCGGAGTGTCGTAAATTCTAGGGCGACCCATTTTAATAGACCTACATTATTAAAATACCGATCTATTATAGCATGAGAACGCCGATCTTGAAATCTTTTATTTAAAGAAATCAGGGAATTAGTTGAAGAAAAATAGCCCGATTAAAAAAAATCACGGGCTATTTCACGGGAGTTTGGGCTAAAAATCCCGAGAGAACGAGTTTTCTTTCTAATCATTCTCTTGGGCGACAATGCTTGCGCTCCATATCCTTAATCGAAATCACTGACAAACAGGTTCCTGGTATCGCTTAATCACGGTTTATTTTCGGATTGTGCGGTAATTTTTCCGCAAATGCGGGGTTGATCGAAAACAATCAATTACAATCGCCTATATCCATTAATAATTTAATTAAACCTTCGACCATGGAACCTTATGCAGCCGGCTGGTTATCAATCCTGCCCCCAATTATTGCTATCGTCCTTGCTCTGATTACCAAAGAAGTCTTTTCTTCTCTGTTAATCGGTATCTTTTCCGGCGCCGCCATATACACTTTCGGCTCTGGCGTACCCGATCCGCTAATCAAGATGCTTGATGTCACTTTTTCGCTCATGGGCCAAAAAGTAGACTTCCAGATTCTTCTCTTCTGTACTCTTTTGGGTGCGCTTGTCTATGTTCTGAACATGTCCGGCGGCACTAAGAAGTACGGTGAGATTGCCCGCAGGAAAATCAAAAACCGCGAAACTTCGGTTCTCGCTACTTGCGGTCTGAGCTTCTTCATCTTTATTGACGACTACTTTAACTGTCTGACGGTCGGTACAGTCATGAAACCGCTCACCGACTCTTATCGTGTCTCCCGCGAGAAGCTGGCATACATCATCGACTCGACTGCAGCTCCGATGTGTATCATCGCTCCGGTTTCTTCCTGGGCTGCCGCCGTAGGAAGCTCTTTGAAATCAACTGGCGCTTTCCAGAGCGACTTCCAGGCTTTCGTCTCGACGATTCCCTACAACTTCTACGCAATTTTCTGCCTGCTTTTGGTTCTGTATCTTTCCTGGACCAATCGTGACTTCGGTCCGATGAAAAAAGCAGAAGAAAACGCTCTCCTTAAGTCAGTAGAGGATGAAGGCAGCGGAGCCACCGCCGAGAAACCCAAACATGCGCAAAGTGATAAAGGCACGATTTGGGACATGCTTCTTCCTCTCATTGCCTTGATCGTTTTTGCTGTTCTGGCCCTTCTTTATGACGGCGGATACTGGGGAAAAGATGCTGCCTACCACACCATCGCTGCCGCGCTCGGCAACTGCTCCGCTTCCAAAGCTCTAGTTTGGGCTTCCTTCGGCGCTTTAGGCGTTGCATTCCTCATGTACATTCCGCGCCGCGTGGTTTCTTTCCATAACTTCATGGAAGGTACCATCGAGGGTATGAAGCTCATGCTTCCTGCCAACGTAATTTTGGTTTTAGCTTGGACGCTTTCCGGTGTTTGCCGCGACCTGCTTACTACCCAGACATTTGTTCAGGGTATGGTTTCCAGCGGTTCCGGTCTTGACCTTTTCCTTCCTGCCGCGATCTTCCTCGTTGCCGCATTCCTGAGTTTCTCTACAGGTACTGCCTGGGGTACTTTCGGTATCCTGATCCCGATCGCTGTGCCGGTTGCTGCAGCCGTCGACCCCTCTCTGACAATCGTCTGTTTGTCTGCCACGCTGGCCGGCTCTGTTTTCGGCGACCACTGCTCACCGATTTCAGATACAACGATTCTTTCGAGTGCGGGCAGCGGATGCAGTCATATTTCGCACGTGTCAACACAGCTGCCTTACGCATGGTTCGTGGCTTGCTGCTGTTTCGTTGGTTACGTCGCTGCAGGCTTCAGTAAAGGAAGCTGGATCATCAGCTTCGGCGCAACAGCAGTCTGCTTCGCCGGCTTCTTAGCCTTCATGTGGAATCGAAGCTTTAATGTTCGCGCTTTTGCAAAGAACATTCATAGCCCGATCAATATCGGATAATCCGATTTAAAACCCTCTCAAAACGCCCTTCGGGGCGTTTTTCATTTTCGCGTCTAATTCAGTTATTCCTAATAACCAAGCGTCGAATCTCTTTGATAATATGGACGTAAGTAGTTTTAGAAGTACCGGACAAAAAATGACGATAGATAATCCTGACGACTTCTGCTCTTTCAAGGGCAAAGATATCGACTTTGAGGACGAGAAATACGATCCGTTTCCGGTTTACCGATTCAAGCCGGTAGCGATGAATATGCTCAAGCACTGCATTGTCCCGAGCAGATTAGATAATTTGGTAGCAAATCTAGAGTATATCGGCAGCCGCAAAATGGCTAATGTCGAAGAACTGGAACTTGCCGAATCGACCTTATCCTTTTTCACGAATGAATTTCCGAGATATTGGCTGAAGAAAGGCTCTGAGGCCCTCCTGACCAGTGTTCCTGAAATCTTGGTTTCCATGCAGGATCCGAAGCCTGTCGGCGGAGAGTCGCCTCTTAGCATTCCTTTCCTAACCGAATCCATTCGCGGAGACGAAGGGAAAGTAGCGATTTTGGTTGCTCCTCAGTGTTTCGAAAAAAATCCGGATTTTCCTGACAAGCAAATGCTGAACTAGCCGACAAGAAAGGCCGAATCATCATAAGAAACGGCCTTTTGGTTTGCCTGCAGCTCGGCAGTATTCTGTACTGAAATCCTAATTTCTCGGATGATCTCTTCTCCAATCCCGAGGATTCTGCGGATTCGGATCGGCCCACAAACCGATTCGCTTGGCACGAGCGTTTTCCTCTGCGTTGAGATATAGATTTTTATCTCCGGGCTGAAGGTCACGCAAATAATTTCTATAGACCCAGGCATTTCCAGTTCTGACTTGATCGAGATTCAGATCTTTTCCGTCAGCAACCAATTTACCGATGATTCTGCCGTACTGATCTCTGCCGCGGTAAATCACTTGAACGTGATACCCAGCATCCCGAAGATTGCGCTTCAAATGTTCGGCACTTTGGACACCATAGGCTTGTTTGCTTTCCGGCGCATCGATCCCGAGAAGTCGAACGCGAGCTTCTTTTCCTTCGTCATCCTTGATATAAACAGTATCCCCGTCGGCAACACGAGTAACGCGGGCATGCAGTGTTTGAAACCCGTCTTTATGAGCTTGTTCAACGTACGGCCGATTGTCCTGAGTTTCGGTCCCGGGATGCGGATCGCGAATATCAGCAAAATAGCTGGCGATAAGAGCGACAGCTCCCAATATCAAGAGGATGTTTCTCCACATCTTGGCGCGGGAAGATCCGGCGTTTTTGAAGCTGCCGTTGTTTTTCATGAAAAAGCTCCGAAAAAGATTGGTCAAAGTCTAGCAAGGAGATTTGTCCCGGAGAAAAGATGCCGCCGAAGTTGAGATCAGTGCTTCTCTATTCCGAGTTTAAGAAGACCGGCCTCTTTTTTATTTGAGGCGGTCCCATTAAGTTTGAAAAGAAAAGCGTTAACTTCTGCGGTAAATAAATTTCTTAAACAATGATTCGAGCGTTTTTAGAGTCTCTTCATGCGGGTAATCGCTTCCGACTCGTTCAAGAAGATGCTCTTCCGGAAGCCCTCTGGGCTGACGATAAATCTGCAGCGCATAGGTTTCAACACCTGCGTCAGAAAGCTCTCGTGCGAGCTGAAGGATCTGCTCTTCAGTGTGATATTCGGGATGTACGGTTGTACGCGTTTCTAATGAAACACCTGCTTCTAACAGCATTTCCAGAGAGGAACGAACTTTTGCTGCTGCGCCTTTACGGCGGACAACTTTTTCATAAGCGGCTTCATCAGACAAAGGAGCCTTGATATCTAGCCCGACCCAGTCTAAAAAGGGAAGAACCGCCCGCAGTCTGCGCGGATACATTCCTCCGGTATGCAGTCCGATCTTATAGCCCTTCTCTTTGACTCTCTTAACGGCATCGGGAAGCGCAGGATCAACACAGGGTTCTCCTCCGCTGAAAACCACGCCGTCAATTAAACCTTTTCTTCTATCGAGGAAATGGTCGATGTATGCCCAGGAAACGTAGCCGTCCCCCTCGTTCATCTCTCGACTTTGGAGATCTTCGTTCTGGCAATAAACGCACTTCCAAGGACACCCTTTGATGAAAACCACGGCAGACAGGTAATCCGGAAAGTCGATGGTTGTCATACGTGTTAAGCCTCCTACCAAGAGTTCCTCGGCAGGTTTATCCGTCACTTCGGGTTCGATAGGAATAAAAACGTCCGTCATAAAGAAAAAATCAAAACAAAAAACCTCTCGAAGCGCGAAGCAACGAGAGGATTTTCTTTAATCAAAGATTACTTGCTACAGCCGCACTTCTTTTCGTCGAAGTATTTACGTTCTGCAAATTCACCCTGCTTGCCGATATTGAAAGAAGAAATCGGACGGTGATAACCCATTACACGGGTCCAGATTTCGCATTTTGTGCGTTCTTCGTCCTTCAGTTCGATGTTTGTGTCTTTAACATTTTCATTCATTGCAGTCTCCTGTGTGAATAAATCAATCCTAAAAAATTAATCTTTACTGTTTCTTAACCGTTGGAAGCCATTTCCAGCTTCTTCTTGGCAATCAATTCTGCGTCGCACTTCGGACAGAACTCATGATTGCCAGGAATATAACCGTGTTTCGGACAAACTGAGAACGTCGGTGTGATGGTGATGTACGGCAGTCTGAAACGTGTCAGAGCACGGCGAACGATGTCGCGGCAGAGCTCGGGGCTCGAAATGGCTTCGTTCATGTACAGATGCAGTACGGTACCGCCCGTGTATTTCTTCTGCAGATCTTCCTGCATTTCCAAAGCTTCGAAAGGATCGTCCGTATAGGAGACCGGCAGCTGAGAGCTGTTGGTGTAGTAAGGATGATCCGGCGTACCGGCCTGAAGGATCTTCGGGAAGCGCTTCTTATCTTCTTTGGCAAAGCGATAAGTTGTACCTTCAGCCGGTGTGGCTTCGAGGTTGTACATGTGTCCTGTTTCTTCCTGGAACATGACCATCTTGTCGCGGATGAAATCAAGCACTTTGGCGGCAAAGGCGTGGCCAGCTTCCGTCGTAATATCTTCTTTGTCCTGTGTGAAGTTGCGGATCATTTCATTGATGCCGTTCACACCGATCGTAGAGAAGTGATTACGCAGCGTGCCGAGATAACGTCTTGTATACGGGAACAGGCCCTGATCCATATGGCGCTGAATGATCTTGCGCTTAATCTCCAGGCTGTTGCGGGCCAAGTCAAGCAGATAGTTCAGACGATTGAACAAACCTTCTTCGTCCTGAGCAAAAACATAACCCAAACGAGCGCAGTTGATTGTCACAACGCCTAAGGAACCGGTTTGTTCGGCAGAGCCGAAAAGTCCGTTGCCGCGTTTCAGCAGCTCTCTCAAGTCAAGCTGCAGACGGCAGCACATCGAACGAATCATGTTCGGCTTGAGTTCAGAGTTGATGAAGTTTTGGAAATACGGCAGACCATAGCGGGCTGTCATGCTGAAAAGCAGATGTGCGTTGGGGCTGTCCCAATTGAAATCCGGCGTCATGTTGTATGTTGGGATCGGGAATGTAAATACACGGCCCTTAGCGTCGCCTTCAAGCATGACCTCAATATACGCACGGTTGATCATGTCCATTTCTTTCTGGAGCTCACCGTACGTGAAATCAACTTCTTCTCCGCCGATCAAAGGATGCTGATCGCGAAGGTCCTGCGGGCAGACCCAGTCAAACGTCAGGTTTGTAAACGGAGTCTGTGTACCCCAGCGGCTCGGGACATTCAGGTTGTAAATGAGTTCCTGAATGCACTGACGGACTTCCTTGTAATCAAGGTTGTCGATGCGGATGAAAGGGGCGAGGTAGGTGTCAAAAGAGCTGAAAGCCTGAGCACCGGCCCATTCATTCTGCATGGTGCCGAGGAAATTAACGATCTGTCCGACAGCACTGGTTAAGTGTTTCGGAGCACCGGCTTCAACTTTGCCCGGAACGCCGTTCAGACCTTCATTCAAAAGTGTCTTAAGAGACCATCCTGCGCAGTATCCGGAAAGCATATCCAAGTCATGGATGTGGATATCGGCTTGTCTGTGGGCGTTGCCGACTTCCGGAGGATAAATATAGTTGAGCCAATAGTTGGCCACGACTTTACCGGAAACGTTAAGAATCAAACCGCCCAAAGAATAGCCCTGGTTGGCATTGGCATTCACACGCCAATCCAGATGCTGCAGATACTCATTCATGGAGCTTTCGACATCCACGAGACTGCGACGGGCATCGCGAGCCTTTGCACGCTGTTCGCGATAAACAATATAAGCACGCAGAGTCTTACGGAATCCGGTATCAAAGAGCGCGTTTTCTACGGCGTCCTGAATCTGTTCAATAGTAGGAGTCGCAACATTCTGCTGAGCCAGACGGTTCATCACTTCGATATGAGTGATGCGGTTTGCGGTCGCTGCATCGAATTCACCGGTAGCTTTACCGGCTTTTTCGAGGGCGGCTGCAATTTTTGAAATATCGAAGTCTTTTACCGTGCCGTCACGCTTGATGACGTACATCGGCGTCTCCATCGTAGGGCTCATCTGCCTAGTCTCCTTCTCTAATTAATTCATATTCGCAAATACATTAATTTAAAAATAGTCATGTACTGCTTTTTTCCAATTTGAAACTTTTAAGGTGGTCCGATGGTTCAAACCATCGTACCAGTTAATCTACTCCAAATGATAATCTCATACAACGGATGGTGTTAGAACTCGAAAAAGATAACAATATACGGAAATATGAGGGGTTATCAAAAATCTCTTGTATAGTCAAAATCAAGAACAAAAAATCAAAATCCTTGTAGATAAAAGGACCTGCGAGAAACACATGAAAAATCGCAAAACCGAAAAAACACAATAGGTTGAGAATCGTTTTTTTGAGATGATTTTGTAACTATCTTTTTTCCCCTGAGCCCTTCCGAAAATTCATCACTCAAAATAGGTATGTAAGAACAAAAATGTAAATTTTGTGTTTTTGGATTTAATTCAAAAAGTTATTCTTCTTTTTTCTCATCAGTCTTAGATTCGCGCAAAAACCTCTATCGAGACCGATTTTTTGAAATTATTCTTAATAAGAATATTATTTCGTTATATTTAGTAGAACAAACCGGTTTTAACCTAATTAAATAGTGTCAGTTTAAAATTTATCTAGCTTCATGAAATAATATGAGTTTTACTAAGGAAAATTACTTATAGTGGAGTACCTCCGCTTTATACCTATATTTTCAATTCAATTATCAGGGATTCAACTGAATGCCCGGACAAAAATTATTTGAAAACCTATGTCAGGCATTAGCTGGCCTCCTTCGGCCTCATTTGGCATGACAGCAGCTTAAAAAGAATTTCTAGAAAATTTCTATATAAGGAAAAGCCGTCGGGGATTCTCGACGGCTTTTAGTTGTCTATTGAACAGTCCGGGACCAACCAAACTGCTCAGCGTTATGTTTGAGGAGCAACGCTTTCGTAAGACTGTATGAATAGAATACCTATTTTTTTGAAGAATTTTTAAATAAAATATAGAAAATTCAGTTAGTAAGAAAATTTTTCATCCCTTTGTATATATTAAATAATAAATACTTTTAAAGAATACCCAATTTTTCCAACCTATTCCCTTTAAAAAATCGCTTCTATCTGTCACTATTTTAATAGCACATTGAAATATTGTCATTATTTATATAGGCATTTTCCCTAATATTCCGTCGGTGACTGTGGGTAATTTCTTGCCGATTTTTATGCATTTTTTTTCCTTTCTTATCAAGTTAAAAATCGCTCAGGCCCATAAGCTCAATGACGGACGACGAATTGTAAATACAGATTTTTTCGAGTCCCGTCTTGTGCTCCTCTCTGTCTCGGAGTCGTTAAAATGGTCGTCCCTGTTTCATTATTTTTTGTTCGAGTTTTCAAATGCGTTTTACTTCTCCGAGTCGTACGATCCCTTCGATCTGTTTGGCAATCTATGGTTGCGGACAGCTCGATCGTGTTGCCGACTTCATCAACAACAGCGGAGAGTATGTTGAGGACGGAGTAACTTTTACGCCGGGTATGATTGCCGGCCAGTATGCATTTGAACAAGTGAAACTTGACCGTAAAGGCTATGACACTCGCCGTCTGCAGAAATATCTTTCTTTTTTGGCAGACGCCGGCGCATTCTTTTCCGAAGAAGAAGCCCTCCAGAGAGCCGATGATCTGATCAACAATTTCACAGCCGATTTCGGACACGATGAGGACGGTGACGCAACTTTCCGTATCAAGGCACAGAGCTATCGCTTGAAGAAATATGATTGTCATGCTTTATGGAGCATGATCAACCAGGCTTCCTTAACAATCGAGAGCGTTAAGCCTGAAACTTTCTGCGATGAAGACAGCGACGAAGATATTTCTTCCGATTCTTTGGATCTGGTACTTACCTCTCGCCTTTTCAACAAGCAGAACGAAGCCTTCGCTACTCTGACTCAGTACTATACGGTCAGCGAGGGAATGCTCACCGTCGAAGATTTGCTTGATTATTCACTTCTTGACTACCCTAATTTCCATGACGAGAGCGGTAAAACCTACAATCTCATGGAAAACATTGCTCAGCGCTACTACACCGAATGCATTAAGGTCGTTATGGATTACTTCCGAGACGCGCATAAAGAGCTTCCGGATGTCATCCGCTCAGAGGAAATTACCTCCATGATCCTGCAGCCGATGAAACTTCCGATCATGGCGAATTAATTAACCTTCCGGCATTCCTATCCGAATTTTTGAATTTCTGTAGCCCATAGGCTACACTCGGCAAAGTTTCCTTTCATTTGCCGAAGTTATGAATTTATCGACAAAAACACCGTCCTCTTCCCTTAAAGAGGACTCGGAAGAGCTCGTCAGTACGCTCAATCGAATGCTACAGAGCGCTCAGAACGACGCTGCAGAAATTGCAGCCGCGCTCGGGCGTATTGCCAAGAATTACGGCATGTCCCGCCTTGCCCGCGAAACGGGTCTTTCCAGAGAAAGCCTTTACCGCACGCTTTCGGGGCAGTGCTCTCCGGAATTTTCAACCATTCTCAAAATTATCCGTGCCTTAAATCTGAATTTTGCCGTCACGGAAAACTCTTCGAAATAAATCATGCAGCAAGAACAAGATAATGAATTTACCCGCGCTGAGGAGATAAGAAAGCTCCATGTCATCCCTGAGCTCGTTTCGCATCACCTCGAAATTCGCGGAGATGATCCAGCAGTTTGTCAATTCAATTCAAAAACTAAAGAATGGGAAACACTTTCTTTTAAAGAGCTCTACGCTCGTTCTCTTGAATGGGCCAATGCTTTTGTCGCTTCCGGACTTAAGAAGGGCGACAGAGTCGCTATGCTCCTGCCCAACGGTTTTGATGCCGTTTGCTTTGATCAAGGCGCCCTGATCGTCGGCCTTGTCCCGGTCCCGCTGCATATCATCGATACGCCGGCGAACTGCGCCTACATTCTGGAAGATTCGGACACGAAGCTCCTGGTAACGGTAAACCGCGCCCGCTGGCATGCTATTCAAGCTGCAGGAGCCGATTTATCCCAGCTCCATACAGTCGTCTACGTCGATGACGCGTCCGAGCCTGACAGTAAAGATGTTTGCTGCGTCAATGTGAACGAGTGGCTGAAAGAAGGCGATTCTGTCGGAACTCTCCCACCCGGTCCGGAAGAAGAAGACTTGGCCGCTTTGGTATACACCTCGGGAACAACAGGCAAACCCAAAGGCGTCATGCTCACGCACAAAAACATCATGAGTGACATTTCTGCGCTGCTGTACAACATTGCGCCGAATCCATCCGACACCTGGTTGTCCTTCCTGCCTCTGTCTCACACATTTGAGCGCACCACATCCTATTACATCGGCCTGGGAATGGGCAATAAAGTCACTTTCAGCCGAGGCGTCTCACGCATCCTCGACGATTTAAAGACTGTCCGTCCTTCCATCATGATGTCCGTTCCGAGAGTCTTTGAAAAAGTTGCCGCCAAAATCAATGAGCGTCTGAAACAAAAAGGCGCTGTAAGCCGTCTCGTTTTCCAAGCTGCTGTCGATGCGGGCTACCGCAACTTCAGCCGCAGGAATGGCCTCCCCGTCGACTCCTCTGTTCCGGCGGCATTTGATCGACTGATGGATCCTGTTTACGACAAACTGGTCCGCAATCAAATCAAGAATTCATTCGGCGGCCGCATGCGCGTCGCCGTCTCCGGCGGCGCAGCGCTGAGCCCGGAAGTTGCAAAAACCATCATCGGCTTAGGAATCGAAATTTTCCAAGGCTACGGCATGACCGAAACCTCTCCGATTATCTCCGTCAATAAGATCGGAGCCAATCATCCCGACACTGTCGGTCCAATCCTTCAGGGCATCGAAGCCAAACTAGGAGAAAAGGATGAACTCTTAGTTCGCGGGCCGCAGGTCATGAGAGGCTACTGGAAGCGCCCGGAAGACACTTTCAAGACTCTGGATCCCGAAGGCTGGCTCTCTACCGGAGACCAAGCTGACATTCTTCCCGGAAATTATCTGAAGATCAAAGGACGCATCAAAGAAATCATCGTCACCTCCACAGGTGAAAAGGTACCGCCCGTCGATATCGAACAGGCGATCGAAACCGACCCGCTTTTTGATCAGGCAATGGTTTACGGGGACAATCGTCCGTTTATCGTGGGTCTCTTGGTACTCAACAAAGACAACTTCGAACGTTTTGCCGGTTCTCTGAATTTGGATTCCAAAGACCCCGAGATTTTGACCAATAAAGCCGTCATCAGGGAAATCCTTAAACGCATCAAGAGCGCCTGCAAATCATTTCCGCAGTATGGTGTACCTCGTTCTGTGCTTCTCCTTAAGGATCCGTGGACCATTGAAAACGATTCTTTAACGCCCACACTGAAATTGAAGCGCCGCGTCATTCTCGCCAAACACGGGAACGAAATCGAAAAACTTTATGAAGACTTTGGAAAATAAATGACAGCTGACAACCTTAACAACGTGCGCGTCATTCCGGATTTGCTTGTGATCAACGAAAACGTTCGTCCGAGCAAGGTTGCTTACCGCCAGTTTAACGACAAATCTAAGACATGGATCGGTGTAACTTGGAAAGAGTTCGCCGATATGGTCCGCAGCTGGCGCAAAGCCTTCACAGCTTTCGGATTAAAAAAAGGCGACCACGCAGCTGTCCTCCTACCTAATTCCATTACGGCAACGGCTTGTGATCTGAGCATCCTTTCCCAAGGAATGGTGCCGGTCCCTCTCCACGCGGTTGATACGCCTTCCTCCAGCGCCTTCATTCTGAACAACTCAGAAGCCAAGATTCTTTTTGTACCGCGCACACTGCGCTGGAACGCAATGTTAAACGTCCAGAAAGAATATCCGTATCTCGAGCTCGTTGTGACCACAGGAAATGACGCAGAGAGCGCCTCGCCGGATTCTCCGGTGCCTGTTGTGAATCTTTCGGATTGGTTAAAGCAAAGTGAGAAAACGGAGCTTGAGGACGTCTCGATCGATCCGAATGATCTTGCCGCCATCGTCTACACATCCGGAACCACCGGGAAGCCAAAGGGCGTCATGCTGACGCACGACAACGTCTTGAGCAATGTGAAATCCTTCTCTCAAGTGATCGATGTCGGTCCCGATGATGTCTTCTTGTCATTCCTGCCGTTTTCTCATACGTTCGAAAGAACCGTGACTTTCTACTTCACTTTGTTCTTAGGCGCAGAGGTCGGTTTCGCACGTTCTGTCTTGAAACTCGCCGAGGATTTGAAGGTCATTCGCCCGACGATTTTTGTGGCCGTACCGCGTGTCTTTGAACAATTCCATAATCGCATTAAAGTGAGCTTGAAATCCAAGGGAAGCATTGCTGCCACACTTGCCGATCAAGCCGAAATGATCGGCTGGAGAAGGTTTTGCCGCCGCAACGGTTTAGCCGTCCCTTCTTCGTCTGCTTCCTGGCTCTATTCTTTCATTTGGCCGATGCTGGAAAGCCGCATCGTCCTGCCGATTCGCGACGTTTTCGGAGGGCGCCTGAGAATTGCAATTGCCGGGGGCGCTGCATTAAACAATGCCATCGGCCGCTTCTACAATGCCATGGGCGTTGAACTGAGGCAAGGCTACGGACTGACCGAAACCTCTCCGGTTATTTCTGTTAATCGCGAGAACTGCAACAATCCTGTCACGGTCGGTCAGCCGATTCCCGGGCTGCAAATTCGACTCGGGGATATGGAAGAGCTGCAGGTTAAAGGCCCGACTGTCATGAAAGGCTACTGGAAGCGTCCCGACGCAACAGCCGAAGTCTTTACCGAAGACGGCTGGTTCAAGACCGGAGACCAAGCGGACTTGTCGGATGCCGGCCGCATCCGCATCAAAGGCCGAATTAAAGAAATCATCGTGACCTCCACAGGAGAGAAGATCCCTCCGACCGATATGGAGCTCGCCATTCAGACGGATCCGCTCTTTGAGCAAGTCATGGTTGTCGGAGAAGCGCGTCCCTTCATCACGGCTTTGGCTGTCGTCAACGAAGCAGAATGGGAGAAATTTGCTGAGGAATTCAACGTGGATCCGACTGACGAACGCATGCTCATGCGGCGCGACATCCGTATGGCCGCGCTGAAGCGGTTAAAGAAAGCCGCCTCTCGTTTTCCGCAGTACGGTATTCCGCGCAATATTCGTCTTTTGAAGGAACACTGGACCGTAGATAACGGATGCCTGACAGTCACCATGAAGCTGCGCCGGCCGATCATCCGCGAGAAACTTCGCGCTGAGATCGACGAGCTCTACACTGTCCCGCAAAATAACGTGTAACCCGGATTTGGTCTGTTTGATTCGTGCAGCCTGCGGGCTGCACTTTTTTGAGGATTGTTTCAGGTGCGCTCAGCTGATCTTCTTTTCCATTTCGTCCAAGCGAGCCTGCTGCGCCTGAAGCAGTTTTTCAAGCGATTTGATCTTCTCTACGTACGGGTCTTCTTCGTTTGCGACCACACCGTAGGCTGCTAAGCGAACCTGGGTTTTCGGATCAGGCTGGGTTTCCGGCTCTTTTTTGGGCTCGGCTTTCTTTGATTTATCAACAATTCGAGCCGGGTTTCCCACCGCCGTTGAATTCGGCGGGAGCGCTTTGATCACAACAGCATTACTGCCGATGCGGCAGTTGTCCCCAATTTCAAAGCCGCCGAGAATCTTGGCGCCGGCCCCGACAATAACGTTTTTACCGATCGTCGGATGCCGCTTCGTTCCCGAGGCAAGGGACGTTCCGCCCAAGGTCACGCCGTGGTAAATCGTGCAGTCGTCTCCGACTTCTGCCGTCTCTCCGATCACAACACCCATTCCGTGATCGATCAGCACCCGGTCTCCGATCTTGGCAGCGGGATGGATTTCAATACCGGTGAGGAAACGATTGCACTGAGAAAGTGCTCTTGCCGTTACTTTCCAGTTTTTATTCCATAACCAGTGCGCAGCACGGTGCGCAATGATGGCATGCAGCCCGGGATAACAAAGCAGAACCTCCCAGCGTGAATGAGCAGCTGGATCTCTTTCGTAAATGGAGTCGACGTCGCCTTTGATTCTCGAAAACATCCTTCCCTCTGATTTTTTATTGCTGTCCGTCTTTATTCGTTTTTCTTCCGCTGCGCTCTGCCCGCGGACAAATAATCGCAGCGCAGATACCCCTAAGCATATCGACATCAGGAGCGCTTAAACCGGATCGAGACAAAATTCTTTTCAGTTTGGGCATCATCAGCTTCGGGCGTTCCGGGTTCAGAGCTCCGCATGCAATCATTGCCGCTTCGAGATGTTCATACAGTCCTTCAATGGCTTCAACACTTGCGGGCGGCTCACCTTCAAAACGATTAGCATGTGCGTCCAGGGCCCTTCCGCGAAGGGTCTGCTGAGCCTGGTAAGCGGTCACCTGCACTGCCTGAGCTAAATTCAAAGAGTCGCACTCCGGATTGGCAGGAATTGCCGTACACAGCTGACAGAGCATCATTTCTTCGTTTGTGAGACCGCTCCTTTCCGTTCCGAATACAAAGGCGATCTCTTCCTGCGGGTTTTCTTCTAAACGGGCCTTGACCATTTCGCAGGAAGTCTGCAGGTCTGCCAAAGGAGGTCCGAACTCACGATCGTAGCCGGAGAGCGCACAGGCAAAAGAAACATCTTTTAACGCTTCCAAAAGTGTCTCAGTGCAGACGCTGTTTTGCAGGACATCGACCGCATGGGTAGAAAAAGCAATCGCATCCAAATCGGTGCGGTACTCGGGATGACGGGGGCTCACGACGTATAGACGGTTAAATCCCATGGTCTTAATCGCCCTTGCGGCAGAACCGATATTGCCCGGGTGGCTCGGTGAAACGAGAACGAAGCGGATACGCCCTCGTTGGGGAAGGAAGTCCATAAACTACTGTCTCTTGAGGTAAAATTTCGGATTCTAAAGTTTACTTCACCGCTGAGGCGGTGCATAAAAAGTTCATCAGAGGAATAAATGGCAACCACAACTAAGCCGATGGCAAAAACGACAAAGGCTACCGAAAAAAAACGCGCTCCTCGCTCAGCCAGCCGTAAAAGCGCTGAAAACGGCGATCAGAAGAAACATTACCGCCCCGCTCCTTCTCTGCCCATGCAGAATGAAGGTATGCTCAATATGGCAATTAAGGCTGCTCGCGATGCCGGCAAGATCCAGGTCATTGCTTTCCGTGACCGCAGCAATCTTCAGATCTCCAACAAGAGCCTCGGCGACTACGTCACTGAAGTCGACAAAGAATGCGAACGCGTTATCTTAGAAACGCTTAAGACTGCCTATCCCGATCACGCATTCCTCGGTGAAGAATCCGGCGAGAGCGGCAAGAAAGACGCCGAATACACTTGGGTCATTGATCCGCTCGACGGCACTACCAACTTTATTCACGGAATTCCTCAGTTTGCCGTTTCCATCGCTTTGCTGAAAAACGGTCAGCCGCTCCATGCCGTCGTCTACCACGCGATGGCCAATGAGCTCTTTACCGCTACCAAAGGCAAAGGTGCTTACCTTGATTCCCGCCGTATCCGCGTCTCCGGCTGCAATTCCATGCAGGATGCACTGCTTGCCACCGGCTTCCCCTTCCGCGAAGGCGATAACTACGACGCTTACATCAAGTCTATGAAGGTCATGATGGAAAAGACCTGCGGTCTGCGCCGTATCGGTTCCGCCGCCTTAGATCTGTGCTGGACGGCCTGCGGTCGTTTTGACGGCTATTGGGAAAAAGGCATCAAGATTTGGGATATCGCCGCCGGAGCTTTGATTGCCCGTGAAGCCGGCGCCTTCGTTACCGACTTCTCCGGCGAAGGTGATTATCTTCAGAAAGGTGAAATCATTGCCGCCGCTCCGAAGATCTTCCCGGAAATGATCAGCGTCATTCAAGGCCGCCAAGCTTAATCTTTAGCGCAAACTTTGATACAGCCTTCGGCGAACCGTCCGAAGGCTTTTTTTATCGATTTTTCGTCCGTTGAGATATCATCAACCAACGCCGCTTATTTTTTAGTATCAATGACCGACAAGTCTATCGCCTCGATTGCCAATATTAGTGAGCAGGATCTGCTGAGCTTTACGCCGGCAATGCATCAGTTTATTCAGATCAAACGCGACAACCCGACCTTATTGATCATGTATCGAATGGGCGACTTCTACGAAACCTTTTTCGAAGACGCCGAACTCGTCCATAAGGTGCTCGGGCTTACGCTGACATCGCGTTCTTCTACCAACTCCGGAACGCGCATTCCGATGGCCGGAATTCCCTACATGACCTTGGATCAGTATTTGGTTCGTTTGGTCAATCAAGGCTTCAGCGTCGGCATCTGCGAGCAGCTCGGCACTCCGGGCAAAGGCTTAATGGAAAGGAAGCTGGTTCGTACGATCACGCCGGGCACGCTAACCGATGAAAGTCTTTTAAATGATCGGTCGGAAAGCACGCTGCTCGCCGTTTATCTTCAGGGCAAAGGGAGCGCCGTCGGATTAGCTTGGATGACCATTTCTTCCGGTGTCTTCAAGGCCATGGAAACGACTGAGGCCGGCCTTATCAATGAAATCGAACGCATCAATCCGTCCGAGATTTTGATTGCAGACCGTGACCGCGAACTCGCCGAAGAGCGTTTCCCGGATCGTTCCGTTTCTGCCCTCCCCGACTGGCACTTTGATCGAATTCGTGCCGAAAAGACACTGCTGAAGCAATTCGGAACCTCCACTCTTGAGCCTTTCGGGATTGCAGACTCCGACATTTTGATCACGGCCGCCGGCGTCGTAGCCGAATATGCCCGCTCTACTCAGGGAACCGACTTAACGCACATCACGGCAATTACCCGCGAAACGGACAATGACCACTTAGGCCTTGATGCGGCCTCCCGCAGAAACTTAGAAATCGTCCGAACGCTTCGCGGAGAGCAGACCAACACGCTCTTCTCGACAATGGACCATTGCCGTACGGCGATGGGAAGCCGCCGTCTCGCCTCCTGGCTGACTTCCCCATGCAGAGAACAGGCTCAAGCTGCTAAACGTTCGGATGCCGTCGAGATCCTATTGGACTCGATGGAGAAGTTAGAAAACATCAACGAGTTCTTAAAAGGCATTCCTGACTTCGAACGAACGGCTACCCGCATTGCCTTAGGCTCGGTCAAACCTCGAGAGCTTGCCGCTTTACGCGATGCCCTTCCCTCTCTCAATGTGATTGCTGAGAATCTTTCGGATCTCGATTCCGAACTTCTTAAAGAAACCGCAGAAGAGCTGCCGCTTCCTGAAGAGCTTTATCAGCTTCTTTGTGCTTCGCTCAAAAAAGAGCCCAGTACCTTTATTCGCGACGGAAATGTCATCGCGGAAGGCTTTAATGCTGAACTCGACGAACTCCGCGCTCTTAAGAATCACGGCGGTCAATTCTTAGTTGACTACGAAGCCCGTGAAAAAGAACGGACGGGCATTCCTAATCTTCGAGTGGAATTCAACAGCGTTCAAGGTTACTTCATTGAGGTACCAAAAGGTCAGATCGACAAAGTACCGACCGATTACCGCCGCCGCCAAACGCTGAAAAACGTTGAGCGCTACATCACGCCGGAGCTCAAAGCTTTTGAAGATAAAGCGGTCAGCGCCGAGGAACGATCCAAAGCCTTGGAAAAACAGCTCTACGAAGAACTCATTCTTAAGTGCAAGCCTTTCTGTCAGGATCTTCTGAATTCTGCCCACGGCGTCAGCGTCCTTGATGCGCTTTCTTCTTTTGCTCAGCACGCCGATACGTACCGTTGGATCAAGCCGAATTTCGTTCCGGTGACCTCTGTTGAGATCAAGGGCGCCCGGCACCCGGTCGTTGAAGAAACGATCGAGAACTATGTACCTAATGACTGCGATCTCGATGCCCAGCATCGTCTGCACATCATTACCGGCCCGAACATGGGCGGTAAATCCACGTACATGCGTTCCATCGCTCTGATTGTTCTTTTGGCTTACAGCGGAAGCTTTGTTCCCGCAGAGAGCGCGGACATCGGCGTCATCGATAAAATCCTGACCCGTATCGGCGCCGCAGACGATCTGGCAAGAGGACTTTCCACGTTCATGGTAGAAATGACCGAAACCGCTTCGATCCTTCGTCAGGCCACCGATAAGAGCCTGGTTCTTATGGATGAAGTCGGTCGGGGTACATCTACCTTTGACGGGTTATCTCTGGCAGCCGCGATCGCAGAGGATTTGGTTGTTAACTGCAGAAGCCTGACGCTCTTTGCAACACATTATTTTGAGCTGACGCAGTTAGAAAAGACGCTGCCCGATGTCGTCAATGTTCATGTCGCTGCCGCAGAAAGCTCGAAGAACATTGTTTTCCTGCACGAAATCCGACCCGGCGCCGCCAATCAAAGCTACGGTATCGCTGTTGCTAAGCTCGCAGGCATTCCGAGAAGCGTGATTCGAGGCGCACAAAAGGTGCTCTTAAAACTTGAAGAACGCGCGGCTCAAACGGACGATAAACAATTAGACCTGTTCGTTGCCTCAGAGGCTTCGACAACGATCTTCCCGGAAGAAGAGCTTCCCGAAGAGGATCCCGAGCTGCTCGAACTCAGGGATAAGCTCGCAGATGTTTCGATGGATGATCTCTCGCCGCGCCAGGCTTGGGAATTATTGGCTGACCTGCAAAAGAAAGCAAAAGAAACCAAATAGCATTCTTCCGGCGTATCCGATTAGACAGACGGCTCGACAAGTTATCGAGCCGTTCTTATTTCTGGGACCGTGATTCCTGTGTGAATCAATGTTTAGTTTCAGAAGCCTCTTTAACGAGGTCTGCAACTTCTAAGAGTTCCGGAGCCTCCATCTCCTCGACTTCTTCGGGAGTCGCTTTTTCCACCTTCAGGACTTTAACAACAAACTTGAGCGCCCAGCCTGCGAACGGATGATTGCCGTCTAAGAAAACGTGATTTTCATCGCTGCCGATCACGGTATATATTCTTCCGTCACTCGGCTCTCCGGGGACGCCTTCCACTTTCATGCCGGGTTCAACATTATCGCCGAGCAAATTCAGCGGAACAGAGCGAATCAGTTCCGGTTCGCTTTCTCCGAAAGCATCTTCCGGTTCCAGGGTCAGCGTAACGGAATCTCCGGCCTTCTTGCTCATCAAGGCTTGTTCGAGTTTCGGAAAAATATCATTGTGTCCGAAGAGCACCTGCCAGCCTTCTTCCGGACCTTCCTGCAACTGATTTCCGGTGAGATCAAAAACATCGATCTTCAGCCAAGCAACCGTATCTTTTCCAATTACTGTTTCTGCCATCGTTTTAAATCTTCCTTTTTGACGTGCCTCATCCTAGCAGTCTGCGACGCTGTTCAGACGGTAAATTGCCTCAGAACGGTTATTTCACGCAGATTTTGCAGGTGTACTCATCGCACTCAAGGCAGAACATCGTGACGAAGTTTTCCGCACCTTCCGGGAAGGGAGGCACCACTCCGGTCTGGTGGCGATAGAAAACTTCGAGCGCGTGACGAGCTTCCGAACCTTGAAGGATTTTCATTGTGCCGCTGGCCATGATGCTTTGGAAAGCCGAGCCGCTCTTGCAGGGAATTTCGGGATCAATGACGACGCGTTCTCCGCACTCCATAATCGCAGCCGCTTTATTGCAGATGCCGCGGATGATGGAAACTTTCTTACCTTCAAGAGCGCTGTGGCTGTAGAGACGGAGCTTCCCTTCGGGCGTAAATTCGTAGCCGAAGTTCATGATCACTGCGTAAGGTTTTTCCCGTCCCACATGGCGTAGCTCACGATTTTGCAGCGATCAAGAATCGCTTTCATCTTCTGAGCATCAGTAACTTCGCGGTCAGTTCTGCGCAATTTATATTCTCCTATGAAAAAGCCGACGTTTTCAGGGCGCCGGCTTCGAATTTGATTTGAATTTTTATCTGACTTGTTCTTGGAGCAGATTCAAAATTCTTGCAGAAGTGCTCAAAGGATCGGTCTTATCACTGTCAGGCATTGCGGTGACAGTTGTCTTATTACCGTCAGAAACAAGTTTGACACGATAAAGCGGTGCATCGACGGGTTTTTCTTTCGAGAACCAGCGGCTGAAGAGACCTTCGTCGTTGCGCTTCTTAACTTCGTAGTCCGGATCCAGGTAACGGATGTAGTAAATGCCGGCAGAACGGTCGCGGTCTTCAATGTTCAGACCGACACGATCGAGGCCGACGCCCACGCGTCTCCAGGCGCGGTCGAAGTCTTCGTCGATTTCAAGGGCTTCGGTCTTGCCGTCGGCACCCTTGATTTCACGGCTGACATAAACCGGAGCGGCTTTCTGCAGTGCAGGCTGTTTTTCGATCTCTTCTCTGGTCTTCTGCTTCGGATTGAAGTCATTTTCCAAGCGCAGCGACAAGCGAGTCAGCATTTCAGCTTCGAGCTCTTTGTCAGCCGGAGCCGGCTGCCAGGCGGTGTGCTCTTCGCTGGAGCTGGTATAGACTTCAACCATGCGGCGGTTCGTGATGTAAATATCCGTACCGCCGTTTGCATTGCGTTCGATACGAGTGCGGTAACGGTCACGTTCGCCGGTGGAGTAAACGGAGTCGAGAAGTTTGCCGAGCGTAGCTCGAATAATGTCCTGCGGCAGATTGGCTTTGTTTTCTGCCCAGTTGGTTTCCATCACGCCGGCGCGCGGATCTTCCCGTTCAACCTGAAGACCGACGGAAGGCCAGAAGTCCAGCAGAGATTCCCAAACCTGTTCCGGCGGGAGGTTGACTTGGATATATCTTTCGCTGCCGTCTTTAACAATTTTTGTCACGACGGTTGCGGGCAGAACCGGAGCAGTGCCGTTTTCGACAGCGGCGCCGGAAGCGTTCTTGCGAGCCTGTTCGGTTTCAGCAACCTGAGTGGCGGTAACGGTCTGAGTCTTACCGGGAACGGTAAAACGATCGTCCATCGGGAGCTGAGAAAGATCAGGCGGAATTTCTAACGGAGCGCGGCTGGTTGTGCTCTCGTACTGAATCTTTTCGTCTGTAAATTTAGAACCCAAGTACTGACATCCGGTCAAAGAGGCCGCAATGACGGCAACAGTACAGGCACGCAGAGGAAATCTGCTCATTTAGTCACTCCAACTCCCTGGAAAATCGGGAAAATTAAAACTATTAAGGCGGTAATTTTAGCTTATACCGCCTCTTTCGTGGTGCTCAGTAGATTAGATGCATCCGCCGACCATCAATGCTCGCTCAACCTGCTCGTGTTTCGAGGGGGAAAGCGGAGTCAGAGGAAGACGGATTCCCGGAGGAATCAGACCCATTCTGTGGAGAGCCCACTTAGGAACAATCGGGTTCGGTTCACAGAAGAGTTCTTTGTGCAGGGGCATCAGGCGATCATTGATTTCACGGGCACCCATGACATCATTGGCCAGAGCCATCGCACACATGCGGCTCATGAGTTCCGGAGCCACGTTGGCAGTCACGGAAATAACGCCGGAGCCGCCCATCAGCATCAAGGCAAGCGCGGAATCGTCGTTGCCGCTGTAAATCGCAAATTCACGGTCTTTCGGCAGACGGCTCAAGAGTTCGGAAGCGCGGCCCAAATCACCGGTGGCGTCTTTCAAACCGATAACATTCGGCAGTTCCAAGAGGCGAAGCACGGTGTCGTTCTTCAGATCAGCAACTGTTCTTCCTGGAACGTTGTAGAGAATGATCGGAATATCCACGGCTTCGGAAATCGCCTTGAAATGCTGGAAGAGACCTTCCTGTGTCGGTTTGTTGTAATACGGAACAACTTGAAGTGTTGCATCTGCTCCGACTGAGGCTGCGTAGGCAGAAAGCTCAATCGCTTCTTTGGTGGAGTTAGAGCCTGTGCCGGCAATCACGGGGATGCGGCCGGCGGCCGTTTCGACAGCTACGCGAACCAGTTCGTTATGTTCGTCATAATCAACCGTCGGGCTTTCGCCGGTTGTACCAACGGCTACGATGGCGTTCGTGCCGGCGGCAATGTGCATTTCAATGAGGTTGCGGTAAGAGTCGTAGTCAATGGTGCCGTCTTCGAACATCGGCGAGACCAGTGCAACAATACTGCCTTTAATCATTATCAGTCACTCCTTGAGGTGAGATCCTTGGTTGGTTTATCAAATTCATTGTATAGAAGTTATGGAGCCTAACGAGGCTCCATAATCATTGATTTCACTAAGATTTATTCTTTTGGCAGGATCACCGGAACATTTTTCCCGTTGATTGGCTTTCTCGCCGCAAACCGCTGGAAGCAGTCGCCCTTCTCAATAAGCGACTCTTCGTATGCGAACACTTCCATCGTTTCGCGGAAAGCATCGATGAGCTCCAAAGGCTTCAGCACAAAATCCGGACTCTTTGCGCGATTGCCGTCAAATCCTTCGAAGGGGAGCATGAACGTCTCATAAATAAGATATCCGCCCTGCTTTAAAGATTTAACCAAATGCGGAAACAGCGAACGCTCCAAATAGAAACTTACGACAATGACGTCAAAGACTTCATCCTCGAAAGGCCACGGGGCCCCTTCTAAATCCGCCTGCATAAAAGTCGCACCCGGAATTGCTTCAATGTAAGGTCTGCAGCGCTCATCAATATCCAATCCCGTCACTTGGTTTCCGAAGGACGCCAAAAGCTTGGTGTTTCGGCCGGCGCCGCAGGCCATATCCAGCACCTTGGCGTTGGGAGAAAAGAGCGGACAAAAACGCTTAATCCATACCGAAGGTTCTGCGTTTAACCCTTTAACAACATGCTCGGACGGAATATATGGTGCTCTCATGATGCTTGTCCTCAAACTAAATGAACCACTGAACGATGGCCTGCCCCATTCTCATAAAGGGGCGCATGAAAATAGACAATGTTCCGGTCAGAATCAGTGCAAACAGAATCCACATTCCGTACGGTTCGATTCTCGAATACTGCCAAGCCATTCCCGGAGGCAAAAGTCCTGTGACGATACGGCCTCCGTCCAGGGGAGGAATCGGAATTAGGTTTAAAGCCATGAGCACGATGTTGCAGCTGACGCCTGCCACACACATTTTTATGAAGAAGTCTTCGTAAATGCCCATGGAGATCAAAAACTTGAGCACAATTGCCCAAAGAATGGCCTGGATCAAATTCGCACCGGGGCCTGCTGCCGCCACCCAGATCATGTCGGTTTTCGGGTTGCGAAGATTACGGAAATTGATCGGCACGGGCTTTGCCCATCCGAACACGATACCGCTCATGCCGGTCAGCGCACTGCCGATCAGCAGTGCACCCGGAACCAGGATCGTACCCACAGGGTCAATGTGCTTAATCGGATTCAGCGTTAAACGGCCGAGCATGTAAGCGGTCTGGTCGCCGCAGAGCTTAGCGACGTAACCGTGCGCCGTTTCATGAATCGTGATCGCGAAGATCAGTGGGATCGCGTAAACCGCGATAGTCTGAACAATTGAAGAAATGTCCATATATCTCTTTATAGGTGCTAATTAAGGAAGGCTGACTACAGACCTAAAGCCGAAACCGAGCCTAAGCCTTCACGGATAACCTCAGGTTCGTCTCCGGAAAGATCGACCACCGTCGTATCTCCGATCACGGAAGTACCGTCATCCAAAATGAACGCCAGCTGATCTCCGATTCGATCTTGGATTTCCCAAGCGGAAGAAAGCGGTGCTTCTTCGCCCGGCATGATGATCGTCGTACCGACAAGCGGTTCACCGATCTTTTCCAGTAAAGCATGGAGTGCTTTGTTGGAAGGAACTCTTAAACCGATTGTTTTTTTAGACGGATGAGAGAGCCGGCGAGGAACTTCTTTTGTCGCTTCCAAAATAAAGGTATAAGGCCCCGGCGTGACACTTTTTGCCATGCGGTAGCCGGTGTTATTGACTCGAGCAAGCTTGCTCATCTGAGACAAGGAGTCACAGAAAAGCGTGAAGTGCTTCTTCTCGCTCAGCTGACGAATCAAACGAATTTTGTCCAGCGCTTCCTTGTCATCCAAACGGCAAACCAAAGAAAATCCGGTATCGGTAGAAACAGCAGCGACCTGTCCCTTTGAAAGAAGTTTGGCGGCTTGTTCGATGCGATGAGGCTGAGGGCTCTCAGGCATCACTTGCAGTGTGTATCCCATCAGTATGACCTTTTATGTTCGTCTAACTTTAGGCAGCCGAAGCTGCCTGATTTTTAGGTCAATATTGTATAGGTGCACGCCTTAAGCGGCACGGAAATGATTCCAAACGGGATCAACGGTTCCCGGCAAGTCTCCTTGCAATCCGGGTTCGCAGCGGTTCATGGGACGATGGAAGTCACTTCCCGTGGAAGCCCAAAGATTCCTGGACTGAGCAAAATCACAGAAAAGCAGGTTCTGCCCCGGTGTGTGGCTGCCGGTTGTCACCTCGATAGCATGGCCGCCTGCTCCGGTGAACTCTTCGAACATGCAGTCAAATTCCCATTCATTGAGCTTGTATCGTCCCGGATGCGCCAGAACCGGAATGCCTTTGGCACGAAGAATCGCGGAGGTTGCCTCATGTATCGAGGTTTTGGCGCGCTCCACGTAGCCGGGTTTCCCACGCGAAAGGTACTTCGAGAACGCGGCGTTGTAATCCTCAACATAGCCGTTTTGGGCGAGCCACGCCGCGAAATGCGGGCGCCCGATGAGCCGAGGATTCGTCACAATTTTCAAAACCCCTTCCCAGACACCTTTCATGCCGAGCTTTTCTAATTTTTCAGCCATCTGCACTGCTCGTTCAAAGCGGTTGTCACGGATACGGCTAAGCAGTGCTTGAAGCATTTCGTCTTCCGGATCAAAATCCAGCCCCACAACGTGGATGGAGACTTCTCCGTAATCAGCGCTGATTTCTACACCGTTCACGAACTGCAGCCCGTGCTGCGCGGCCGCTGCTCTCATACGCTCCAATCCGCCTGTCTCATCATGGTCGGTCAGCGAAATCAGTTCGACTCCGTTGTTTTTTGCTCGAACAACCAATTCCTCCGGTTCTTCCACACCATCGGAAAATGTCGAATGCATATGCAGATCAGCGCGTTTAATTTGTTTCATGTACGGCCCTACTATCTGTGAGACGTTTACTCTTTGTCCGTTTTGAA
Organism: Acinetobacter sp. N54.MGS-139; assembly: GCA_000980495.1. GTDB lineage: Bacteria > Pseudomonadota > Gammaproteobacteria > Burkholderiales > Burkholderiaceae_F > Parasutterella > Parasutterella gallistercoris. Next base: position 16,589 of record LARN01000020.1, on the reverse strand, counting down.
CATATCGGTGGTGTACCCCGAGCGAACGAAATATTAAAATTCACCGGTTAGTGAAAATATGTATAAGTTTAAGTAACCACATCAATCTATGACAGAAAATAAAAAGGAAAATCTTAACAACCGCATGATTAAATTTTTGTTCGAGGGTGCGCCGGTTCGCGGAGCCTGCGTACAAATGGCCGAAGAATGGCAGGAGATGATTAAATTCCATCACTATCCTGAAAACGTGGCCGCTTTACTCGGACAGTTCACGGCCGGCGCTCTGCTTCTTTCGAGCACCATTAAGTTTGAAGGCAGCCTGATTCTTCAAGTGAAGGGTTCCGGCCCGATTGCCTTCATTTATGCCGAAGTCCGCAATCCGATGAGCGTTCGCGCGATGGCTGAGATCCGCGAAGGGGCCGAAATTAAACCGGAAATGGATCTGCAGGAACTGATCAACAAAGACGGAAAAGGCCTCTGCGCCCTTATTCTCGATCCGAAGGACCGCAGGCCCGGTGTTCAGCCCTATCAAGGAATGGTTTCGCTGGAAAGCAATTCCGTTGCAGAAAATCTTGAAAACTACATGGCCAAGAGCGAGCAGCTCGAAACCAAACTTTACCTTGCAGCAGACTGCAAGAAGTTGGGCGGCCTTGTTATTCAGAAGATGCCGTCTGTCGGCGGCAATGTCAGCGAAATTTCCGACCCGGATGCCTGGGGCAGAATCATGCAGCTGGCTCATACCGTTACTAAAGAAGAGCTGCTTAACGTTCCGGCGACCGATGTTCTTCATCGCCTTTTCTGGCAGGAAAAACTCGTCCCTGTTACTGAAACGGATATCACTTTTGAGTGCAACTGCTCCCGCGACAAGACAGACAGCATGCTGCTGCAGTTAGGCAAGCAGGAATGCATGGATATTCTGAAGGCAGAGGGCAAGATTGAAGTTAACTGCCGATTCTGCAACCGCAAGCAGGTTTACACGCCCGAAGAAGTGGAAGCCTTATTCGTGGAACCGAATATTGATGCAGCTGCCATGGGAACCGATCCGAAACGCCCTCAGTAATTTCCAATGACTTCCAATAAAAAGAGCTCGGCTGAAGATACATAGCCGAGCTTTTTTGGTCTCTAGGGAGACCTAGGAGGGATTCTTTACTTCGGATCTTCCATATTCCAAGCTTTAACGTCATGGCAGGTTGCACAGTCGTTAACACTCGGACGATGTTCACGATGGCAGTCGGTGCAGTCTTCCGTCTTGCCGAAGTGATAGCTGTCATGAGGATTGATTCTGGCGAGGTGTTCCTTGACTTCGCCGGTCTTCGGATTCTTCATGCGCGAAATGTAATTGAGACGGTCGGTTTTTTGGGCCAGCTGATCTTGATTGTGGCAAGTCTGGCACTGCTTGGTTTCAACCGGTTCAAACTTGCCGGTGGTATGACACTGTGTGCAGTTCACACCGCGCTGGGCGTGCTTACTGGACTGAGGCATACCTGCTGCCTGAACGGACATTGCAAAAACGGATGAGCAGATTAAGAGTGCGGCTTTATAAATAAGTTTCATGGCTTCCTCCTAGATACTTTTGCGTTGAGCAGCACTTTCACCGGCAATCATGCCGAAGACAGCGCATTCAGGCATTGAGCAGCCGGTCATACGTTCTTGGCCATGCAGTCCGCCGCTGGCTTCACCGACCACATACAAACCTTCGATCGGTTTACCGTCCTTCAGCGCAATTGCTCTGCCCTGTAAATCCGTGCGAATTCCGCCCGGTGTGTAGTTCAGCCTCGGGTTGATGACCATCGCAAAGAGCGGTCCCTTCAGATCGAGCGCTTCAACCTTGCGGCCGGAACGTTCGAGCGGTTTATCAAACTGAGCGTCTTTGCCTTCCAAGATCATGGCGTTGTATTTAACGAGCTCATCTTCAACAATCTTAGGATCAGCACCGAAGGCCTTGCAAAGTTCGCTCAGATTGTCGTACTTGACCATTGTGCCGTCGATGCCGTTTAAGCCGTTAAGACTGCGCTGGACGCGATTGAGGTTGTGGAATTTACCCAGAGACTTTTCGTCATAAATGATGAACGGTTTCTTGTCTCCGTTCTGCAGTCTCTTCAGAAGAACTGCCTGTGCAAGCGCATTGCGGGTTAAACCTTCATTGATAAAACGGCGTCCTGTCGCCGGATCGACCATCATGCCCCAGATCATGTCTTCGGTCGGCAGCGGATAAGCGAAACGGAAAAGAGACAAGTGCATCGGCTGGGCACCGGCGTTGACCAAAATCTTTAATGCTCCGGCGGTTGCGCCCGGGTTTGTGGTGGTGGCTACGCCCGCTAAGAAAGGAACTTCCGAAGAACGGAACGCTTTATCTCTGGCATAACCGCCGGTTGCGAAAATCACGCCTTTCTTAGCTTCGATGCGTTTTTCAACACCGGTCTTGTTTTCGTTGTCGTCCGTTTCCGGCGTGTCAAAGAAATATTTTTCTCTAACCTTTACACCGACCGCAACGCCTTTATCGTTAAAGAGAACTTCATCGGCCTTCACATGGGTGCGAACCGTCACGTTCTTCAAACCTTTCATGTAGGTCCAAAGAGCATTAAGCAGGCCGGCGCCGTCACCTTCGGAGACAAGAACACGAGGCTGAGAGTGACCGCCTAATTTCAGCAGACGGCCGTCCCACTTGACACCGCGCTGGGTCATAAAGGCTTCTGCACGGGCAGTGTTCTTCGCCATTTCGAGGGCTTTTTCATAATCGCCCATATTGCCTGAGACTTTATACATGTCGGAAGCGAGCTGTTCGGGCGTGTCTTTAACGCCTTTAGCCTTTTGGGCGGGAGAGCCGACGCAGGCGAAGTTCAGACCGCTGATGCGGGAAGTACCGCCGAGGCGGCTCATCTTTTCAATCATTAAAACATTGGCGCCTTTATCGGCGGCAGAAAGTGCGGCCATCGTACCGGCAATACCGCTGCCTACGACGATCACGTCGAAGCTTTCATCGAATTTGGGTTTAGCAGCTTCAGCGGCAGCGACAGGAGCAGAGCCGATAACAGCGGCTGCAAGCAGAGATCCTTGGAGAAACGAACGGCGTTTCAGAGCGGATGTTGTCATATTTTTCCTCTTGCTATGGGTTGAGGTGGTCTATGACTGTTATTTTCTAAAAATAAACTTTCAGCGCCGCCAAAAAATTTTCGAAAAGATTACAAAAACATTACAACTTTTCTTCCGAGAGGTCTTCGATGTAATAACCAATACCTGAATAAGAGGAAATGGCCGAGCCTGGGAAGCCTGCAGCCGTTAGTTTCTTTCTTATTCTGGAGAGAGACACACGCAAATAGTTGAGTTCTCCGATAAATTCCGCGCCCCACACTCGGCGCAGCAAATCTTCATGGGTAAATATGGTTCCGGGGCGTTTAACCAAGATAAACAGAAGACGAAACTCGGTGTCGGCGAGCTTAATTTCCTGATTCTTATATCGACAGGTACGTTTATCCGGATCCATAACAAGCGGTCCGTTCACTGCCAAGGTCGGCGCTGCAGGCCCGGATTTAATCCCGCCGGAGCGTCTCAGGATGGCTCGAATCCTCGCCGTCATCTCTTCGATCGAGAAAGGCTTGACCACATAGTCGTCGGCTCCGAGTTCCAACGCCTGGGTTTTCTTGGCAATCTCCTCCCGGGCCGAAAGCATGATCACGGGGATTGACGATTTCTTTCTTAATTCTGCTAAGAAAGCCATTCCGTCGATCTCGGGCATCATGTAATCGAGGATAATAAGATCACAATGACCGTTCTTTAAGAACTCAGAAGCGCTCATTGCCGAATCGGCAACAGCAACATCAAATCCTTCTGTTTCCAGAGAGCGGGAAAGCAGTCTGCGGATCTTGCTTTCATCATCAACTATCAAAATCGTCGTTCTTTCCGTCATTCGTCTTTCCCTTTTTCGGTCTCTGTCGGAAGCGCCGGCAGTTCGAGCGTAAAGACAGTTCCCTCGCCCAAGGTACTGGCAACCGTAATCTTTCCTTTATGCAGCAGCACCAATTCTTTTGTAATGTATAAACCCAAACCTGTTCCGCCGATTTTTCTGGCCGGGTCCATTCGGACCTGATAGAACCGATCGAAGATCTTATCAATAGCAGATTCAGGGAGCCCTATTCCTTCATCTTCTACCTTGAGCTCCAAAAAATCTCCTGACTTCCTGGTTTGAATTTTCACTCGGCAGACACCGCCCTCTTTTCGATATTTATAAGCATTGGAAAGAAGATTCTGAACGATCTGCATAAAGGCCTGTTTATCGACGTTCGCCGCAGCAGCATCAGGTGAAATTTCCAAAGAACACTCAAAATCTTTAAAGCCGGAAAAATGTTTGAGCGCCTTTCGTATCATGGGCTTAATCAAACAGAATTCCGGGTGAATTTCATAAGAGCCTGTCTGGAGTTTGGCAACATCCAGCCAGCGGGAGATCATGCTTTTCATTTCGTCGGCGCTTTCCAGCAGCTCGGCCGCCGTCTCTTTGCTTTCCGGATCCTGAACCGTTTTGCTCAGGCATTCTGCCGCCATGCGCACTCCGGCAAGCGGCGTTTTAAGTTCATGGGCGGCGATTCCGATTAATTCATCTTTCAGTCGATCGATCTGCAATTCGGATGTCGCATCCCGCACAAACACACAGAAAACGTCTTTGGCTCCGCTCTCAAACATTCGAAGCTCAAGATCAAAACCCTGTGACTGAATAAAGAGATGTTTATCCCTGCTCTGAAGCATTTCTTTGACCAAAGCCAAAAAGCGTTTTTTCGCTTCTTCCTCAGAAAGATTGAGAAGCCGAACGGCCGAGGGATTACAGAAACGCATTTCAAGTTTCTCATTAAAGAGAACAATGCCCTCCTTCATATCTGAAAACAAGGAAGTTAGAAGCGCCTCATGACGCTGGATTGTTTGAACTTGCTTTTTGACCTTCTCTTCAAGAGAAAAATTCAGTTCCTTCAGGCGGTTTTGCGCCGTAATCAGTCTTTCCTGCATTCGGCCGTATGTGCGCTGCAGCTGAACAAGCTCTCTCGGCGACTTAATTCTTTCGCTTTTGTCCGGAAGAATTCTTGCGGCTGTCATTTGGCGCGTCAGTTTTTCAACGGCTCGAACGACAGAGATAGAAGCCAAAAAGCCGATCACAATCGCCGTCAGGAACGTGGCGAGCCAAACGAATACGTTGCGTATAAAAAGCTGGACCAGAACGGCCTTTCTATCAACGGTTCGAGAAAACACACCTACAGACCAATCCGTGACAGCCAGAGGTCGGACATAACCGTAGTACTCCGCATTCGAGAAAGTAAAGCTGCGATGGGTTCTTTCTTCAATCGTGAGATTGTGAAGCGGAACCGACTTTCCGGAAGAAAAGATGACTTCTCCGTTCCTGCCGAAAATACCGATTTGATAAGCATCTGTCGCAAAACCCTTTAGAACCTGTGCGGCAATCTGCTCAAGATCGAGCGCGGCAACAGCCAAACCGACGAAGCGCCCGTTCGAATAAACAGGCTTAGTAATATTCACAATCTTTCTGTCAGATGCGCCGACCGCTTGAACAAGGCTGGAAACCGACAGTCCATCCAAGACATGAGGGTTCTGCCAGTGAGATCGCTCTTTATGAGAGACGCCGATATTCGATTCCCCGTGTTTATTTTTCTGAGGAGAGAACGCCATGCTTACCGCCGACGGATTGTCGAAATGCATATTCAGAATATCCGGGGAAGCCTTGCGCAGCTCTTCTAATATCTGATTCAGTTTTTCAGTGGGCACTCCTTCTTCGGATTTCAAGATTTCTGCAGCGGCGGTTACCAAGGAAACAGCATTGTCGACTTTCGCCTCAAGACGCTCAGAAACCAATAATGAGATCTCAGCCCGCGTCCTATCATCTTCGGCGAACTCTCTTTCGACCGCAGTATATTGAAACCATCCCATGACCAAACAGGGAATGGTTACGGCCGCAGCCGAGATAAAAAATAATAGAGTCCGGAAACGCATGGGAAGTTCAGAGAAATAATCTTTAGAAATTATCCCCCGAGAAACTCAGGGACTCTCTGAGGATTTTTACTTAAGAACATTTTGGCTTTTGGCAATTTCGGACGAGCATAATTTCTTCATTATTAAAACACTGCCTCGATCCGAATCATGGACATCACTCTTACCGTCATACTCGTCTGCTTCGTTGTTTTCTTTATTGCAGGCTTTATCGATGCTATTGCGGGCGGAGGCGGTCTCATCACAATGCCGGTCCTTTTGCTCTTAGGCGTTCCCGCTCACTACACGCTCGGAACCGGAAAGCTCGCTTCCAGCCTCGGTTCAATTACAGCGTTGATTACCTTCTGGAAAAGAGGCGCCGTCATCAAAGAAGTCGTCCTGTTGGGCGTGATTACTTCCTACTTCGGCGCAGTAATCGCCTCTGCGACGACACTTCTCATTTCCAATGAGAAGATGACAATCATCATGATTTTTCTTCTGCCAGTTGCGATTCTCCTTTCGCTTTTTTGCGGAACTCTCAAACTGACGGAAGAAGACCTTCCGAAGAAAGGGTTGTGGTGGAGAGTCTCGGTAATCGGTTTGTCCGTCGGTTTCTATGAAGGCTTTTTCGGTCCGGGCGCCGGAAGTTTCTTTTTGATCGGCATTCACCTCTTACTCAAGGCCGGTTTGGTTAAAGCTTCCGGTACGGCAAAATCATTTAATATCGCCGCCAATTTAGGTGCGGTCACAACGTTTGCTTCCGCAGGAACGCTTTATTACTCGTTGGCTCTCCCCTGCGCGGTTGCCAGCATCTTGGGCAACCGCTTAGGCGCAATCTATGCCGTCAAAATCGGTCCGACGCTCGTTCGCAGCATGCTCTACTTTGTTTTAGTCATGCTGCTGCTCTCGCTGATAACTCGCTTTGTTATTTAATCAAGACGCGGGGAACACGCTGGTTCACGTCGCAAAGAAGCTCGTATCCGATCGTGCCGAATCCCTTTGCGACTTCATTGACCGGCAGGTTCTTACCCCAAATTTCCACTTTAGAGCCTAGCCGGGCATTCGGCTGGTCGGTGACGTCAATCGTCAGCATGTCCATAGAAACGTTGCCGATAACAGGAACTTTCTTGCCCTCTACCACGACCTCTCGGTGCGGGTTGTCTTTACGGGGATAACCGTCTGCATATCCGCAGGCAACGACAGCCAGTCTTGTCGGCCGATGCGCAATAAACTTGGAGCCGTAACCGCAGGCCTCGCCCGGCTGCAGATCCTGGAAGGCAATGATTTCGCTCTCCAGCGTCATCACGGGATCGATGCCTAAAGAAGCAGAAGAAATATTGCCGTCGGGGCTTACACCGTACATCGCAATACCTGCGCGCACCGCTTCATCTCCGGCTTCATGCCACAAAATGCCGCCTGTGTTGGATAAACACATCGGCAACAGACCGCGAAGCTGAGTCAGCGCAGAAAGCTGATTTTGGACGGTAACCGGTTTGTCCTGTCCATAGGTCACTTCAGCGTTGGCAAAGTGCGCCAAAAGGTCGACGACTTCAACTTTAGGAATATGGTTCAAGCGGAATAAAACCTGCGGGATGGCATCCGGTCTGAAACCCAAACGGTTCATACCGGTATTGCACTTCAAGTGAACACGAAGCGTGTTCTTGAGTTCGGCTTTTTCCAGCCATTCAATCTGTCTTTCGTTGTGAATGACGGTTTCAAATCCGTATTCATCCGCGATGTCGATATCGGAGGCTGCAAAGACGCCTTCAATTAACAATACCGCTTTCGCCCAGCCGGCCTTGCGGATATCCACACCCTCTTTCGGATCAAGAAGCGCCAGTCCGTCGACCCAGTTATCAAAGATTGGAAGCAGACCGATCAAACCGTGCCCGTAAGCGTTGGCTTTAACAACGCCCCACAAAAATCGATTACCGCTTTTTGCACGAAGCAAGGACAAATTCTTTTCAAGTGCGTATGTGTCAATGAGGGCTCTAATCGGTCTTGTCATTCTTTTTTCCATGTCGCTGAAGACTATTGCGATATTTTAGAGTGAACTACAAACCGACAGGAGTCGTGGAAAAGATTTTTCTAACTGAAAATTTTCTCCAGAATCATCATCAGCCCGAAACCGCACATCAATCCGATTGTTGCGGTGCTGTGGTGGCCTCGTCGATGCGTTTCCGGAATCACTTCATGGAAAACCACAAACATCATGGCTCCTGCCGACAAGGCCAAACCCAGCGGATAGACATATCCCAGGCCGCCCGCTAAACTCACGCCGAATAAAGCGCCGACCGGCTCCATCAAACCGGAAAATACTCCGATCACGACGGCTTTCCCTCGAGAAATATTGGTCGTGCAAAGTGCAAGCACCACGGCCAGCCCTTCCGGAAAATCTTGCAGCGCAATAGCGATCGTCAGAGGCACACCGATCTGCATATCTTCTGCGGAAAAGGAAATACCCATCGCTAAGCCTTCGGGAATGTTATGAATGATGATGGCAAGAACAAAAAGCCAGATGCCGCTCCTAACTTCGATCTCGGGACCTTCATAGGTCTGATCCGCATGCTCATGCGGAGTCAACGCATTAATGATGAGGAGAAAAACAACTCCCAGAAAAACACCGAAGAGAACCCAAAGAGTTGCTGCCAACTCAGAAGCAAAAAGCTTTTCACTGGCATCTATACTGGGAAGTAAAAGGGAGAAGATGGCCGCAGCAAGCATCATGCCGGCCGAACTCCCGAGCATCCAGTCTTCCGCTTTATCGGAAAGTTTATGAAAATAAAAGCCCGGCAGCGATCCCAGAGCCGTCGCTCCGAAACCGACCATACCGGCGGTGAAGGCGTATAGCGGTGCCTTTGCGCCATACACCGTCATATCGTAAATCGCTTTCAGACAGAAGAAAGCGACGAGTGCAAACAGGAGCAGACATCCGTAAAACCAACCCCGATGCTCCTTTGCATAGCGTGCCACCGTCATCGGCTTACTCATGTTCACTCCTAACAAAAAGATCCGACTTCGTCATTGTTGTAAGTCTCAATTCCTAATTTTGAAATCGAGACTACTCTCAATCGCGTAAGTGAAGCGTCTTTTCTGCCTGACACGGACACAAAAAAGCCGGAGTTTTTAGTTCCGGCATTTTCTTGATTCTTGAGTAATCAATTACGGCGCAATTCGAATTAGGTATTCGTTCTCGCGAATCATGTTCAGTTTTTCACGGGCCCTGCTCTCTAAGGCTTCACTTCCTTGGCGAAGGCTGTCTGCCTCCCCTTCAAGTCTGGAGATTTCGAGCTCCAGCGCGGCATTCTTCTCTTTCTGAGTCTTCAGCTGATCTTGTAAATCCAGAAGCGTGGCATTGCTGCCCTTTCCGACCCACAAAGGATATTGAATGCCGCAAACGGCAGCGACGAGTACCAGGACTAGAAATCGAGGTACTCCGAGCTTTACCTTTTTCGTCAGACGCGCCATAAATTACTTGCGGATGTTGTAGAAAGCATCCAGGCCCGGGTAAACCGCGATGTCGCCGAGTTCTTCTTCAATACGAAGAAGCTGGTTGTATTTAGCCATACGATCGCTGCGGCTCAAAGAACCGGTCTTGATCTGACCGGCGTTCGTACCGACGGCGATATCGGCAATAGTCGAATCTTCGGTTTCGCCGGAACGGTGAGAAATCACGGCTGTATAGCGAGCTTTCTTGGCCATTTCAATAGCTTCGAAAGTTTCTGTCAGCGTGCCGATCTGGTTGATCTTGATCAGGATGGAGTTAGCGATGCCCTTTTCAATGCCTTCCTTAAGGATGGATGTGTTGGTCACGTAGAGGTCGTCGCCGACAAGCTGCACGCGGTCACCCAAGGCTTCGGTAAGTTTGGCCCAGCCTTCCCAGTCACCTTCGGCCATACCGTCTTCGATGGAGATGATCGGATAACGGTCAACCCATTCGGTCATCTTGGCGATCCATTCGTCAGCGGTAAGTTTCAGGCCCTGACCCTTCTGGTTGTAAACGCCGTCTTCATAGAATTCGCTGGCAGCGCAGTCCAGACCGATAAAAACCTGCTCTCCCGGTGTGTAGCCGGCCGCCTTGATGGCGTCGATAATGAATTCGATAGCAGCTTCATGGCTGTCAATATTCGGAGCGAAACCTCCTTCGTCACCGACAGCAGTAGACATGCCGTGAGCATTCATAATCTTTTTCAGAGCATGAAAGATCTCGGCGCCGCAGCGAAGCGCTTCGCTGAAAGTCGGCAGACCGGCCGGGATAATCATGAATTCCTGGATGTCGAGGTTGTTGTTGGCATGAGCGCCGCCGTTCACAACGTTCATCATCGGAACGGGCAGCGTAAAGCCGTTGATGCCGCCGAAATAACGATACAGCGGAAGAGCGCATTCTTCAGCAGCTGCGCGTGCTACCGCCAAGGAAACAGCCAAAATGGCGTTGGCGCCGAGGCGGGACTTATTCGGGGTGCCGTCGAGCTCGATCATGGCGCGGTCAATTTCCGTCTGCTGGCTGGCGTCGTAACCGACAACTTCATCGCGGATTTCGTCGTTGACGTTGGCAACGGCCTGAAGAACACCTTTGCCGTTATAGCGGGAAGCATCGCCGTCACGAAGCTCAATGGCTTCGCGGCTGCCTGTGGAAGCACCGCTCGGGACTGCTGCGCGTCCGATCACGCCGGAAGCAAGAATGACCTCGGCTTCAACGGTCGGATTGCCGCGGGAATCCAATACTTCACGACCAAAGACTTCAACAATTTCGCTCATGTTTATCTCTTAAAAAGTTAATGCAACTGGTTTTCTAAAAATTCACCGGACTTTACAAGTCGGTCAATGCCCTGCAAATTAGTCAGCAGCGCTTCCATCTTATCGAGCGGCACCATGTTCGGTCCGTCGCTCTTGGCGCAGCAGGGATTCGGGTGCGTTTCCATAAAGAGACCGGAAACACCGACCGCAACAGCCGCGCGGGCCAGAGGAGGAACAAATTCTCTGCGGCCGCCGGAGCTTGTGCCCTGACCGCCGGGGAGCTGAACGGAATGCGTCGCATCGAAAATCACCGGAGCGTCGCAGTCGCGCATGATCACAAGACTGCGCATATCGGACACAAGGTTGTTGTATCCGAAACAGGCACCGCGCTCGCAAACCATAAAACGGTCTTCGGAAAGACCGGCCGCGGCAGCTGCGTGTCGAGCTTTGAGCACGACCTGCTTCATATCCTGAGGAGCCAAGAACTGGCCCTTCTTGATATTGACGGGCTTACCGCTCTTGGCACAGGCGGCAATGAAGTCTGTCTGACGGCAAAGGAAAGCCGGCGTCTGAAGAAGATCAACGACAGAGGCGACTTCCGGAACCTCATCGGCCGTATGAACGTCGGTGACGACCGGAACGCCGATCTGACGACGAACTTCTTCCAAAATACGCAGGCCGTTAGCCATTCCCAAGCCGCGAAAACTCGTATCCGAGGAACGATTTGCCTTGTCGTAGCTTGCTTTAAACACATAAGGGATCCCGAGTTTATCGGTGATCTCTTTCATCTTGCCAGCGATATCAAGTGTGAGCTGCTCGCTCTCGATGACGCACGGACCGGCAAGAAGAATAAAGGGTCGGTTCAGACCGACTTCAAAACCGCATAACTGCATGTCGATTACTCAGCCTTTTCGTGTTCTTTGTGATACTTGGCAGCCGCTTCAATAAATTTATTGAAAAGCGGATGGCCGAAACGCGGAGAGGAAGTAAATTCCGGATGGAACTGAACGCCGATGAAGAAGGAATGATCGGGCAGCTCCATGATTTCAGGAAGGTTTTCACCCAGCGTTCTGGCAGAAATCACCATGCCGGCCTTCTCAAACTGATCGCAGTAGGAGTTGTTCACTTCATAACGGTGACGATGACGTTCGCCGACTTCCTTGCCGTAAACTTCGGCAGCCAGTGTTCCGGGTTTGATAGGAACAACCTGTTTGCCTAAACGCATTGTGCCGCCGAGATCGCTGTCTTCGTCGCGTTTTTCGATAACGCCGGTGTGGTCCTTCCACTCGGTGATCAGGGCGACAACCGGATGCGGTGTTTCCGGATCCAGTTCAGTAGAGTTAGCGCCGCCGAGACCGCAGACGTGGCGTGCAAATTCAATCACGGCAAGCTGCATGCCGAGGCAAATGCCGAGGTAGGGAATGTCGTTCTTACGGGCGTATTCGATGGCTTTGATCTTGCCTTCGGTACCGCGTTTGCCGAAACCGCCGGGAACCAAAATAGCATCCATGCCTTTGAGGCAGTCGGTGCCTTCTTTTTCAAGGATTTCAGCTTCGATGAAGGTTACATCCACATGATGACCGGTATGGATACCGGCGTGAATGAGAGCTTCATTCAAAGACTTATAAGAATCCTTCAGGTCATACTTGCCGATCATGGCAAGTTTGACGGTGTCCTTCGGATGTTCAAGACGATCGACGACCTTTTCCCAAGCGGAAAGATCGGCGGGTTTCGGATTCAGGTCTAAGCAGCGGCAGACGATTTCATCCAAGCCCTGCTCATGCAGCATCATCGGAACTTTGTAAATTGTGTCAACGTCCCAAACGGAGATGACGGCATCCATCGGAACATTGGCAAACAGAGAAATCTTGGCTCTTTCGTCGTCCGGAATCTTACGGTCGGCTCGGCAAAGCAAAACGTTGGGGCTGATACCGATCTTACGAAGTTCGCCTACGGAATGCTGTGTCGGCTTTGTCTTTAATTCGCCGGCGCTGGCGATGTAAGGAACAAGTGTCAGATGGATAAAGCAGGTGTTGTTGCGGCCTGCTCTCAAAGACAGCTGACGAACGGCTTCAAGGAACGGCAGCGATTCAATATCACCGACCGTGCCGCCGATTTCAACCAATGCGATATCGGGATCGCCGGCAGCATGAGCACCGCGGGCGATGAAATCCTGAATTTCATTGGTGATGTGCGGAATGACCTGAACGGTCTTACCTAAATATTCACCGCGGCGTTCTTTGCGCAGAACATTACGATAGATCTGGCCGGTCGTAAAGTTATTCGCCTTGTGCATCTTCGGCGTGATGAAGCGCTCATAGTGACCTAAGTCCAAGTCGGTTTCAGCACCGTCCTCGGTCACGAAGACTTCGCCGTGCTGGAACGGGCTCATCGTACCCGGGTCGACGTTGATGTAGGGGTCCATCTTGATGATTGTGACCTTGAGCCCGCGAGACTCAAGGATGGCGGCCAGGGAAGCTGCTGCAATACCTTTCCCCAGGGAAGAAACTACACCGCCGGTAACAAATACATATTTCGTCATCTTATTCTCAACAGAAAAAAAAAAGAGACGCGCTTCAAATGAGCAGGCGTGGCTTTACAAAATTCAATCAATTATAGCGGTCGGGAGCCTATTTGTAACTTCTCCAAGGCCCCTCCTGACGGTTTGATACAAGTCCGCCTCACCGCTGAAAGTTATTCACCAATGCACATGAAACGCTTTTTCATTTCCTCAACAGGTTCAGGCTGAAGCGTGATGTGAGAAATTCCATATTTTTTCTCCAGAATCTCACGAGCTTTCTCTAAAACCTGAGGCCACTCGTCCATGCGTTCCAAAACGATGTGAGAAGACAGGGCAGCTTCGTTTGCCGTCATGTCCCAAATATGGAGATCATGCACGGCGTAAACGCCAGGAATTGCTTCCAGGGTCGAACCGACTTCCTGGTAAGGAATATTTTCCGGAACGCCATCCAAAAGAAGATGTACTGAAGTTTTGACGACGCCCCAGGAAGAATGCAGGATTAAAGCACTCACAAAAATAGACAGGATCGGGTCGACAATCACAGGACCGCCGAAGTAAATCACAATACCGGCGGTGATCGCAGCGACGGAACCCAGCAAGTCGCCCATCACATGCAGAAGCGCAGCGCGAGTATTGATGCTTTTTTGATCTCTGGAAAGAGTCCAGGCAACGGCAATATTGATCAGCAGACCCAGCGTAGCCACTAAAAATACACTCGAGCCGTTGACAGGCACAGGACTGCTGAAGCGTTCCACCGCTTCAACCACAATCCAGAGCACCACCACAAACATAGCCAGCGCATTCAAAAGCGCCGCCAATACTTCAAGTTTTGCAAACCCAAAAGAATACTTGCCGCTTGCGGGACGGCCGGCCAGGACGTTAGCCAGCAGCGCAAAGAAGAGAGAGGCAGAGTCGGTGACCATGTGCCCCGCATCAGACAACAAAGCCAGTGAATTCGACAAGAAACCGCCGATAACCTCAATCACTGCATAACCCAGGGTGAGACACACTGCGGCGATCAGTACTTTTTTGGATGAACCCGTGCCCTGATGGGTGTAGTCGCTGTCGCCTTCGTGATGGCGCGTCAGCTGCTCTTCTAAATTCGTCGATTCAATTACTTTTTTCATGCCGGATTTCTTGCCGGACAAACGCCGTCAATTTCCTCAATTACTTCAAATGGCAGGTCAGAAATTTTAAGGTTGTAGCCGTCCAAAAGCTGCTTAATCAGACAAATCTCTTCGTATTTTGAGATCTTTCGATTCTGCGTCTGGGCAAATTTCTCAACTACCTCCAACAAAGCTTTCTTTGGTTCGTGCGGCTGAATTTCTCGAATCAGCGCGTCTGTGGTTAAAACCGAGCGCTTCATCAATCCTTGGCCTAAGATTTCGACAATGGTGTGTCTGAAGCAGTCTTTGTCATAAGTCAGAGCGCGCTTCCTGGCTATGAACGGAACAAAAATAAAGATAAGGCCAATACCGATACTTATCGGAATCGTGATTCTTCCCCACACACTTTCAGGAATAGAAATTAAGGCCAAAAGCACACCGGCCAGTACGAAGCTTCCGCCTACGAGCCACATCATGAAAGCATCGGTCAGATGTTCAAACCGCCCGATCTTGCTCACATCTGCCTCAATCCGGTCGATTTGATTAAAAACATGAACCGCTTCTTTACGACTGATGCCGGCTTCGCGCATCAGCGTGCCGATGGGCAGCGTATTCAGGTACTCCCATTCCTTTTTAGACAGAGCTCCGGGGGATTCAATCAGCTGATTTAATAGCGCAGCGATCTTCAGCCCCTCATCGGTGTCTTCCTGATAGTAATGAGTGTGAGACATATATTGCGTGTGGTTCGTTTCTACTGTTCGTAAATACGATCATTGTATCTTTCCAAACGCACGATCTGACGCTTTGCATCCTAAGTTGTGCGGTCAGCCTCTTCTTTTCCGAACGTTTTGTTTCGGCAAAAACAAACCGCTCCGATCACGAATGAAAGGAGCGGTTGGAATGATATCTATCCTAAGTGGCTTACATTAAGAAGAGCCATGTAAGAACGAGGAAGATCGGAACCAAAATACCGTACGACCAGGCCATGAAGCCGAAGAAGGAAGGCATCTTGACGCCGCGGTTTTGAACGATACTGACCACCATGAAGTTCGGGGCATTGCCGATGTAGGTCATCGCACCCATGAAAACGGCGCCCATAGAAATCGCCTGTCTTTGACACCAAAATCACTGGGTCCCCAGAGTGCTTTCGGCTTTAATTAAGTTTTTTAACTGTAAAACTCCCCTCCGGATTTTTATTTCGTCTTTCGCTAAATCTGATAAACGGCGCCCAGAGCTTCCTTGTCCGTATCGAAGCGTGTCTTCAGACAGTGTGCAAGCTCGTTCTTGTCTGCTACGGGCGGCAGAGGAGTTAAATCTACGCAGTTCATGATCCGGCTTAGGTCTGTCTCTTCGTACAGGTGTATCGGTGCATGTGGATCATCATCTTTAGGCCGACGCAGGATTTGTCTTAACGGCCTATAAAGGGCCGGCTGTTCTTTGTCCAGCTGAACCGACAGCTTGGCGGTGTTGAGTGCCGCAAGTATTTGTTCTGTCGTCATTGGGCTGCCTGCAAGCTTGAGCTTCTTGCTTAATATTCGAAGCAGGATGAGAGCCAAAACGCAGATCAAGACCTGTGCTTCAATGTGTTCATCTGTGTAGACATACATCGGCCTTAAATTGAAGTTTGTCTTCATAATCCGGAAGCATTCTTCAATCTGCGCCTGCTTTTTGTATTGTTCGATAATCTCCCAGCCCGACAGTTCTTTCTTTTCTTCTGCCGGAAGTTTTACCCATTCCTTGTCGAACTCTCGAGAGTCTTTAAACAAATAGGCGTAATAACCGGCAAGCTTCTTATCTTTAGCGAGCTTCTTCTCGTTGATTTTCTGGGCTTTATTTTTCCCGGTCTCAATGTATTTTTTCCAACCGAATGTGGCCAGCGGGAGCTTGGCATGATGAGCAATAGCTTCTCTGGCACCTTGCTCATGCATTTCAATTTTGAACATGTCTTCCCGATACCGTTTCTCGCTCCAGCCAATGACCATTCGGTAATTGGTTTGAACGACTCCGTCTTCATCGATAAGACTTGAAGGAATGATTTTTATCTTTCGTTCTTTTTCCTTATCCCATTGCCAGCCTGTGTCTTTAAGCCATTCATCTACAGAACCTTGCTTGGCTTTGGACAAGCTGTGCGCCAGCAGGAAGCCCTGATTTTCTTTGACCAAGCGGATCAGGTTCGCATTCGTGTTGAGTCCGTTGTCTGCAACAACAACGGCGTTTGTAATCTTGTAAGTTTTGGCGAGTTCGTCGATCGAGCACTTCATCGTTGTTTTCTCCGAGCT
>LARN01000116.1 GCA_000980495.1 Acinetobacter sp. N54.MGS-139 | reverse complement strand
GATGATGTCATAGCCCTCTTCGTTGAATTCGGCCGCCAGCATTTTCTCAGCCAAAGCCATCCCGACAGCGTTGGCAATCCCTTGTCCAAGCGGACCGGTGGATGTTTCAACGCCGGGAGTCACTCCGATTTCGGGGTGTCCCGGCGTTTTGCTGTGAAGTTGGCGGAAATTCTTCAGATCATCGATGGTGAGGTCGTAGCCGGCAAGATGCAGCAATGCATACTGGAGCATGGAACCGTGGCCGTTAGAAAGAAGAAAACGGTCGCGGCCGAGCCATTTAGGATCAGAAGGATTGTGACGAAGGTGTTTAGTCCAAAGGGCAACAGCGATATCTGCCATACCCATCGGCATTCCGGGGTGACCGGAGTTTGCTTTTTGGACTGCATCCATAGCCAAAGCGCGAATCGCGTTGGCCATTGTCTTACTGGAGACGGAAGAGGACATAGTCAATAAGGTGTAAATAAGAAAAATCCCGAAACTCGGGCTTAAGAATACCTGTAATTCTACCAACTCTGGGGCCGTATCGAAATCAGCCGTTTAGTCGAAATACCCTCCTTATTTTCCTTAATAATCCGACAATTGCTATATCATTTTGGTATTTCTGAAAGCACTTTTAACAAATCATGCCCCGCTTTTACTATTTTTTCGATTCTGCTGACGTCAATGCCCCGCTTGTTCTGCCTCCTGAGGCGGTCCATCATGCGATGCGGGTCCTTCGCATGAGACAGGGAGATGCCGTGGAAGTATTTAACGGAAAAGGCTGTGCTGTTAAAGGAACGATTCGTTTTGCGACGGATTTCGCGGAAGTGATCCCTCAGGAGGTCATCATGC
The DNA here is from genome assembly GCA_000980495.1 of Acinetobacter sp. N54.MGS-139. Lineage (GTDB taxonomy): Bacteria > Pseudomonadota > Gammaproteobacteria > Burkholderiales > Burkholderiaceae_F > Parasutterella > Parasutterella gallistercoris. The sequence goes on along the minus strand of LARN01000116.1, from coordinate 885 downwards.
AGCCTCGAGGTCTCAAACTTGTTCTCCTGCAGGCGCTGGTTGCCAACGAAAAAATGGATTGGATTATTGAAAAAGCCTGCGAACTCGGCTATGCCGAGATTGCTGTTTTCCCTGCGGAACGCGGCGAAGTGCGCCTCACGGGAGAAAAAGCGCTAAAGCGAGTTGAACGGTGGAACAAGATTGCTGTCTCTGCTTGTCAGCAGTGCGGAGAAAATTACCTTCCCAACATTCGTTTCTGCACGAATTTAAAAGATGCTGTATCAAGCGCTGAGGGACTCAAATTCGTATTGAGCCCGATCGGTAAAACTTATGATTCTTCAGAGGTTCCGAATGTCGTGACCTTTGCCGTCGGACCCGAAGGCGGTTTGTCACCTAAGGAAATTGATGCCCTGATCGACTGCGGCTTTTACAGCCGTAAACTCGGAAACCGTATTCTGAGAACAGAAACGGCAGCCATTGCTGCCGCTTCCTTCGCTCAAACTTTGTGGGGCGACTTTCGTTAAGCTGACGTTAGATTAGGCTGAACCGCTTTCGGCGGAAGCACCTGTATCCGTCGGCTTATAGCCTTCGGTCATCGCACGGGCTAAGTTGGCACCGTAGGTCGCGAAAACAGGGCCGTCCCTGTAGTTTTCAGGAAACTTGCTCGGTGCACGAGCCTGAATCTTCGCAGCTTCCACTTGTCCGCTGGCTGCCAGACGAAGGTGGCTTCTCATAGAAAGCACCTTTCGGCTGTAGCCGCCGTCGTGCGAGTGTTTAGCAGCTCCGACGTAGTACTTCAGAGCACCCTTCAAAGAGCCTGTTTTGTTGAGGTATTCTTTAAGAATCTGGGTTCCCACTTCAATTCCCGCCTCAACCTCATGAACGGCTTTAAGACCGCCGTACTCT
>LARN01000017.1 GCA_000980495.1 Acinetobacter sp. N54.MGS-139 | reverse complement strand
GCGGTTCGCTTGTTCCACTACGTTCCACAAGCGAACCGCCCCTCCGAAGAGCAACCTAAGTTATGAATTTAGGGCAGACACAAAATTTGAGACACTCCCAAAACATGGGTTATTTTTCTCGCTCAGCCCACAACGGAAAAGAACTATGTTCTTACCCTGACTGTTTCCTCTCAGGAATAATGCCTGAAGATTTTGTTTTTTACGGGTGTCAACTTGTTTAATTTCGCTTTTGTTACTATTAACGCTCTTTTGTTAGGCCTCGGATCGCTTTGCTTGGGCCTTCGCAGCATTTTTTCTGCCGGCGTTCTTGCTGGTTGGGACAAAGGCCAACTCCTTATTTTTTCTAGCTATACCTTCGGTTTATTTACCCTTATTGCGCTAGTTTTAGGTTCAATATTCCTTGCTTATCCTTTGCTCAGAAAGAATAAAAAACTTCTCTTTGGAATTACGATTTTTCTAGATTGGATATTTCTGATCTACCTGGCTGCCGACGCTTTTATTTATCCTTTGTACCGCACACATTTGAATTTTGCAATGATTCAAATGACATTCCTCGGAGGCGGAAGAATCGTTTCGTTTTCTCTTCCGATGATATTTGAAATAGCAGCTTGGATATTAGGTTTAGGATTGCTGTCTTGGATATTTACCTTTATATCTTTCAAGTTGGCGACCTTCAAAAAGCTATCGCTCACGGCTTTGGTTCTAGTTTTAGCCGGCTTTTGTTGTTCCAACCTCTGTTACTCCTGGGGATTTGCTAATTTCAACACTCGACTTGTTTCCGTTTTTGACAAGATTCCGCTCGCTCGCCCTCTTAGGATGAACACGCAGCTTCAAAAGCTCGGATTAATCGACAAAAAAGCCATCGACGCAAGAAAGGTCTCTTTAGACGAACACGGAAAATTAAACTATCCGCTCAATCCTTTGGTGTGTAAGCCCTCAAAAGATTACAACATTCTTTTTCTGTTTGTAGACACTCTTCGGTACGACATGCTGACAGAAGAAGTTATGCCTAATACCTGGAAATTTGCCTTAAAAAATTCAAGGTTTAATAACCACTATTCGAACGGGAATAATACAAGGCACGGTATTTTTTCATTGTTTACAGGGCTCCCCGGAAATTATTGGACAGGCTCCCTGTCAAGCGGAACTCCCGGGATTTTGCTAATAGCGCTCCAGAAGAGAGGCTATGAAATAGGGATTTTTGCCGGCGCACCGTTGAATATGCCAGAGTTTCATAAGTCCATATTTGCAGGGATTTCTAATCTTCCAATCTATCCAAGAGGAAAAGGCGCTGTCGATTCCGATGCATTTGCCGTAGAAGATTTTGAAAAGTGGCAGTCTTCTCTCAAACCCGGCTCCCGCTTCTTTAGTTTCATTTTCTTCGACTCTGTGCATGCATATAGTTTTCCAAAGGAATCGAAGTACGAGGTATTTAAGCCATATTGGGGATCGATTAATCACATGGAACTGAATAATTCCTTTGATCCCGCTCCTTACCTGGCAAGATACAAAAATTCCGTCCGTTACGCCGACAACCTCATCCAAAAAGTTTTGGATTATTTAGAGGAAAAGCATCTTCTTGATGAAACGATAGTGGTTATCAGTTCTGACCACGGTGATGAATTTAATGACAATAAGCTGAATTTTTGGGGCCACGGAGGAAACTTTACGGATGCTCAAATTAAGGTCCCTCTGGTGATTCATTGGCCCGGTAAGAAACCTGCCAACATTGAATACATGACTTCACATCTCGATCTTGTACCGACCTTGCTACCTGAGGTTCTGGGATGTGAAAACCCCACGGAAGATTATTCAGTCGGAATGTCTATCTGGAAGGAAGCGGGGCGCCGGAATTGGGTGTACTCCAAAGGATGGAGCAGAGACGCTTTTGTTGAGCCCAATAGGATTGTTCTAATCAACGCCGCAGGTGCATTGGAGTTTTTGGACAAAACTTATCGTCCGTCAAAGGATAAAACTATCCCTGCATACATTCCAGAGGTTTTGAAGGAGAATTCCAGATATCTCAAATAGATGTTTTGAGGTACTTGGCCAGTTCTTCTTTCCATTCAGGCATGGGCGCTAGCCCCAACATTTGAATGACCCTTTTCTCCAGCCGAGAATTGCTCGGCCGGGGAGCAGGGCGCACAAATTCTTTCGATGTACACGGAACCACTTTCTGGTGTAATCCAGACAATTCAAAAATGGTTTTTGCAAAGTCATACCATGTCGCGGAGCCTTCACAGGTACCGTGAACAACACCTTTGTAATCAGTTCGTAATAAGTCTTTTATGAGGTATGTCACTGCAGACGTGCTTGTCGGATTGCCTATTTGATCGTTGACAACTTTTATCTCGCTTAAATTTTTCTCGGCAAGAGAAAGCATTGTATCTACGAAATTTTTGCCATTGCTGCCGTAAAGCCATGCGATTCTGACGATCAAATGATTAGGGCAAAGCTGCCTAATGAATTGTTCTCCGGCAAATTTAGTCTGTCCGTAAACAGTTTTACCTCCATTTGCGACGTCAAATTCATGATAGGGTCGAGAAGAGTCACCTTCAAAAACATAATCTGTCGAGATACTTATTAAACGAGATCCGACCGTGCTGCAAGCGAGTGCTAAATTTCTACATCCCCATGCGTTGACCATCCAGGCGAGATCTTTTTCTGTTTCGCAGGCATCCACGTTTGTAAAAGCCGCGCTGTTTATTACGGTATCCGGCTTATTTTGTTTGCAAAAATTTAGGACTGCGTTTTCGTTAGAGATGTCGAGATCACTTCGGTCGGTCAGAAGCAGATCATGAGAAGACAGTTTCGACGCGAGTTCAGTGCCAAGCATGCCTGAAGCTCCTGTAATCCAAATTTTCATCGTTGTTTATCGCGGAGTAAAAGGGTTCAATTAGTTAGTAAGCGCCGGATCGAGAAGACAGGACTACTCTTACTGTTTTGACCAGTAAACTGATATCAAGCCAGATGTTCCAGTTTCTGACGTACCAAGCATCCAAACGAACTCGTCGAGAGTAAGAAGTATCGCTTCGACCGCTTGTCTGCCATAAGCCTGTCATCCCGGGTCTAACCATTGTGTAATCGGAAAAGAAGACGTCATATTTAATGACTTCCTCATCCACGATAGGCCTTGGGCCGACAAGACTCATTTGACCGCGAATGACATTAAAAAGCTGAGGCAATTCATCAAGCGAAGTTTTACGAAGGAATGCTCCGATCTTAGTCACTCTAGGATCATGCTTGAGTTTATGAGTCTCTTCCCACTCTTTTGCCGCTTCAGGGTTAGCCCGCAAATATTCTTGTAAGCGCCTGTCGGAGTCGACCACCATTGAGCGGAATTTATAACAGTTGAAATGAATACCGTCTTTACCGATACGCCGATGAGCGTAAAAGGCCGGTCCCGGACTTGAGGCTTTGATGGCAATGGCGATCCCTAAAAGAATCGGTGAAATCGCAATCGTCCCGACGGTTGCGACCGATAGATCGAATGCTCTCTTAAGGAATTGGTTGTACCACCGTGAGAGATTATTTTTAACGGAAATGACGACAAGATTTTCAGAATACAGTCTGTGCATTTCCATATTGGATACGGGCAGCTCCTCCGTTTCCGGTACGAAGGAAATATTCTTAACCAGAGGAAAAATTTCATCAATAAGCGTGTAAAGCCGCCGTTTGTCCATTCTCGGGGCCAGGATCAGGATGTTTTGTACTCCTGTCCGAAGGATAATTCTTGCGGCCTTGTCCGTAGAGCCGAGCCGGGGGTATTTTCCTTCGAGGGCGGTCCCAGAAGTTTTATCATCGATAATTCCTACGACTTTGATTCCAAAAAAGGAATTTGTCGCGGAATAGTTCAAGACGCGTTTTGCAGTGTCGTCGGATCCGATGATGATCGTCGGTTCTAAAAGGATATTGGCACGGTTACAGAGGTAACGAACAAGAAGGCGAGAGCCGCAAACAAAAACGAAAACAAAACAGCCTAAGAATGCAATAAAAAGGCGCGAAACGACAGGAGCTTTCCCCGCGATAAATAAAACGACAATAGAGACGACAATGGCATAGATTACCGAGTAGAAGGTTCTCCGAATCATCTCTCCGATAGAAAGCAAACGAATATAGGTTCTGCCCCAATGGAGGAAAACCATGAAAATGAGAGGTACAAACAAGTAGAAATAAAAATTGTTCAGCTCGAACCAATCGTTCTTTCTTCCGAGTAACTCTAAAACAATGTCCCTGCCTCCGACGGCACACCACTCGGCAATAATAATAGCCAAGTAGTCCGTAGCCAACAGGAGCAGCGGCTGGAGCGTCGAACTGTACCTGTCGGTAAAAGAGATAGAGGGGTTTGCCATTTATTGCTTACTCGAAATATCTTGAACCTGAATTTTACTCCGAACCTTATTTTTGACGAATGAAAGATCTGGTCCTCACCTAGGCGTGACCGTAAAGGATCATTTTTTCACGATGTATTTTTGATTGAGCGATTATTTCACCGACAAGAATTGATGTTGCGGCGTAAACCGTCGCACTGTTGGTTAGATTAGAGTCTTTAGAATAGAGCCGAATTGTTCGAGAATAGATATGGCAAGTAAATCCAAAACGAAAACCGCATGGGTGTGTTCAGAGTGCGGATACGATGCTCCGAAATGGTTCGGACAGTGTCCTTCCTGTAAAGCCTACAACACGATGAAAGAATTCCGAATCGAAGCGGAGTCTTCTAATCGTTATGCGCGGGCAGAACAGGCCACTGCAGCTTCCTCGGCAAGAGGCAGGACAGCCCTCGCCGGGACCAGCGATATTCTCGACTTATCAGAAATTGAAGCAAAGGAAAGCCCGAGAATCTTAATCGGCTTCAGCGAACTCGAAAGGGCGCTGGGTGGAGGCTTTGTTCCAGGCTCCGTCGTGCTAATCGGCGGTGACCCCGGGATCGGAAAATCGACCTTGTTGCTCCAAGCAATGTGCAAAATGGTTGCTTTGGGTCAGGTTTGCCTTTATGCGAGCGGCGAAGAAAGTCCGACTCAGGTTGCGCTTCGCGCTCAGCGTCTCGGCGTTAATACTAAAGGTCTCAAATTTATCAGCGAAATTCAGCTTGAAAAAATTGAAGCGATCATTGAAGAAACTAGCCCCCAGTGGGTTGTGATTGACTCGATTCAAACACTTTTCTCCGAAGATTTAAGTGCGGCGCCGGGGTCTGTTTCTCAGGTTAAAGAATGTGCAGCGCGGCTGACGAGAATTGCCAAACGAAAGGGCATCGGCGTTATCTTCGTCGGACACGTCACAAAAGAGGGCGCTATGGCCGGCCCTCGCGTCTTGGAACACATGGTTGACACTGTTCTTTATTTTGAAGGGGATCCGGAGTCGAATTACCGTATTCTTCGCGCGTGTAAAAATCGTTTCGGTTCTGTCAACGAAATCGGTGTTTTCGGGATGACAGACAAGGGGTTGCGCGGTGTCAGAAATCCTTCGGCTCTTTTTCTGGCAGAAAGACGAGAAGGTGTGGCCGGGAGCGTGACCTTTATTAATTTAGAGGGTACGCGTCCGATCCTTATCGAGATTCAAGCTTTGGTTGACAAATCCATGCTCCCGAATCCCAAACGCCTTACTGTCGGTACCGATGCCCAGCGTCTCACGATGCTTCTTGCAATTTTGCATCGTCATGTGACCCTTTCTACCTATGACCAAGATGTTTTTCTGAATGCTGTCGGCGGCATTAAGATCAATGAAACGGCGAGTGACTTAGCTGTGCTTATCGCGATTGTTTCTTCGATGACGAATCAGGCAGTCAGCAGTAAGACGGCGATTTTTGGGGAGGTCGGCTTAGGCGGTGAAATTCGACCGGTTTCTAGGGGGCAGGAACGTATCAAGGAAGCTTCTAAGCTTGGCTTCAAAAGAATCATTGTTCCTCTTAAGAATAAAGCAAGTGACATTCCTGATGTTGAAATCATCGGAGTAGACAATCTTAGAGATGCTGTAAAGGTTGTCTTTGGATCGAACCGTGTCAAAAACGACGAACAGATTTATCCCGATGAATAAAAGAGGCCGTCACTTGGACGGCCTCAAATAGACTGATTGATTATTTTCCGGAGAGTTTGTTCAACCGGGCAACCAATGACGATTCTTCTCCTCTCATCGGACGATGAGTTTCGCTCTTGGACGGTGAGGCCGCGGCCGGTCTGTCTTCGATGCCGGCCTGAGCATCGGCGTTAGCAAGATTTTCGTGCATGATTTCGTCCATGACGGAACCTTTTGCCGGCGTATTCTGATTTAGCTGTGTCACTGTTTCGTCTCCATTGGATTGTGGTCTGTAGGCGACAGTTCCGTACGGACCGTAAATATCTGCTCCGAGCTCGGGGACCTTTTCTCCCGGGAATCTCGGCGCGCGAAGCCCATAATAATTCGGGTACGGAGAAGATGGCAAGAGCAGCATCAGCAAAACTACAAGATTAAGAAGCGGAATTAGCTGGGCAATGACCCAAAATCCGCTGTGGTTTCTGTCGTGCAGACGCCGAACCGTAACCGTTAGGGACGGAAAGAAAATCGCTATGCAAAAAGTCAAATAAAGGCTTCCGAAAATCAAAGCGAGAATAGGATCTTTCGGAAAAACAGGTATCCCGTCAGACATTGCATCTTCCGGGATGTCAACAAGCTTAGATATGAACCAGAATGCCCATAAAATCAGAAGATTGATAATAGTGAAAGACCAATATTCAGTACGAGAAGCGCGCCCCTGAAACGTAAAATATTTACTGAAGCAGTAGCGATACCACTGGAAAAACATTTTTTACTCCTTTATTCTAGGTTCATTGTATTTGGGTTCAGTAGCATTTGCCTATCGTGGCTCCAAAACGTGCAGTCAAAAATCCTGCTTTGTTCCCTGACGAAAATCTCGGAAACCAATAAAATTTCAGAAAACATTAGGGTCCGATTTATGAGAACTATCCCAAAGCTTTTCTTTTCCGTAGCCTTAGCAGGTTCTGCACTCGTCATGGCAGGGTGTCAAACTGCAGAGCCTTACGTTTCTTATCCTTATGAAGTCACGGCTCAGAATGCCCGTATTTTGAAGCGGCTGGATGTTAAAGATGTCGCAGTCGAACAGGTACGCGTGGTTAAGGCGATGGATCTTGAATGTGCCGGAAACAATATTCCTATTCCCGGCCAGGAAGGATTTAAAACAATCAACGGAGCATTTTCTAATTATTGGCGCAATGCCTTGATGTCTGACTTGAATCAGGCCGGAATCCTGAATCAAAAAAATCCTAAGGTCAAAATCTATAACTTAATTGACAGCGTAAAGATTCAGGCAGAACCGACATTTTTAGCTTGGCGCATCAACATGGAACTTTTCTCCTCCAACGGGCACTCAATGAAACTGGATGTGGTGTACAACGCGCCCACCGACGGACTTAAGAACATGCAGGACGGTTGCCGCCGGGTTGCCGAGACTTTAAATAAGGCGGTGAAGTGGTCTGTTCTGAAAGCCATCAGCGATCCGAAATTTGAAGCTCTGGTTCAGCCTGGACTCGATTTCACACCTTCAATGAAGGCCCAAAGCTTCCAGTCTCTGTTCCTGGGAGAAGACGAGGACGATCGCTGGGTCGATAAAGCTCCGAAGAAGCTGGAAAACTAAAATTAAGAACACTTGGTCTTTAAATTAGGGGGCGGAAGGGCGCCTCCGCAGAAGGCTCAGGGAGTCACTCGGTACTTGTTAAACAGTGGCTTCCAACGTGACGGGTATGCTTCTTTTTGTCTATCCGCAAACCATTGCGCAAATTCACAGACCGCCTTATCTTTTGCATCTTCTTTTCGAATGGCGACAATCATTGTCCACTTTGATCTGTGCCATCCCGGAAGAAGAGGTACTAAGCGGCTTTCCTCAATTTCTTCTTTGCAGTAAGCGAGAGAAAGGTCAACCGCAATGCCTTCTCCCATGAGAGCGGCTGTTTTACAAGAGAAAGCATCTCCGAGATAACGAAGTTTAAATTCCGGATCCAGGTTAATTCTTTCGTCACCGTGCTCTAATGTCTTTGTAATGGGGTAAATCCTGCTTTCTCTAAGAATTAAGGGGTGAGCTTTTAGTTCATCCAATGATTGGGGAGCTCCGTTTCGTCGAATGTACTCAGGACTTGCAAGCAGCATGTTGTAGCTGAATCCGGCGTCAAAGAGGACCATTTCATCCTCATCGTTTTGGGGCAGGTACGGAAGCATGGCAACATCTGTCTCATTATCTAAAAGGTGCTTATGGTCGCAATCATTGAGGAGCCGTATCTTCAGATTTGGGTGCGCGCTTGCGTATTTATCCATCAACTCGAAGAGATCGTCTCTTGTCATATTCACCGGTAAAGACAAGCGAATCTCAGTCGGCTTTAGGAGAAAATCCTGGACTTTGTATTCGATCTTGTTTTTGATCCGGAGCAATTCTTTTGCTAACGGCAAGATTTTTTCAGCGCCTTCCGTTAGTTTGAAAGGCCGACAGGAGCGGTCAAAAAGAATAAAGCCAAGATCAGATTCAAGCTCTTTTACTATTCTTGAGACAGTTTTCAGATCCATATCCAGTTCGATAGATGTCTTGGATATGTTTTTTGTCACGGCCGTTGTCAAAAAAACTTGCCACGATAAAAGATTTTCTCTTGGCTTCATCACATTAAGTGTTTAATTCTCATTTTTTAAGAAGTAATTCCGGTGTTAAATCTTCTTGCTTTTGAGTATAGCCATTAAGCTTACTAAGTGAAACAACCATTCAAGGAGAAATTATGAAGCTAAGATTGAGCCTTATTGTTTCAGCTGTCACGCTTGCGGTCTGCAGTCAAACAGCTGTTTTTGCTAAAGACGGTACATATACCGCAACGACTCTTGGACGAAACGGTGATGTTACAGTACAAGTTAAGATTCTTAACAACAAGATCGAGGATGTAAAAGTTCTCAATTGGAGTGAAACACACCCTGTCGCCGATCTGCCGAAGCTCAAAGTTCCTCAGGACATTGTTAAGTATCAGTCGACCAACGTTAACAACGTTGCCGGAGCAACGTTAACGACATTCGCTATCAAAGCAGCGGTACAGGACTGCCTCAAACAAGCTGGTTTGAATCCCAAAGATTATGCGAAGGCAGTTCCTCAGCCGAAAAAGGCCGGAGGAAAAGTTGAAGAGAAGACTGACGTCATTGTTGTCGGTGCCGGCGGTGCAGGCCTTTCCGCTGCAGTAGCTGCAGCTCAGCGCGGCCTCAATGTGATAGTCGTTGAGAAAGCTCATTTTGCCGGAGGCAATACCTCTGTTTCCGGCGGCTGCTTCAATGCAGCGGATCCTGAAGGCCAGAAACCTATCTCTATGACGGAAGGTCAGAAAGAATCTATCGAGAATCTTCTGGGTGAAAAACCCAAAAATAAACTTCAGGAAAAACTGATCAGTCAAGTTAAACAGCAATGGGATGCCTATAAACAGTCAGGTTCAAAGAGCTTGTTTGATAGTCCCGAACTCCATGCGCTTCAAAGCTGGAAAGCAGGAGATTACAAGGCAAATTTAGCTCTCGTTTACAAGCTCACAAAGGAGGCTCCGGCAATTCAAAAAACTTTAGCCGGAATGGGCCTTGTCTGGCAAAAACAACCGACACAATTTGTCGGAGCTTTATGGCCGCGTTCTCACCGCGCAAGCAATTACAAATCCGGTGTAGGCTACATCGATACGTATCTTGACCTCATCAAAGGAGAAAAACTCCCGATCTCTTTCATGATGAGCACGCCGGCAAGTTCCTTAATTACCAAAGACGGAGCAGTGGTCGGAGTTAAGGCTTCGGGACCGGACGGGAAAGACTACACACTTTATGCCTCTAAAGGTGTGATTTTGGCAACTGGCGGTTTTAGCGCAAATGTGAAGATGCGCAATCAGTACGATGAAATTTGGGATAAAAAGCTGGACAATCAAGTCAAGACGACCAATATGCCTGCGATTACCGGCGACGGTATTAATATGGCCGTGAAGGCAGGGGCAGGACTCAAGGACATGGGCTATATCCAGCTTCTTCCGACCACTGATCCTGCAACCGGTGCAACTAACCATAAGATTGTGGAGTCGACCAATATCTATGTGAATAAGCAAGGCAACCGTTTCGTAAACGAACAAGGCAGAAGAGACGTGCTTGCAAAGGCTGCCCTTGCCCAGCCTGACCATGTCTTCTATGTTATTGGTACGGAACAAACATTGTTAAAGGATAAAGAAGGACGAGGGCCATACGGTATCTTGATTTCCGACCTACTTAAACAGAAGAAAGCATTCAAGGCCGATACGCTGGACGAGCTGGCGAAAAAACTTGGCATGAATCCGGATAATCTGAAGCGTACGGTCGCGAAGTGGAACGAATTCTGCAAGACACAGAAGGGTGATGAGTTCGGCCGTATGAGCTGTGAGGAAGGAAACAAGCTTCCCGGCGGTCCGTACTATGCCTCTGTCATGACTCCGTCTGTACACCATACAATGGGCGGCGTGACGATCGACGAAGACACCCGTGTACTCGATAAAAACGGCAGGCCTATTCGCGGTCTTTACGCAGCAGGCGAAATTACCGGCGGTATCCACGGGACGAACCGTGTCGGATGTAATGCGGTTCCCGATGCATTGATTTTCGGCACGATTGCCGGTCGGGAAGTCGGTAAGTAAGCATCCAAGAAATGGAGAGGGCCGGAGTTTTCGGCCCTGCTACATAGGATTAAATACTAAAAAGATTAGAAGTTAGATAGAAGCCTCGGAGGTTTGGTGCCAGCAGAGGCTTGTTCTTAATCGTTGAAGGCGTGAAACCGGTTCTTCAGGTCACTGGTTAAGCAATTTTGAGAACCGTTTCTGGGTTCTGCCACAGATAGAAGAAACGGGTTCTGGACTGGTTGTACCAGCGAGGATTATTGAGATACCAGCTCACCGTCTCTTTCAGACCCTCTCCAAGAGAAGTCTTGTTTTGTAAACCGAGAACTGTAAGCGTTGACTCGTCTTTAGAGATATCAGATGCAACCGGGGAAGTTGCAACCTCTTCGATGAGTGCCTGATAACGACCGACCGGCGGCGGTAGGGCTTCATTTAGACTCTCGCAGATCACGTCAGCTGCTTCAAAATTTGACATGGAGGAGGCGGGTCCGGTCAAATGATAGTGTCCCCCGATTTTACCGTTCTTTTCAACTAGGACAATGGCGTCGACCACGTCTTTGACATAGACGAGGTCAGAAACCTTTTCCTCTGGATTGACAACGGGTATCGTTTCACCTTCAATCGCGCGATAAATGATCATGGAGATCGGACTATCAGGCTGTTGGAAAGGTCCGAATGCGGGCGGTACGAGTAAACTGCTGATCGGAAGGCCGTCTGATGCATAACCGTCCAATAATTTAAGCAAGCCGGCGTACATCTTGCCGTAAGTTCCTAAAAGCTTGTAATGCTCGGAGACAACTACGACAATCTTGTGCAGCTTAGTGTCGGCCATGCCGTTTCGCCATTCTTTGACCGTTTCAAAGAATGTACGAAAATTTTCCAAACTGGATTCTTCTTCCGGGTTTTTAGGTGTTATGCAGAAATAGATCGTATCGGCAGCGGCCATGAGCAACGCCTGACGAATTTCCTCAGGATTGGAAATATCGCAGCGAGCAAAGCTGTGACGGCTTTGCTGCATGAGCTCGGCAATATTGAGCAAGTTTCCGAGACCGGAAAGATTGTCAAAATTGAAGACTTGTTGTCCGTCTTCAATGAGCTGATAAACCAGGTTGGTGCCTATGAAGCCGGCACCGCCAAAGACTGCTGAACGATTGCTCACTTTTTTTCTCCTTATTTGTGATTTTAAGTGGGCTCCCCACAATCGCAATTGGTATTTGTCAGTTAGGCTTGACCCTAACTGATGGGAAATAACACGGTATTTGTCCGTTTCATCGAACATCTCGGGATTTCCCTCAAATCATACAAATCATCAAAATATTTCTGAATGACAGTTCAAAAAACTTTCAATCTCTGACGAGAAAGTCGAAGAAAAATACCCAAGGTTACACTATTTTTGCGAGCTAAAACTTTTCATCTTAATGGAAAAGAAAGTTCCGTTAATGAGCACGAAGGGTCACAAGGCAGGCAATGCTGTGATAGGGTGGCGATGTCTAAATTATTTCTTTCGGAAATCAACAATGCTTAGAAAGATTATGACTGCTACTATTTTAGCCGCGGCTGCGATGGGCGTAAATGCCGAGGATTTTTATCTCAAACCTGCGCCTAAAGGGATGGAAATGAATCTGCCCGTTACCGTTCAGAAGAGTTTCCCAAACGACAAGGCTCGCATCATTTTCTCAACAATGTCTGAAGCCAAGGACTTGGCTACAGCGCAGAGTGAAGTCAATAAGACCATGGCAGAGGCCCAGCAGTCTGTGAAAGATTTTTCATCAATCGCAAAGATCCGCAACGGAGGATATTACACGCAGCCGATTTATACTAATCCCAAGAAAGGGGAGGCTCCGGTGATTACAGGATGGCGAGCCCGTCAAAACATCATCGTTGAGACAGAAGACGTCAACGGCGTTGCCTCATTGGTCCAGGTCGGGCAGCAGGCAAAACTAGCACTTGAAAACGTTTCATATTCTCTAAGTGAGGAAGCGAAAGCTGCAGCACAGGATCAGCTCTCAAAAGATGTGATCGATGCCTTAAATAAGAAGGCTGAATCCATCGCAGTAGCAATGAAAGTTGCGCCTGATGCCCTTCGTATTGAAAAGCTGAATTTCAATTCGTTTGATTTCGCACCGGAGGGGGCAGTATTTGCGGCCAGAGCTATGGGTGCAAACGCTGCGTTTAAGACTGTGGAGACACCTGTTTTTGAAGCTGGAACATCCAACCTCTCGATGTCGGTGTCAGCTGTCTTGAAGACGGAAGGCGCCGAGTAGTTTTCTGCATTCACCGACCATTCACGGCTTGAAACGTATTAATCCAAAGAAATTTGTCTAAAATAGGCCGTTAAAAGGGGAGGGCCGTCCGCCTTCTCCTTTCCGAAAAATAAACCTATTAAGGAGAAAAGGTTTGAAATCAAATTCTTCATATCCCATCCTAGCTAAAGAAGGTTGGGGAATCATCGGCGCCGCGATCTTTATTACGCTGTTAGTATGGTGGCTGATCGGAGGATTCATTTCCTTCATTTTCTTTGTCCTTTTGGTCTTTGTCATCCAGTTTTTCCGTGATCCTCCTAGAGCGATCAGTCAGACTCCGCATAGCGTTCTTTCAGGAGCTGACGGAAGAATCTGCAAAGTTCAAAAAGTCGAGAATCCCTACACCGGCAAGGAAGAAATTCTTATTTCGACCTTCATGAATGTGTTCAACATTCACTCCAACCGCAGCCCGATCGGGGGTACTGTTGAGGCTATTTATTACAAACCCGGCAAATTCTTGAATGCCGACCTCGATAAGGCCAGCATAGAAAACGAACGCAACGCCATCATCATCAAGTCTGATGAAGGCCCTGTGATTACCTGCGTTCAGATCGCCGGCTTGATTGCCCGCCGCATTATCTGCCATCTCCATATCGGTCAGGAAGTTACTCGCGGCGAACGCTTCGGTTTTATCCGTTTCGGTTCCCGTGTCGACGTCTACGTTCCTCTCAACTCTGAAGTTCTCGTTTTCGTGGGTCAGAAGGTTCGCGCAGCGGACACCGTCCTTGCTCTCCTGAATCCTCAGGAAGAAGAAAAACCGGAAACTCCGGTCGAAGCTCCCGCTGTTGAAGCCGTAGAAGTGACCGAGGTTGCTGCAACTGCTGACGCTGCTCTTGCTGCCGAAACAAAAACGACAGAAGAGAAGACTCAGCAGCAGGCTTAATCAGAAGGAGAACGCTTAAATGCCTTTACAGCGAGATAAAGCCAAACAGTTGCATGCCCGTCGGAATTTTCGTCCGCATCCTCGCGTGACACCGAAGGCCATCGTTCGCGAACGCATTGATACCGTCCGTAAGAAGGGGATCTATCTGCTTCCGAACTTGTTTACGCTTTCGAGTTTGTTCTCAGGCTTCTATGCCGTCATCATTGCGATGGCAGGCGACTTTGAAAAAGCCGCTATTGCGATTTTCGTGTCCATGATTTTGGACGGCTGTGACGGCCGTGTGGCTCGTCTGACGCATACTCAGAGCTCTTTCGGCGTTCAGTTCGATTCCTTGGCCGACATGTGTGCTTTCGGTATGGCGCCGGCAATGGTGGTCTACCAGTGGGCTCTCCATGATTTAGGACGCTTGGGCTGGGCTGCCGCCTTCGTATATTGCGCCGGTGCGGCACTTCGCTTGGCTCGCTTCAATGCCAACGTGGATGTTGTTGACAAGGGCTTCTTCCAGGGTCTTCCTTCTCCTGCAGCCGCTGCTTTAGTCGCAGGTTTTGTGTGGCTTGCGGTTGACCAGAGAATGCCAGTTAACAGCGACTGGCTGCCGTGGCTCGCAATGGTTATTACGGTTTATGCCGGTCTTACCATGGTCTGCAACGCACCGTTCTACTCCGGCAAGAGCTTCCATTACGGTAAGAGCGTTCCTTTCTGGGTGCTGATCGCAGCGGTGATTCTGTTGTTTGTACTTTCAACGGATCCGGCTCTGATGGTCTTTATCCTATTCTGCTTGTACGCACTTTCCGGTTTTGCTTATCAGTTCTACCTCTGGTACACAGGTCAGCCGAATCCGGTTATTCCGCATCGCTCTGAAGTGGAATTAGACGAGCCTGCAGATCAGGTCAAGTAATCTGATTATCGTACCTACAAACCCGAGTCAAACTCGGGTTTTTTACTACGATAAAAGTTATATTTTGATATAATTTAATAAGAAAGGAGTATTGAAAATGACCACTTTAACACTTCGAAAAGTTGGCGGATCCACCATGCTTGCCCTTTCTCCTGCACTTCTTCAAATTTTGGGACGGAGAGCTGGAGAACAAGTTGTTATAAAAGTAGAGAGTGGGCGTCTGATCATTGAACCTAAGGTTGCTAGAAGAAGGGTTTCCAAATATAACCTTTCTGACCTCTTGAAAGAGCAAGAAAAAATACAAGCTGAGTTAGACAAAGACCGTGACTGGGTGACAAAAAAACGTCCCGTTGGAGAAGAAATTTTATGAGAAAGTTCTTTGACCGAGGAGACGTTGTTTTCCTTGACTTTGATCCCTCTCTGGGACATGAACAAAAAGGACGGAGGCCTGCACTGATTCTTACAAAAAAGATTTTCAATGAACAATTGCGAGTGGCTTGTGTTGCGCCGATCACTGGAGGAGGCTCTCTGGCTAGAGACTGCGGCTTCGCTGTTACTTTGCAAGGAACAGGGCTAGAAACAACTGGTATTGTTCGTTGCGATCAAATCCAAACTCTTGATTTATCCGTTAGAAATTGCCAATTGATAGAGAAGGCTCCCGATTATTTAATTGATGAAGTTCTCGACAGAGTGATCAGTCTCTTTGATTAATAACTAAAGATTTTTCCGTAATTTATTTTTGGAAGTATGGGCTTTAAGCTTCCAAGCAAACTAAAATAAAAAACAGATTTCACTCGAAAAAGGTGCAATTCTTCAGGCACTATCGGGGATGCAGCAGGAGGCTCCGGCAAGGAGAATGCATTTACTCGAAAGCATCGCTGTCTATGGGTAAGGCAGAGACGTTTATGCCGCATTTCAGTGATGCTCAGATCTCAACAATTTTTGTGGCCAGATACAACAATGACAACTGCAAGAGACAAGCTTTTTATTTTCGATACAACCCTTCGTGACGGAGAACAAAGTCCGGGCGCAAGCATGAGCCCGCAAGACAAACTCCGTATCGCCAAGCAGCTTGAATTCCTGGGTGTTGATGTGATTGAGGCAGGTTTTGCTGCCGCCTCTCCCGGAGACTTTGAATCCATCTGCGCAATCTCCAAGGTAATTCGTAACTCTACGGTTTGTTCGCTTGCCCGGGCAAATCCTTCCGATGTGAGAAAAGCCGGAGAGGCCATTGCCGCAGCCCCGAGACGCCGTATCCATACGTTCATTGCGACTTCTCCCCTTCACATGGAAAAGAAGCTCAATATGACGCCGGAGCAGGTCATCTCCCGTGCCGTTGAAGCGATTCGCATCGCAAAGGAATACACCGACGACATCGAATTTTCCTGCGAAGATGCTTCTCGCTCCCAGCCTGAGTTCTTGTATCGCATCATTGAGGCGGCAATTCGAGAAGGCGCAACGACGATCAATATTCCGGATACTGTCGGATATGCTGTTCCGTCCGAGTTCGGCGCCTTTGTTCGCGATCTGCGGGAACACGTCTATAACTCTGATCAGGCTGTTTGGTCCGTTCACTGCCATAACGACCTCGGACTTGCCGTAGCCAACTCTTTGTCCGGCGTGATCCACGGCGGCGCTCGTCAGATCGAATGTTCTATCAACGGTCTTGGCGAAAGAGCCGGCAACTGTGCTCTAGAAGAAGTCGTCATGGCGGTTAAGACCCGAAATGACTTCTTTAAGCTCGGTGTCGACATCAACACGCGTCAGCTGGTTCCGACTTCTAAACTTGTTTCTTCTGTGACCGGTTTCCCGATCCAGCCGAACAAAGCGGTTGTCGGTTCCAATGCTTTCTCGCATGCGTCCGGAATTCATCAGGACGGCGTGATCAAACATCGCGAAACCTACGAAATCATGACCGCGGAAGATGTCGGCTGGACAAGCAATCGTATGGTTCTCGGCAAGCTTTCCGGAAGAAGTGCTTTCCGCCAGCGTGTCCGTGAGCTTGGCATTCCTACAAAGAGTGAAGCCGAGATCGATGACGCCTTTGCACGATTCAAAGATTTGGCAGATAGAAAAGTCCAGATCTTTGACGAAGATATTCAGTCTCTCTTCGATGCGAAGAATATCCAGCCTCAGGAAATTTCCTTCGTTTCTCTGAAACAGGAAAGCCAGACGGGCAAGACACCGGTTGCTGAAGTGACCTATATGGATCACGGAGAACAAAGGGTGGGGCGTGCCGAAGGCAACGGCCCTGTCGACGCAACATTCCAGGCTATTGAAAGCTGTGCCAAGAGCGGCGCAGAACTTTTGCTCTTCTCGATTAACGCTCTGACCAAGGGTGCCGAAGCTCAAGGCGAAGTGACGGTTCGCTTGTCTGTCGGCGGCCGAGTCGTTAATGGCAACGGATCGGACCCCGATGTGCTGGCGGCTTCCGCTAAGGCCTACTTAGACGCCTTGAATAAGCTGGCTAAAGTTGAAGAGCGCAAGAATCCTCAGTTCGATCATGAGCCGACTCCGTAAGAGCTGACTTACGAGTAGATTGACAGACGGGCGCTTCGGCGCCCGTCGCTGTAAGGAGAAACACAATGGCTTCAGACGCAGAAATGGCTTCCTATATTGCGGACATGCTCAATCCTTTGGGAGAGGTTCGGATTAAGAGAATGTTCGGAGAATACTGTTTCTACGTGAATGAGAAACCCGTCGGCTTTTTGTGCGATAACGAAGTTCTCGTTAAGACGAATGCAGAAATGAGAACCCTGTATCCTGAGATGCCGCAAAAGCTGCTTTTTGACGGAGCGGTCAATCCGATGTGGCTGATTGACAACCCGGACGATCGAGAAGCCGTCGAACGATACTTCGGTATTGCGGTAAAGATGCTCCCGGCACCCAAACCGAAGAAGCCGAGAGCGTTAAGGAAGCCCGCAAAAACACGAAAGTATCGGGACGGAGAAGGGTCGCCGTTGAATGATCCTGCCGTAATGGGCGACGAAACGACAGAAAACAGTGACTAAAAGTTAAGGATCTGATGGAAAACGAGGAGAAGAATGGATTTTTTAGATATAATCTCGACTCGTTTTAAACACGCTCCGGCGTATTTTCCGTCGGAGTCGCTCGTAACGCCGAAAGGCAAAGGAAAATAAAATGGCACAGACTACTGCTCAAAAAGCTGAAATCATCGAGAAGTTCGCTCAGTCCAAGGGTGACACCGGATCTCCTCAGGTTCAGGTTGCTCTTCTGACCGCTCGTATCAACGAACTCACAGAGCACTTCAAAGTTAACCCGAAAGACCACCACAGCCGTCGCGGTCTTTTGAAGATGGTTTCCCGCCGTCGTAAGCTCCTTGACTACCTCAAGGCTCGTGACCTCGCAGCTTACAAGGCTTTGATCGAAGCCCTCAACCTGCGTAAGTAATCTTACCGGCATCACCGATGAGCAGCGGTCCGCGGTTTTGTTACCGTTGGCCGCTGTGTTTGTTTTTACGAATAACAATTTTTAAAACCGGAACGTACGCGCGTTGCTGTATGTACGTAAGGCGGTGAGGACCGCCGAGTCGTAGATACCGCAATGTGCAGTTCCAAACATAAGGAAAAGAACGACATGACGATGTTCAATAAAATAGTCAAGTCCTTTAAGTACGGCGATCACAATGTCCGTCTGGAAACCGGCGAAATCGCTCGTCAGGCCACCGGCGCAGTCATCTGCGACATGGATGACACCGTTGTATTAGCCACTGTAGTTGCAAAGAAAGAAATTAAACCGGGTCAGGATTTCTTCCCCCTCACTGTTGATTACATCGAAAAGACTTACGCTGCCGGCCGTATCCCCGGAGGTTTCTTCAAGCGCGAAGGCCGTCCGAGCGAAAAAGAAACGCTTACCTCCCGCCTGATTGACCGACCGATTCGTCCGCTGTTCCCGGAAGGCTTCTTCAATGAAGTTCAGATCATCATTCACGTTCTTTCTGTGAACCCCGAAGTTGATCCTGATATTCCTTCCATGATCGCAGCTTCCGCAGCTTTGGCTGTTTCCGGCGTTCCCTTCAACGGCCCGATTGCTGCGGCCCGCGTCGGCTACATCAACAACGAATACGTTCTCTGCCCGAACCTTTCTCAGATGAAAGATTCCAAGCTCGACCTCGTTGTTGCCGGTACGGAACGCGCTGTTCTGATGGTCGAATCCGAAGCCGATCAGCTCTCTGAAGAAGTCATGCTCGGCGCTGTGATGTTCGGCCACGAAAAAATGCAGGTTGTTATCGAAGCCATCGACGAACTCGTTGAAGAAGGCGGCAAACCGCTGTGGGACTGGGCTCCTGCAGAACGCAACCAGCAGCTCGTTGCACTCATTAATCAGGTTGTCGGCAACCGTATTCATGAAGCTTACGAACACCGCAGCAAGCAGGACCGCAACGAATGCCTGCGCGCGATCTATGATGACGTTAACGAGAAAGTTAACGCAGCCGTTGAAGTCGGCGAACTTGCCGATATCGGTGAGAACGAAGTCGCCAACATTCTCTTTGAAATGGAAGCTGCTCACGTTCGCGGCAAGATTCTTTCCGGCGAACCGCGTATCGACGGCCGCGACACCCGTACCGTTCGTCCGATCGAAATTCGCACCGGCGTTCTTCCGCGTGCTCACGGCTCTGCGCTCTTCACCCGCGGTGAAACCCAGGCTCTGGTTGTCACAACTCTGGGCACCAAACAGGACGAACAGATCGTTGACGGTCTGACCGGAGAGCAGCGTGAACGCTTCATGCTTCACTACAACATGCCTCCGTTTGCTACCGGCGAAACCGGCCGCGTCGGCTCTCCGAAGAGACGCGAAATCGGTCACGGCCGTCTGGCTAAACGCGCTTTGACAGCTGTTTTGCCGAATGAAGAAGATTTTCAGTACACCATGCGTGTGGTTTCCGAAATCTGCGAATCCAACGGTTCTTCTTCCATGGCCAGCGTCTGCGGCGGCTGCCTGTCTCTGCTTGATGCCGGCGTGCCTCTGAAAGACTTCGTGGCCGGTGTTGCCATGGGTTTGATCAAGGAAGGCAATAAGTTCGCCGTTCTCACCGATATTCTCGGTGACGAAGACCACCTCGGGGACATGGACTTCAAGGTTGCCGGTACCGATCACGGCGTGACTGCTCTGCAGATGGATATCAAGATTGAAGGCATCAGCAAAGAAATCATGCAGGTGGCTTTGGCTCAGGCGAAGGAAGGCCGCATGCACATCCTCGGCAAGATGCATGAAGCAGTTGAGGGTCCGAAGACCGAACTTTCTCCGTATGCTCCGCGTCTGGTTTCCTTCAAGATTAATCCGGATAAGATCCGTGACGTGATCGGTAAGGGCGGCGCTGTGATTCGTGCTCTGACGGAAGAAACCGGCACTCAGATCAACATCGAAGACGACGGTACCGTTACCATCGCTTCCGTTGACGAAGCCGCTGGTGCAGAAGCCCGCCGTCGTGTTGAAGAGCTTGCCGCTACCGTTGAAGTCGGTAAGGTTTACGAAGGCAAGGTTCAGAGACTGCTCGACTTCGGCGCTATCGTTCAGGTTCTGCCGGGCCGCGACGGTCTGCTGCACATCAGCCAGATCGCGCATGAACGCGTCAACCAGGTCAGCGACTACCTCAAGGAAGGCCAAATCGTTCTCGTGAAGGTTCTTGAGATCGATGACAAGGATCGTATC
Source organism: Acinetobacter sp. N54.MGS-139 (assembly GCA_000980495.1). Taxonomy (GTDB): domain Bacteria; phylum Pseudomonadota; class Gammaproteobacteria; order Burkholderiales; family Burkholderiaceae_F; genus Parasutterella; species Parasutterella gallistercoris. Next base: position 20,824 of record LARN01000017.1, on the reverse strand, counting down.
CGTCTTTCCATGAAGGCTTTGATTGAAAAGCCCGAACACAAGGAAAAGAAGGAAGAAGCTGCTCAGCAGGAAGGCAATCCTGACATCATCAAAGGCTAATTCCCTTTGATTCTGAAATAGCTAAATGACAAAACCGGCGGCCAAGACCGCCGGTTTTGTCTTTCAATTTGTTGCGAAATCCTGTAATGACTGCTTCAGGTCTCTTTGCCATAATTTTGCGATTCACTGATGCAATCTGAAGAAAAAGTAATGAAATTGAACGGAAACTCTCTCGATGAAGTACTGAAGAAGGAAACTTTATCCGATGAGGATATCGTGTTCCTGCTCGGACTGACGGATCCTGAAGACTGCACAAAACTTCAGCAGGCTGCCTATGAGACGACGACCGAGCTGATGGGCAATAAGGTTTATTACCGAGGCCTCATTGAAGTCTCTAATGTCTGCACGGTTGACTGCCGTTACTGCGGTATCCGCAAAGACAATCACGTTGTCAGCCGATACACGCTGACCAAAGAAGAAATTCTGAGCGCAGCGTTGTTTGCGGCAGAAAACGGCTACGGAAGCATCTGTCTTCAGGCCGGTGAACGAAACGATCCGAAGTTCGTTTCGTTCATCTCTGAGTGTTTGAGAGAGATTCATCGCAAAACCGTTTCGAAAAACCTTCCCAACGGTCTAGGAATTACTTTGAGTCTCGGCGACCAAACGAAAGATGTGTACGAGGAGTGGGCGCAGGCAAGCGGCAACCGAAAGAATCTTCGTTATCTGGCGCGCTTTGAAAGCTCCAATCATGAGCTCTTTGATTTTCTTCATAACGTTCCCCACAAGAAGTCGAAACAACTGGAGCACCGTCTGCAGTGCCTGCAGTGGCTTAAAGAATGCGGTTATCAAGTGGGTACCGGCGTGATGATCGGCATTCCCGGGCAGACTTTGAAAGACTTGTGTGCGGATATTCGTTTGTTCCAAAAACTTGAAGCCGACATGATCGGTATGGGTCCGTACCTCATGAGCGAGGGCGGGGATCTCAAGTCTTTGGGTCAAACCGAAAACAAGCAGCTTTTCCAGCTTTCTTTGAACATGATTGCGGTCACGCGTTTGGTGATGGGCAATATCAATATTGCCGCCGCGACGGCGATGCAGGTTTTGGATCCTCAGGGCAGAGAAACCGCGATTTCTTACGGCGCCAATGTCGTGATGCCGAATCTTACTCCGCTGCAGTATCGAGAGGGATATCAGCTGTATGACAAGAAACCGGGACTCAAAGACGACCCGGAAACCTTCGGTCTGAAGCTTGAAGAACGCATTCAATCCAAGGGCAGAGAAGTCGGCTGGAATCTTTCGGGATCGTCGAGAAAGTGGCTGAACCGCACCGGCAACTCGCAGGAAGGCTACGACGGCAACAAGAGTGCGAGCGAGCAGTCCATGCTGTGGATTAAATCAACTGAATCGTAAAACTACGAGTAAAATTCGATATTTAGTTTCTACAACGGAGTATTGGAGTTATCTGATGCGCAGAAGTTTGGTGATTGCCAATTGGAAGATGAACGGCTCGGTCGATTTCATTGACCAATGGACGAACGTCTTCACAACTTTTTCTCCCGTGAACACCGAATTAGCCGTGTGTCCGCCTTTTGTCTACATTCGCTATCTCCAGCAGAAGTTTTTGACAAGCGCACTGGATATCAATGTCGGCGCGCAGGACTGCTCCGTTCATGAATCTGGTGCTTTTACGGGGGAAGTGAGCGCAGGGATGCTGGCCGATGTTAAATGCCCCTGGGTCATTGTCGGACATTCGGAGAGAAGACAGTATCACGGAGAAACCAACGAAATCGTTGCGGCAAAAGCCAAGATTGCCATCGAGCACGGACTGCGTCCGATTGTCTGCGTCGGAGAGACGCTCGAAGAGCGTGAAAGCGGACGGACAAGCGACGTTGTGATCGGACAGCTCAATGCCGTTCTGGATGTTATCGGGCCGGAAGCTTTAGTTACCGGAGCGGTAGCTTACGAGCCTATTTGGGCCATCGGAACCGGCAAAACCGCCACGCCTCAGCAAGCTCAATTAGTTCACGCGGAACTGAGGGATAGTGTAGAATCTCGGGATTCTCAAGCTGCTTCCGCGCTCAGAATTATTTACGGCGGATCCGTCAAGCCGTCCAATGCGGCAGAGCTTTTTGCCTGCAATGACATTGACGGAGGCTTGGTCGGCGGAGCTTCTTTGAAAGCAGCGGATTTTTATGCCATTGCCCAGGCCGCCAGCGGAATAGGGCTGATTTAATAAACGGATACAATTTATTATGCATTTACTGATTACGGTTGCGGTTGTTCTGCAGGTGATTTCTGCAGTTGCAATCATTGTTTTAGTGCTGCTTCAGCACGGTAAAGGCGCCGACATGGGCGCAGCCTTCGGCGGCGGTGCTTCCGGCTCTCTTTTCGGAGCCACAGGAAGCGCCAACTTCCTTTCCCGTTCTACCGCAGTTGCTTCCACCATTTTCTTCTGCGCTACCTTAGCGCTGACATTCGGCGGTCAGGTTCGCAAGGCTCCTGCTGCAGGCGGTGTTCTGTCTACTGTTACGACTGAACAGAAGGCTCCGGCTCAGCCCGCATCCCCTGTTCCTGCGACTAATACTAGTGATTTCACTAATAAGCCTGCACAAAATCAAATTCCGAGGTAGAATGTCGTCTTTCGGTTCTGATGAAAACGGAAACGAAAGAAAAAGTTGAAAGAAGTGCCTTCGTGGTGAAATTGGTAGACACGCCATCTTGAGGGGGTGGTGACGAAAGTCGTATGAGTTCGAGTCTCATCGAAGGCACCAAAAAATTAAATTGCTAAGCCGTCGTGGTGAAATTGGTAGACACGCCATCTTGAGGGGGTGGTGACGAAAGTCGTGTGAGTTCGAGTCTCACCGACGGCACCAAGATTCAAAAGCCTGATAAACGTTGAGTTGTCAGGCTTTTTCCTTATCGGTTTCTTCTTGCCGATTTCCGGTCCGGTTGTGAAAAGCGCTCGGTCGGACGAGTGGTCAATTAGGCGATTCTCAGAGCGGTCTTCTCGCTTATTTCAAATCTGCAAGGATCTAAGTCATGGAAAAAGAACTGATGAAAACGCTGTCGGAGCATGGCCGACTCGGAATTGCGCAACAGTTTGATTATTCGAAATTTTTGCTCTATTCACTCATCACACAATCAACTGCGATTGAAGGTTCGACCGTCACGGAAGTTGAGAATCAACTTTTGTTTGATGAAGGCATTCCGCCGGAGAAACACAATCTATCCGAAGTGATGATGAATCTGGACTTGCTTAATGCTTATCAAAAGAGCATTCAACTTGCTAACCAGCACAGAGATTATTCTTTTGAGATGCTGAGAGCATTAAGCACCGCGGTCTTAAAGAACACCGGAAGCCGCTATAACACCGCATTGGGAACTTTTGATTCTTCAAAAGGCGACTTTAGGAAGGTCAATGTCAGCGCCGGTTCTTCAGGCAAGTCATATATCATTTACACAAAAGTCGAAGACCGGCTGAAGAAGTGGTGTTCTGAGGTCAACGAGAAACGTAATGGACTGTTGAAATCCGGAGACATTTACGGCAAGTACCTTTTTACCTTTGAGTCTCACCTTGACTTACTAACAATTCATCCGTGGGTTGACGGCAACGGCCGGACTGCAAGACTTGTGATGAATCAGCTACAGATTGAGTTAGGTCTGATCCCGGCAAAGATTCTCAAAGAAGACAAAGCTGAATACATTGACGCACCTATCAAAGCGAGGGAAGGTCACGATCCGAGGGTGTTTTCGTCATTCATGATGGCTTCGCACATTAGAAATCTGCAAGCCGAGATTAGAGTTCAAAAAACCCCAAGAAGTTTCTGATGAGATAATCATCTCTTGATCTAGACGGATTCGTGACGCTTAAAATTGAAGAAGTTTGATTTGGGTCGATGAGATTTCGCGGCAATTTTCATGTTTTCTGCATTGTCAGTACCTTTTTCACCGTCGGAGGAGAAGTGAAAGTTAAAGCTAAAGTTTCGGACGTTCTTCATTTGGAAGATAGAAATGCATCAACGGAAGACAGTCGAACGATCCTTTCTGAAAAAGAATTCAAAGAGTTTTTGCGTCAGTTGAAGGAAGGCGAAAAAGATCCCGAGATTCTTTCGGCAAGACAGAAGCTAATGCACCTTAAGCCGGTTTGGCAAGATTGATCGACCTTGGACTTAGATTGTCACGCACCCCGGCCTGAGGCATGATCGCATCAGGAGACCGATTGATGGATCAAGAACGAATCAGGGCTGGTTTGAAGTCAGCAGATTGAGGCATTTCTATTAAGACCTCTTAGTTTTTGGCCTGAGAAGGTTGTGGTAACTCTTCTTGTTTTTCCTTTGCTATGGTTGCCACAGATAAAAGCCAATCAGCTGCCATGGCTAATGCTTCCTCATATGTCCCTCCCTGCGTGACGGGCTCCTCATGGTAAAAATCACGAAAAGAAACAAGAAAGAAGTCGCCGTCTTTTAAAATCTTCGCCGGATAGGAAAGCATGCTTTACACCTTGTCAGGTAATCAACAGAAGTTGTTTCTGGTAGCAAAATGTTTTAGAGAAGATTTCGAAAACTCCGCCAGGATTTTCGATTATATGTTTGTGTCAAAATCGCCGTCTCGTTCAAGAATTCTCTCTTCTGTTCGCACCGCTTGGTATGGTTAAGAAGATTAAGGTTCGAGCTTTTTATCAAGGAAGTTCTTCAGATGTTTGGTTCTCCAAAGATTATGAGCATTCTGAATGTCTAGAAGAAGCTGAGCGTCAATATCCAAGACTTCTTCGATCCTGCGTGCCATTTCTTCTGAAATGTTGAGCTCTCCGTTCAAAAGTTTTGCGACAGACTAATCTTGGAGTTTCATGGCAGATGAAAGCTCCAGGGCAGTGATTCCTTTAGTTTCGATCACATCTGTGATCAACATTCCGGCGTGCGGCGGATTGAACATTGTCATTGTCGAAATTTCCTTTGGCTAGGTGTTAGGCATTGTCTTCTTTGATGTTGACGACCTCGCAATTCGGTTTGTCAATGGCCTTTCAAAGCATCTCGGTTCCTTCTGGTTTTTGAATGCCCCAAGCTTCATACTCAGACTCCAGAAAAGGCAAGATTTGTTTATGCTCGGTCAGCAACATATTCAGGTCATACTTTGGAAGTTTTCTAAGCTTCCTTTTCTGATTAATGACAAGTTTTCCGTCCCCGAAGTTGTAGTTAAGTGAATCGCCGGGTTTTGCATTCAGTTGCCCAAGGAGCGCCTGAGGCAAAATCAGGACTACAGCATCGCCGATTTGCCGTAATTCCAAAGTTGACATCTTTTCTTCCGCGTCTGAGACAAAGGAAAGTTAGGCGCGGTCAGAGCCACTTAAATATTTTGAACTTATCTTGAGGAAATTGAGATTCCCAACAAACGCGATGGCTTCTGGCGTCGAAGGAGCTTAAAAAAAATCCTGAGCCATGCAAAAACAAGAGGCTCGACGAGTAGAAGGCAAGAGCAAAACGTTGCGGCAAGCTCTTCTAACATTGTTGCGTGAAATGAGCTTGCTCCGAATGGTGTGATTTCTATTCTCTCATTACTTAAATTCGCTATCTTACGAACCAAGACAAAGCGTTCTTCGAGAGGGTTTAAGTAATAAGATGAATGACGCACTGATTTTTGAAAGTTTGTTTTTAATATTCCTCTTTGCGAATATCGCACTGGGTTTTTACCTTTACTTGAGAGAGGCTAAATCCATAAGAGAGCACCGGAATAAAGTTCCGCATGTGTTTTCCGGTCTTGTTTCTCTTGACGCCCACAAGGCCGCTTCTGATGCTCGGCTGTATGCAGATAAGGTTAACGAGATTCGACATCTCTCAAATTTAGTTTTAGTGCTTCTGCTGACGTTCGGCGGCGGAGTCACTTGGTTTTCTACGTTGCTGACAAATCAGCTTGGGAGTGGTCTTTTCACACAGATTCTTTTTGCATTGGTTGTTGCTTTAGCGTTCTTGGTAATTAACGCCCTGTTTCTTGCCATTGCAAAGAATCCTGAAAAGAACAGTTCATATTTGATCCTTAGAAACTTCGGCTCAACCCGCAGCAAAGTAAGTAATGTTGTCTTCTTTGTGCTAATCGTTTCCGCTGTCCTCACATGCTGGTCTATAGGAGTTTCTTCTTGGTGGATTCTTGCATGGGCCGTTTCTGCCGCTCTTGTGATTGGTGCTTCGATGGTCAGCAGAACGGTCGCTTACCCGGTACACCCATTGGCTGACGGAGAATTAAAAAGCAGGCTGGATAAGTTCTTAGAAAAGATTGGTTTTGAATCACAAGGCGTCTTTGCTGCGGATTCTGATCGCCTCGGTTCAGGCAGTGGTGTATTTATCTCCGGCTTCGGAACCAATAAGAAAGTTATTGTGACCGAAAGCCTTATTGAACGTCTTAATCCTTCTGAGATTGAGGCCATGATTGCCAATGAAATCGGTCAATACAAATTCCAAACCGGCTTCAAAGCTTACCTTCCATACTTAATCCTCTCATTTATCTTCTTTGGTTTATTGGCTTACTTTTCCACAAAGCCTTGGTTCTTCCAAGGACTTGGGATTTCCTCCGGTTTTGATGTAAACCACGGCTTTGTCCTGGTTCTTTTCTCGCTGGCGGCTTACGTCTTCCTCTTTCCGCTGATTCCTTTAAGAAATGCTTTATTGTGGAAAGCTGAAGAAAACGCAGAGCGTTCTTCTGTGAAACTTGTGGACTGGAATGCAATGATCAGTGGAACAGCTAAGTTCGCCTCTGACAAAGCAGGATCTGTAACGCTCGATCCGTTGTATCTCGTCTTTAACAGCACGCGGACAGACTCCATGCACCGAATTATGGATATTCAGCATTTGGCGCCGAGGCACACTCGTCAAAGAGATTCTTGGCTGCCGAATGCATAGTTGAGAAATTTTAGATAGAAGAAGAGGCTGCTTGTTTAGTGACATTGCAGCCTCTCTCATTTCTTTACTCTCCAGAAGGTTCCTTCACCGTTGATATTCTTGGTTGAGGTGTTTGGCTGATTGGAGACTTCTTCTTTAAATAAGCTTTCAGGACATCGGCAACGAGAAGCCCCGAATTTGAAATTTGGATGCCGCCGGCCAGAGCTTTATGGTCGTCTCCTCCTGAAGCAAGGAAAGCACCGACCGCTGCAACATAAACCTTGTTGTACTCCAACGGCTTCCACTTGCCGTTCTTGTCCTGCACTTCAACGGACCTGACTCTATGGCCAACCGGAGCAGTCGGGCTATAGGTGTACCTTAATCCCGACGCTTGAATCATTCTCGGTCCGATTCCGTCAACGTCCGAGACGCCGTGTTCAACGGCTTCGAAAAGCTGTTTGCCTGTGTATTTTCTGAGTAAGACCTTATCTTTGAACGGGAGCAGATTATCGATGTCGCCTTGCGTGATCTTTCCGACAGGAAGGGCGGCGCGGAAGTTTCCTCCGTTAATCAACGCAACGACTGCCCCTTTGGGGCGCGCGTAATCCAGCATTGCGTCTGTGGTGACCATCGCGGATAAACAATCACCTTCGCGGCAAGGATCCAGACCGTCTCTCATTTTGACAAGGTTGGTTCCGACGACTGTTGAATTTCTCTTGATGACAGGTTCTGCTGCCTGATTGATGATCTTCGTGATTTCAGATGAGCCGCCGGCTTTGCCTAAACGTACAGGTTCACCGTTCCAACTTGTCGGTATGCCTTCCTTGTTAAAGCTCACTTCCAGATGACCCAAGAATTTTGCTTCGCCGGAAGTTGTCACGATGAGAGCCGGTTTGCCACTCGGAGATTTCTCAACGATCGGATAAGGGCCTAGAGGAGAACCGGGGCCGATGTAATCATGCGTGTGGCCGCCGACAATCAGATCTACTCCGCTGACGTTTCTTGCTAACTCCTCATCGAAAGGTAATCCGAGATGAGACAGAACAATGATGATATTTACTTTCCGAGCCTGAAGCGCCTTAACGGAATCTTTGACTGCTTCGACGGGATCGACAAACTTTGTGTCTTTGCAGGCCTTTGACTGGTTTACGACATCCGGATTGGCTAAGCCGATGATTCCTATCTTCGCGTCCGGCCCGTCAATGACGGTAAAAGGAGAGATGCTGTTCATGCTCAAGGGGCAGCCCGGCGACGGTTTGAGGTTGGCAGCCAGAAAGGGAAAGTCTGCCTTCTTAGCGTAGTCGGACAGAGCTTTGCAGCCCTCGTCGAATTCATGATTGCCAAAGGTTGCGAAGTCGTACCGCATCTTGTCTGTGATTTTGCCGACTAACGGCGAATGGTAATTCACATACAACAGAGATCCTTGGAACTGGTCACCTGCATCCAAGAAGATGGCATTGGGATTTCTTTCCTTTACTTCTTTTACGTATTCCGCAACTCGGCCATAACCGCCTTCGCAGTCGTTTTCCGTGATACAGGCGCTTCCGTTTTTACTGCCCGCAAAGTGAGAGTGCATATCGTTGGTATGCAGAATTTCAACGGTTACTTCCTTTTTGTCATGTATTGACTGGCAGCCTGAGGTAAGGATTAAAGAGACTGCTGTAAAGGAAGCAAGAATAAAGCGGGCTTGGAAAGGAAGGAGGGACGACAACATGGAAAGAGAAAAAAGAAAATCTGATGAAGTTCTGATAGTTGAAAGCAAGAACGGAGTTTGCTAAAAAAATCAGTATCTGAAGTTTAGCAAACTCAATTTTTGAGATTTTTCAACGAATAAGAAGTTTGACCTGAAATTTTCATCATCCGTAAGGATGAGGCAAAAACTTTTCAAAAATGGAATTTGTAAGGATAAATTTCCTAAACTATTTTTTGTCAATAACCTCATCACGTTAGTTATAGGAATTATCAATGTTCAGAAGAAATCTTTTAGCGTTCCTTTGCGCTTTAAGCATGCTGCCCGTCTCGGCTTCTTTTGCGAAGTCTCCGACTATTGAAGACGGCGTCCTCCTTGTCGGTACAGATTCGAGCTTTGCTCCGTTCGAGTTTTTGGCTGAAGACGGTTTGAATTTCACGGGTTTCGATATGGATCTGATCCGTGCGATCGGTAAAGAACTCGGATACAAGGTCGTGGTTCAGAACATGGGTTTTGACGCGACTGTTCCGGCACTGCGCACCGGTATTGTGGATGCCGTGATCGCCGGTATGACGATCAACGAAAAGCGTAAAAAGTTCGTTGACTTCTCCGATCCGTACTACACCTCCGGTCTGATCATCATGGTTCCGTCGTCCGATACAACGACCAAATCCATTAAAGATCTGGAAGGCAAGAAGATCGGTGCTCAGGTCGGTACAACGGGTATGTTCAGAGCTGAAAAAGTTCCAGGCGCAAAAGTGGTCACTTTTGCTAATGCCGCAGAGACTTTCCTGGAATTCCAAAACGGCGGCGTTGACGCTGTGATTCAGGACTTCCCGGTTGTGGCTTACTATGTTGCCCAAGGCGGTAATAAAGGCCGCTTGGTCGGCCCGAAGATGGAAGCCGAAGAATACGGTATTGCCGTGACAAAAGGCAATAAAGAGCTTGTGGCTCAGATCAACAAGGCTCTTGCTTCTCTTAAGAAGAGCGGTGAGTTCCAAAGAATTTACAAGAAGTGGTTCGGCGAAGAAAACTAAGTTCGAAACAGCTTCTTGAGCAATAGGAAATGGCCCGGATCCGAGGAAGATCCGAGCCATTTGTTTTTTGGGATGCCAAGGAAGTGATAGAGACTTAGATCAAGATCTGTCCTCGATGATTTCGTGTTCGACGCCTTTACCTGCATTTAATTCGGCGATTGCGCGTTGCAAGTGTTTCATGTTGCTGGCAGAGTAGAAAGGATCAGCAGAGACCTCAAAAGGAATCCGTTTTTCGCGAGTGACAGTTTTAGCGAAGATAGTGAAAGCTGCTGTCATTGAAAGTCCCATATCCATACAGACTTTCTCCATATTTTTCTTCAAGTCGCTGTCCATTCGAAAGTTAACGTTGACTGATCGAGCCATTACATTTCTCTTTGTTTTTTTGATATTTATTATGGTAATGCAGTTTTAGGATTACTTCATTACATTGCACTTGCAAAGCTATTCAGCAACGAAATAAAGATTTAGTCTGTTTTTTCTTTACCGCAATGGATAAGTTACAAGGCGATGAGTCTTGAGCCTAGACAAAATTAGAGCCTCCGTCAGGAGGCTCGAGAATTGTTAGTTCAGTTCGAAGACTTTCTTCAGTTCTTCGGTCGTGAGGTTCTCATCGAAGGGAACGTACTCACCTTTGCTGTTCTTGAAGACACCGTAGGGGACGGCACGGCAGCCGGAGCGTCTGTGCAGCTTGGTGTTTGTCCAGACTTTGTTTCTCAGATCTTCCGGCAGTTTGGATACGTCGTAGCGGATACCGCGGAAGTCCGGATCCTTGAAGTGTTCATGCTGTTCTTCAAAAGTCTTAGCCGGATCCTTAGACATCAGGATTGTCGTTCCCTGCGGTTCGGAATGGATGTTCATGAATGAAATCGGGTAGAAAATCACATCGACGTCATTGAGCAGGGGCTTAATTCGGGTAAACAAACGCATGCAGTCCGGGCACTGGGTATCGAATGCAACAACGGCGACAGGAGCGTTGGGTTTGTGCGGGAAGCTGAAACCGGTACCGTCTTTAAGGAAAGAGTCATACATTTTCTTTCCGTCCCAAATGGAGGGTACATTTGCGGGAGCAGCTTGAGCAGTTCTTGTTAAGCCGACGGCGGCAGCGCCTAAGGAAGCGATGAGGATCTTTCTGCGGGAAACAATTGATTGCATGAAATTGAAGTCCTTATTTGAGAAAAAGCGGATACTACTGCCACTCTAATACGGTTTGATTTTGAGAAACTTAAGATTAGACAAAAGTACTAGTCCGAATAACCGAAGGTGAAATTTGATTCGTTGAATTAGAATTGAGCGTCACCATCTGATTGAATTTTTGGGAAAAACATGACAAAGAGTTCGAGACAGGCTGCAATTGCAGGATATCTGAAACGTGATGACGGCATTGATTGGAAAGGATTGACCGATTACGCCAATTCTATGTATGACGTCAGAGACGAGCTTGAGATTGCAGAGGTAGAAGATAATTTTGATTCCGAGACAGCTCAAAAGGCTATCAAGAGCAAGACTCCGTACCTGACGCTGCGCCCGCTTCAAATTAATCCTGCCGAATTCAGAAAGGATCTTCAGAAGCTTCAGGACGCTTTTATCGAAAAGGGCGTCATCAATGTTGATGAACAGGTTGCCAAGCTGAAAGCTCTGGATTGGAACAAACTTACCGACGCAACAATCAAACTTGCCGGTGAGGATCCGACAGCCTTCTACGAAGTCGCCACGAAAGAAGTTTTAGGCGAAGAAGCCGATGAAGACATGATGGCTGTTATCGCCGGTCTTCTGCTGAACGTTCTTCGCAGATATTTCCAGAATCTCGGCGAAGACATGACGCACGAGCTTTCCAAAGTTGACGAAGCCAAATCCGGCGATGCGCCTTTGGGCTGTCCGACCTGCGGAGCTCCGGCTGCGATTTCTTCTGTCAGCGAAGGTACGGAAGGCAACTCCAACAATCGTTATTTGTTCTGTTCCTGCTGCGGAACTCAGTGGCCGTTTGAGCGCATTCGCTGCGCACTGTGCGGCAACACCAACAGCAACAAGCTCAAGTATGTTTACGCCGATGAAGATCCGGCTCACCGTATGCACGTCTGCGAAGACTGCGGCGGAGCAATGGCCACGGTTTTCCAGGATGCTTTGAAAGGTCCGATGGACTATGACATTGAGCTTATCACGACCGGTGTAATCCTCAGCATGTACGAAGATTCGTTGGAAAACGAAGACAAGCAGTAAGAAAGAACGTTGTTCTTGAGAGCGGCTTCGGCCGCTTTTTTCATCTCTGCGGAATTTGGACCAAGTTCAAGTCGTGAGAGATTCTGTTGACGCGTCGATTGATGAGCGGAGCGAATTTCACGAACTGATATTTTTTCGGGTTAATCAAGATCGAGGCCAGACGGATGGCCTCCGCGCGAGAAAGGTTTGCCGCGTTCTTATTGAAGTAGTAACGGGCAGCGGCTTGTGCACCGAAGATTCCGTTGCCGAACTCAGCGATATTTAAATAGATCTCAAGAATTCTTTTCTTACCCCAGATGGCTTCAACGATCGGCGTCAGGATGATTTCCTGGGCTTTTCTGAAGTAGCTTCTGTCGTGGGACAGAAAGAGGTTTTTGACAGTCTGCTGGGTTAAGGTCGATCCGCCGGGGGCGCGCTTATCTGAGAGCAGGTTTCTTTCCGCCGCCGTTTTAATGGCGTCCCAGCGCAGTCCGTGATGGTGCATGAAATCCGCATCTTCGGCGGCTACGACGGCTCGGATCAAATACGGAGAAATTTGATCGTAGTCGACCCATTGGTAAAGGACCGAATGCTTGCCTTCTTCCAGCAGTCTTTCCTGTTCGGCGCGGATGTAGGGACTAGAAGACGGATTGACGAAGTCGAAGAGGACGATTCGGCCTACGTACTGAAGCTCGAATAAAAAGAAAGCGAGCAAGGCGCAAAGGATTAATTTAGCGGTCCATGAACGCTTTTTACTTTTAGAGTTATCAGACACCAGGGCTTCCAGCAAAAAAATTACAAAAGGCTTACTTAATTTACTCAGATGATAAAGGCTGAATTACTTCTTTGATCTTCAGGACAGTACGTTTGGTTTTGGCACCGTCGTTTGTTTTGACTTGCAAACTTTTCAGGGAAGCCAATACACATGTTCCTTTGGTCCAAGAAACTTTGCCGGTTCTTACTGTTTGGAGAAAATCGGCGTCTTCAACGTCTGCTGCAAACTCCGAGCTGCCATCCCCTTCACTGAAGCGCCAGCCTGTTTGATTTCCGTCTAGCATTGGTGAGACGACAGTCAAAAGAACTTCTGAGGTTATGTCTTTTAGAGCGCAATCATTTTGAAGGAAGAGATCGGCATCGTCCTTCGATGCATTGTCGGCATCAACCGAGATCCTAATTTCCTCAGGATGCTGGTCTTTCGGTTTGGCGGACTTTCCTAAAACGAATTTGTTAAGACGATTGACATCCTCCTCGTCATAAATGACGAGGATTCCATACTACCTCTGCAGCGGCCGTAGCCTAATGCTGCAGTCGGTCTCTTTGGGTTCCTGCTGACAGCGGCCTTACTGCACCACTCATGCCACAGGCTAACCGGGCCCGTCCGGCCCTTAATATATTTATCGCTCCGACCTCATCTGCGTTGGAGCGGTAACCGCAGCCAATGCATGCAAAGGTTGCTTGCGATTTTCTATTCTCTGCCGAGACAAGTCCGCACCGCGGACAAGTTCTGCTCGTGTTTCTGGGATCAACTTTTATCAGCTTTCCTCCTCTCTGCTCTAATTTGTAGGAGAGCATCTGGAAAAAGCCATACCATCCCTGATCCAAAATGGATCGATTCAGTCCGCTTTTTTGCCTAACGTTTTTGCCCGGGGATTCTTTTGTTCCACCGGCAGAAGCGGACATATTCGAGACTTTCAGATCCTCGACGTATATGATGCTGTGGTTTTTAGCTATCTTTGTCGAAATCTTGTGAAGAAAATCTCTTCGGCTGTCGGCTATATAGCGGTGCAATCGAGCAATTTTTCGCTTTGTCTTTCTGCTGTTTCTGCTTCCTTTCTTTTGTCTCGCAAGCTTTCTTTGAAGTTTTGCAAGTTTTTCCTGCTCCTGCTTGAAAGGGTTGAGAGGTTCAACGAAGTCACCGTTTGACAGGGTCGCAAAACGTTTTACTCCCATATCTATGCCTATTTCGGAAGGGTTCGGAGCAGATGAGACGACTTCATACTCAGTCTGTATGCTGACATCCCATTTCTCCCCGCGTCGGCTGACAGTAACATTCTTAATGGTTCCGATGATGTCCCTGCTTTTTCGATATCCCATCCAGCCTATTTTCGGAAGTCTTATCTGTTGTTTAACTTCATCAAGTTCAACGCCTTGGGGAAATCGAATGGAGTCATGTCGGTACTTTTTTTTGTATTTGGGAAAATTCGCTCGTTTCCCGAAAAAATTCTTATAAGCTCGCTCCAAGTCTTTTAATGATTGTTGAAGAACTTGAGCGTTACAGTCTTTTAAAAAAGGGTTTTTCTTTTTCCAATCAGGCAGTCTATTTGCGGCCTCAGCGTATTTGAAGGAGTGCTTGTTGTCTTTCTTGTAGATCGACCTTTCAAGAGATAAGGTGCGGTTGTAGACGTAACGGGCGCAGCCACAGAATTGCTTCATCAGTTGAATCTGCATCCCATTTGGTTTTAGTTGAAATTTGAAACCGCGCCTGATTAACACTTATGTTCCCCCACTGTAATAACCCATTGTAACGGAGTCGGATAAGTTGCATCATAGGGAAAAACGATACGGTAAATTTTGGGGAGAAATATCTTTGGTTCCGTTTCTCTTATTCCGAAATCAGCCGTGATGGGCCCTCTATTTCCACCGACAAATCAGGTATCAAAATATGCCGAACCACGAGTCTGTGGGGCCCTTAAATCACCGTCATGAATGACGGTGATTTAAGGGCCTAGTTGATAAAGCCTCCGTGACGCTGCGAACGATGCGTCCTCAACATTCGCAGCGATGAATAATGATCACAACGACGGCGAACGTTGAAGGAACTTGCACGGAGATGCGCAAGACCTAGCCTGATCTGCAATTAACAACAAGAAACATTTTGCATAGGGAATGTAGTCTTTGTTGTTGGATTTAACCCGAATTAATTCAACGATAAAAAATTAAAGAGAATCCTATAAACCAAAAAGATTATAAAATAAACAAAATTGCTTATAACAATTATGCGAATAGCTTCTACTGAGCTTGAGAACGGTTCGGCTTTAGGAGGGTGCCGGATTTTGTTTCTGCTTCGAAGAAGACTATCTTCACAGAGCCGCAGGTCAAGCATCCAAACAATAAGTTTGCGGTTAATGTGAGAAGTGTTTTTTTTTGGTTGTAGTAGAAAGAATCAGATAGACCTCTGAAGTGAGTAAGGCTTTTCTTGGGGCGCCGCGCCAAAGGTTAAAGGAACCAACTTGTCAAACTATCTTTATCCGGCAACCGTCGAGTCGAATAATGAAGGCGGGTTCATTGCCAAGTTCCGTGATGTCCCGGAAGCTATTACCGAAGCATGGGATTTAGAAGAGCTTAAAAACAATGCTCGCGATGCACTGATTTCGGCTATTGACTTCTATATAGAAGATCGGAAGGCTTTTCCGGTCGGTTCCACCGTTAAAAGCGGAGAAATTGCAATTGAGTTGCCTGCTTCCGTGGTTGCCAAGGTGTTGCTGCTGAATACTATGGTTCAAGCAAATGTGCGTCCTATAGATTTGGCTAGAAAAATGAAGGTCAAACCTCAAGAAGTCACAAGACTTACAGATATCCGTCATGCTACAAAAATAGATACGATCCAGAAGGCCTTAAGGGCGTTAGGAAAGGAATTAGTTATAACGCTGAGGTAGAGAATATAAATTTCCCAAAGTTGATGTTTCCTAATTGGATTATTCAAGCAGAAAACATGGGATGACGGTAAGTCTATGGATAGGAATTGGAAAAAGACTCGTGATTTTTGTGGCGTCCCCAATGGGATTCGAACCCATGTTCTGACCTTGAGAGGGTCATGTCCTAGGCCTCTAGACGATAGGGACTTCGTCGAAATGTGACGAAAGTATACACCTAAATTTTACAAATCGTTTCGGAAGGGAAAACTTCATCAGGGGCTGCCCTTTTCAAGAAAAGTTCTATCTCCTTATAGTTGGATAAGAGGACGTTTCTTTTATATCGAAAATTTTATTTATAATTTAGAAAATTTCTTTTATAAAAGAAACTTTTGAGAATCAGGCCTAAATTTTCTTGTATGAAAGAATCATGACGATTTTTCCTCGTGACCGTTATCTTAATCAGCTCACCTCTTTTCACGGTTCAGAACTTGTTCGCGTGATTACAGGAATGAGACGTTCAGGAAAGAGTTCATTGCTCAAACTCTACAGAGATTGGCTGATTAGTGAAAAGAAAATCGAGGAAAAGAATATTGTCTATATCAATTTTGAATCTCTCAAATACTCGAACCTTACGGAATCTCAGCCCCTCTATGATTATGTCTGTGGACTCTCTTCTCAAGCCGGAACAAAAATGCATTTGCTTTTTGACGAGATTCAAAACGTTAAGGAGTGGGAGAAGGCCGTAAACGCCTTGCGGGTCGATTGTGAGTGCGAAATTGTTCTGACCGGCTCGAATGCAAGACTTCTGTCGGGAGAGTTAACAACGCTTTTAGCCGGCCGCTATGTTGAAATTCAGATGTTTCCGCTTTCCTTTGACGAGTTTTTAGAATTCAGAAAAGATAGTGGCGAAGACATTCATAAATCCTTCGATGCTTTTCTGAGGTTCGGCGGCTTGCCGGGACTTCACGAGCTTCAGGCATCTCCTCGGGCTACCGCTCAATATCTCAACGATATTTTCAATTCCGTTCTGCTGAAAGACGTCGTCTCTCGAAATAACATCCGCGATACCGAACTATTGAATCGAATCATCCAATTCATTTTTGACAACGTCGGCAGTACTTTTTCCGCCAAAAACATCTCAGACTTCTTGAAGAGCCAAGGTCGAAAATTAGGCGTTGAAACTACCTATAACTACCTCGACTACTTAGAGAATGCTTTTGTCATCGAACGTGTGAAACGCTTTGACCTTAAAGGCAAGAAGTATCTGGAGACGCAAGAAAAGATCTACGCTGCAGACGTGGGGATCAGAAATTCTGTTCTCGGGTATCGACCGTCGGATATCGCCGGCATCTTAGAGAACCTCCTCTACCTCAATCTGCGACAAAAAGGTTTTCGAGTCTCCGTAGGAAAGATGGGAACATTAGAAGTGGACTTTGTGGCCTCAAAGGACGAGGAGGTTCTCTATGTTCAAGTCTGCTACCAATTAACACCGGAAAATTTAGAGCGAGAAATAGCACCGCTCAAGCAGATCAAAGACAACTACCCGAAACTCGTACTCACTTTGTCAGATTTGATGACAGGAGACATTGAGGGCATCAAGGTAAGAAATCTTGTGGATTTCTTGGCAGAACCGATAGCAAACTTCTAAAAAATTCCGAATGCCGCATTTATAGCTGCTGTTGGACGTATTCCTAGGAGAGAAGAAATTTTCCATTCTCTCTGAGGTTTTGTCATCTGGACGAACAGAGCGCTCAGGTCTGGAAAAACCGCTGTAGGAAAAATCTCCGGCATCAATTAGCCTTCACGGCCTTTGTACGTTGCGAGACATTCTGATCAACGAGTTGATTTCTCAGAATTTTTCTTAGTTCAATAATTGCTTCGGGCGTTTCCTGGACGGAATGGCCGGAAACGATGACTTTCTCACTGGCCGCACCGTCCAAATGAGAACTCCAGTAAGGTACGATTCCGTCAGAAGACTCTTCCAATGGACCTTCAGGGTTTTCTCGTCCGATGATGGAGTAGTACGTCACATTTCGAGATATTGGGAGTTTGGCGAAAACACGAATCGTAGGATCCTTGGCAGACAAGTTGTCCACGCCCGTCATGTTAATTTCTCGCGGTAAGTCCTGACCAAATATCATCAGCGTCATTTCTCCAAGCTTATTCACGATTGAGAGCGGCAGCTTGACAAAGGATGCGAGGTATCTCGCCCAGCTTGCGTCAGCGTAAGGAGTTCCTTGATGAGGAGCCGCTAAAAATATTGCGGTTGATACGCCTTGGAGGGGTTTGAACCGAAGAATACTCTTGAATTTCGGATCCATTTGGTTGATTTTTTCAGATGCCTGAGGATATTTCTGCTCTAGGGCATCGATGATCGTGTTGCCTGAGTCGGAAACGAGGAGTCTCGTGAGGATCCCACCCATGCTATGTCCGATAAGCGTGATGTCTTTACTGGCCGGATTTGTACGTGACGGATCAAAATGATCAATGGTTCGATTGATTGCCTGCGCAATCTCCTGGCGGTTGATTAGGAGCGGAATGTTTGTGGGATAGTAGACTTGCCAAATCTGGTAGTTATCGCGAAGCAGCTTGTCTCCCATGATTTCATTGGCTGTGTTCACCCATGCTTCGGGACTGCTGGCCAAGCCGTGAATGAGAATGATGGTCCTAAGGTCCTTGCGATAAGGACGCATCAGATAGACGGTAGGCTTATCGATGATGTTTCCGTGTCCGAAAATCGTGCTGAGAGAGTTAGAGGCAAAGTCGGAGTTGGCAAGCCAAAGACCATAAGCGCCGCTGAAATTTGCCGACAGCGGAACGACGGTTTTCCCGATTTTGACGCTCTGTACAAAGGACGGATCGTACGTTGAGACAACGATATCGTCAGCGCTAAGAATTTGATTCAGAGATTTTCCGGGAAACGAAATCATTGCCGTAACCGAAGAATAAGGCATAAGCCGCCAAGGCTGATCTTTTTCCTTTGCCGATCCCTCTGTGGAAAGCACCATGCGGGCACCGAGACCGTCCGCTGAATATTGATTTTTAAGACCTTTAAAAGAAAGGACGGTGTCCGGAACCAACTCTTTAACCGTTTCCGCGTGTTCCGATAGTTGTTCAGGATTTCTGATATAGATGTTCCATTTGCCTTCGCGAACAGGAAAATCCGTTAAAGCCTTGCCTTTATTTGCTCGATAGAGCTGCTCGATGACATTTTGCACTGCGAAGTTGTAATAGTCCTTCACCTGTGTTTGCCGATCTTCAAGGGCACGGTCGCTGATTTTTCTGCCGGAGAAAAACAAATAAGCGTAAGAATATTTAGCTGTCTGGATGAAGTCGTTTAGAAGTTGGGCGTTGAGTTTTTGCTCGTCTTGAAATTCCCCAGCATCTTTAAGGAGCTGCGCATCCTTTTGTGCACGCATTGCCCTAAAAAGCCACATCTCTGCCAGTGCGGAAATTTTGGACTCGTTGTCCGTTACAGAGCTTTCACCAACCGAGTTAATGCAGAACTGCATTCTGTTTTCGCAGTCCGTAAGCCCCAGCGCTGTGAGAACCGTGTTGGTTGGGTCGCTCAGCCGTCCCTGAGAGATGACGTCGCCGCGGCGCTGAACCAAATACTCTTCACTGTTAATGTTAGAGACCGTCACGGATGCGCAGCCGGACAGAAGAAGAATAGGCAAGAGGAGAGCACAGAGGATTTTCATCAGAGGTAAGTGTCTGCGGCAAAAATAATAATTAGAGGTCGAAGCAAGAACAGAAGAACAAATTTTGATACAGCGATGATTGCGAAGTCAAAGCACCATTTCACTTAGCAATGGCTTTTAGGAAACTCCGGGTGCCTCGAAGATTAGAAAACCTCGGAGAAGAGGGCAAAAATTAACGGCGCCCGCTGCAAAACAGGTGCCGTTTCTTCAAGCTATTCAGGACTTATGAACGTTGAAAGTTCAAACCTTTTTGCCAATTACTGGTAAATGTCCAAGCCGATGTAATGCTGATACGGATGATCGCAAGCAGGGCACTTAACAGGAGGTTCTGTACCTTCATAGATATAACCGCAAACCAGGCACTGCCAAAGAATCGGTTTTTCTCTCTTCCAGATGGTTCCCTTCTGGAGCTGGTCAAGATAGGTCTGGAAACGATCGAGATGGTGCTGTTCGATCTGAGCGATTGCTCTGAAGTGAGAGGCGATGACAGGGAAGCCTTCCTTGTCGGCGACATCGGCATAGGCTTGATATGCCTTAACGCCTTCGAATCTTTCTTCGTCGATGGCGATCTTAAGATTGTCTTCGGTGGAACCAATGGCTACGGAATCAGTCGGGACTTCGGCAACAAGCTTACCGCCGGGCAAGAAGCCTAAAAAGATCTTGGCGTGACGGAGTTCGTTCGCGGCTGTTTCGTTAAATGCATATCCGATCGGGAAGAAGCTTTCTTTCGCAGCTTTCTGTGCATAGAAAGTGTACCGAGCGTAGGACTGGGATTCATTCAAATAAGAAGTTGCGAGGTTCTTCTCAGTCTGTGTACCTGCAACGCTTTTTGTTTCAGCCATTTCTATATCCTCATTTATGATTGGGTTAGAAGAAACCCTAATGAATGGCGTTACTGTACCTTCTCGTGAGAAGTAAAGGGAGGAGGGCGCCTCAATTTAAGTAAATCGGCCTCTTTTAGCATCAATACAACATTTCTGAAGCAAAAACTCACAATTTAAATGAAGGAGAATGAGAAGAGAGACTCTTGGAAAAGAGGAATTTAACTTAAAAATATTCCTTTTAAAACAAAAGGATAAAAAATAATGATTAAGAGAGAAGAATAAAGCTGTTCTCAAGACGGAAAGAGGGGAGAAAAAGTTATGAATATTAGTGGTAAACGCTCATATAAAAAGAAAAAAATCTCCGTATAGTGGCGCGTTGAATGTGTGGCTGCTTCATAAGCTCGTGTGTTAAGACAAGACACGTCATTTCGATTTACTCGAAACTTGTTCAGAAGGATTTACCACCCTTCGAATATCTTCTCATTTTTTGGCGAACCGCCGTGTTCGCCAAAATTAGGGGACAGAGCGGGACGTCGAATTTTCTTTAAAAGGAAACATCCGATGGAACTTACTACCCACAAACTTCGTATCAGCCAAAGCACGGTGAACACCATCCTTTCTCGTGCTCAAGGCCATTACAAAAGTATTCTTCTGTCCGCCGGTGCGAATGAAATGATCTTCCAAACCAAGAACCTGGAATGTCCCTGGTGCGCGGGTGTGGATCGTTTCTCCTACACCGACAAGTTTGGGAAAGGCGACAGTTTCTGCCGTCACTGCGGTTACCACAGCGGAGTCGATCTTCTGATGAAAATCAAGAATTTCGGTTACGTTGA
>LARN01000016.1 GCA_000980495.1 Acinetobacter sp. N54.MGS-139 | reverse complement strand
ACAACCATCGCTATGGAGACGATCGGATCCTTTCTGCATTCTTTCGACGGTCCTCTCATGCGTAGAGAGATTGTTCTGGCTCTTTCAAGCTTCTCAATGAGCTGTCTTCTCTCTTCAGAGGTGGCTCCTGAAGGAAGCGCACTGAGCTGCTTTTCTACTTCCATTGCCCACTGGTGCTCATCGTCCCAGACCGTTTCAAACCAGGTATTTGTTACGTCGTAAAAGACCACGGATAAATCACGAGGCATTGCTTGATTCAAAGCTTTATTCAGACCTCGCAGAATAGGTTTTTTAATCCGAGCGGCAAAGGAAAGCATCCGGTAAAGGCTTCTTAAATTAGTCTCGGCCAAGGAATTTCCAAGCCAATTCGTTTGAGAGCGGTAATGTTTCAGATGAGAGCTCGGGGAGACGATTCTGTTGACAACCGTCTGCCAAAGCAGTGCCTCGGCATCAAATTCAATATCGGTCTTGGATTGCTGATACCGAACCAATGCTTTGAGCTTGAGGGTTTCATTCCAGATGGGCTTGAGGATGTAGTTTGCGTAACAAAGCACCGGCTCTCCGGCATACGGAAGAGACGGACGCTTCTTCGGAATTTCCTCTAAAAGCTGCTTTGCTCTCTCGGTAGCTTGATTGGGTGCGGATCTTTTCTTTAGTTCAGCGCGGAGTTTTTCTAGAGCCAAAGGATCCTTAGCAAGTAACTCTGACTTACTTCCCAAGGCTTTTCCGATGCAGCCTTTTGTGGACTTTTTCCCGGACTTAGTCGTATAGACGATCGAATAGCCTTCGTAGAGCCGGTCTCCTCGGATTACTAAATACATAACGATCCTCGCTGTTGTGCACGACTAATTATACCACAATTCGCTATAAATTCGCTATCATAAAATAATTTAAAAGGTGGGCTAAAGAAATTCGGAGTTCCCTTGTTGAGATACTCCGAAAATTATTGAGGTCTATTTAGCTGTCAAACGCAGGTGAGACATATATTGCGTGTGGTTCGTTTCTACTGTTCGTAAATACGATCATTGTATCTTTCCAAACGCACGATCTGACGCTTTGCATCCTAAGTTGTGCGGTCAGCCTCTTCTTTTCCGAACGTTTTGTTTCGGCAAAAACAAACCGCTCCGATCACGAATGAAAGGAGCGGTTGGAATGATATCTATCCTAAGTGGCTTACATTAAGAAGAGCCATGTAAGAACGAGGAAGATCGGAACCAAAATACCGTACGACCAGGCCATGAAGCCGAAGAAGGAAGGCATCTTGACGCCGCGGTTTTGAACGATACTGACCACCATGAAGTTCGGGGCATTGCCGATGTAGGTCATCGCACCCATGAAAACGGCGCCCATAGAAATCGCCATCAGGGTGTGTGCGCCTGTCGTCATGAGGTAGGCAGGATCGCCGCCGGCCAAGTTAAAGAAGGCCAGATATGTCGGAGCGTTATCCAGGAAGCTGGAGAGCATACCCGTGAGCCAGAAGTAAGCTGCGTTGACAGGCTGTCCGTCGGAACCGGTCACTAAAGCAACAACCGGAGCGAAGGCGCCGGAAGAGCCGGCTCGAAGCATTTCCAGAACGGGAACGATCGTTACGAAAATGCCGAAGAACAATTTGCCGACTTCCAGAATCGGTTCCCAGGAGAACTGGTTGGCGTCGCGGTACTCTTTCTTCGTAAGAATGAGGGAAAGAATTGCAGCTGTCGCAAAAATACCGTCGCGAATAAGGGATTCAAGCGCAATGTGCAGACCAAGGAAGTGATATTCAACGCCAGTCTTCCAGAATCCGGACATCAGCACGGCACCCACGATACAGGCAAGAAGAACGAAGTTGATAGAGCCTTCGAATCCGAACGGAACGTAGGCAACAGGCTTCTTGAGTTCTTCGTTGTCTTTAAGTTCTTTCTTGTAGAGCCAAGTATCCAGAAGGAAATAAATGATCAGAAGAAGTCCCACGGCAAGGCCGGTCACTTCCCAAAGATGAGCAGCGGTCCAGAAGAAGGTCACGCCGCGCAGGAAACCCAGGAACAAGGGAGGATCGCCGAGCGGAGTTAATGAACCCGCGATATTAGCGACAATGAAAATGAAGAAAATGTAGGTGTGCATCTGATAGTGACGTCTTCTGTTCGCACTTAACAAAGGACGAATCAAAAGCATCGCGGCGCCCGTGGTACCCATCAGATTGGCCAGAATAGCGCCGCTTAAAAGAAATGTCGTGTTCAACCAGGGTTTGCCGACGAACGAGCCTCTCAGGTGAATACCGCCGGCAACAATGTAAAGAGAACCGACGAAAATAATGAACGGAACGTAATCACCGATCAGAGCGTGTGCGAGTGCTTCGATAGAAGTCTGTGTTCCAAAGAACATAAAGAGCGGAACGGCTGCCAAAACTGCCCACATCAAGGCGACTTTGCCGTAGTTTTTGTGCCAGAAATGTGCAAAAAGCAGAGGTCCCAGGGCAATACTGAGCAAAATACCAGCGAAAGGAATCGCCCAGCACAAGCTCAGTTCGGCACCGGGAAGCGCCGCATGGGCAGAAATCGGAAGCAAGCCGGATAACCCCGCCACTGCTCCGAGGAATGTTGTTTTCTTGTTCATCATTTACCTTTTCTACGTTCGCGGCCGGCAGAACAAAAATGCCGGAATCGAATTCATTAAATGACTCGAGGACCGCTAAACAAAACTAAAGCAGAATTTAAGTCCGATTGACGTTATGACATCAGAAATAAATTCTGCTCCTTCAAACAGTCAAAAATTGATAACTGTCTAAGAGAAAAGATAAAAGTCTATCAAATCCGCTGGGTTAAGTTGTTAATTTTCAGATAATGGTAATTTTTATCAAATGTTAAAAACGCTTTTCAGATAGCGCAAATACGATTCATCTTCGCACATACTCTTTATCGGATCGTCAGAGAGTTTTGCCACAGGCTGATCATTGCAGCGAATCAATTTAATGACATTCTGAAGTGCCGGAATTCCCAAATCGTTTACCAGATTGGTGCCGATACCGAAACCGAGTCGGATTCTTCCGTGGAAAGCGTTGTACAAACTGATCACTTTCGGGAAGTCGAGCATGTCCGAGAAAATCAGTGTCTTTGTCTTAGGATCGCAGCGGTTTTTCCGATAATGCTCAATGAGATGTTCGCCCCATTCAAACGGATTTCCGGAGTCGTGGCGGGCACCGTCAAAGAGTTTGCAGAAGTACATGTCGAAATCCAGCAGGAAAGGTTTCATGCCGTAGACATCGGACAGAGCAATGCCGAGATCGCCGCGATACTCTTTTGCCCACATTTCAAACGCGTATTTTTGAGAATCTCTAAGACGCGGGCCCAGAGCCTGACATGCCTGTAGATATTCATGTGCCATTGTCCCAAGCGGCGTGAGTCCCAGCTGCATTGCGTAGTAAACGTTGCTCGTGCCGGTAAATTGTTTGCCCATCGTCGCCTGCATGGTCTTAATAACCTCTTCCTGCCATGCTTTAGAGAAACGTCTGCGGGTGCCGTATTCCGAGATGCCGATATCCTGAATATCCTTAATAGACTCCATTTTTGCTTTCAGCCGCCGGCGCCCTTCCGTCAAATCCTGGTTGGGATAGAACTTGCGGTAATAGCATTCGTTGACAATGGCAAGAACCGGAATCTCGAACATGATGGTATGGAGCCACGGCCCGCGAATACGAATTTCAATATCTGTATCGCTGCCCTCTGCCTTCTTTACTTCAATACAGGAACGCTTCAGATGAAAGAGTTCCAAAAAGTCGATGAAGTCGCTCTTCATAAAGCGCAGGCTGCGCAGATAATCCAGCTCGTCTTTGCGGAAATGCAAGGCGCATAGATGATCAATCTCTTCATTAATCGGCCCGATCACGGCCTGAAGGTCGGTTCCGGGGTTTCGACACTTAAATTTATATTCTGCCTGAGCGGCCGGAAATTGATGCAGGACACACTGCATCATCGTAAATTTATATAAGTCGGTATCTAATAAAGAATCAATAATCACTGCATGGCTCCTTGGCAACTACGATGACTATTCTATAGTCTCGAGTTGACGCGAACCGAAAGGCAGGAGGAGTTTTTCAATCGGACGTTCCTCGTTCGCAACGCTCTCAACAAAACGTTTCAGATTCTTAGCTTGTTTCGGCTCCCGCAAGTGCTCTCTATAGGTTTGAATCAACTAAAATACAGAGTTTTAGTAACGAATTTAGAAAACGGAGTTTTCCAATGGCACATGTAGTGACCGAACCCTGCATCCTCTGCAAATACACCGACTGTGTTGACGTTTGCCCGGTCGACTGCTTCCGTGAAGGTCCCAATTTCCTCGTGATCGATCCGGACGAATGCATCGACTGCGCCGTCTGCATTCCCGAATGCCCGACCAACGCCATTATGGCCGAAGAAGACGTTCCTGAAGATCAGCAGGAATTCATTGCCCTGAACGCAGAACTTGCTCGTGTTTGGCCTTCCATCACCAGAATGAAACCGCACACGGACGAAGCC
Organism: Acinetobacter sp. N54.MGS-139; assembly: GCA_000980495.1. Classification (GTDB taxonomy): domain Bacteria; phylum Pseudomonadota; class Gammaproteobacteria; order Burkholderiales; family Burkholderiaceae_F; genus Parasutterella; species Parasutterella gallistercoris. Next base: position 36,850 of record LARN01000016.1, on the reverse strand, counting down.
GAGAAATGGCGTGACGTCCTCGATAAGCGCCAGTACCTCAAGAAGGAACTCTAAGCGTGTCGGATAATCGCACCAAGGTCCGCCTGCTGCAAAAGCAGGTATGGAGAAAAGGTTTGGTCTCTATAAGAGTGACCAAACCCGAAGGATTCACTTTTACGCCCGGACAGTTTGTTCGTTTAGGACTGGATATTGAAGCGAACGGAAAAACTGAGTACGCCGCAAGAGGCTACTCCTTGGCTTCCGTCCCTTCCGATTCATTCCTCGAGTTCTTTATTGTTGAAGTCCCAAATGGGTTAGTCTCCCCTCGCCTCTGCGCCTTAGAGGCCGGCTCGGAGCTTTGGCTGGAAACGGATCTTTGGGGTTCCTTGCTGCCGGACAGACTTCCTGCATCTCAAAATCTTTGGTGCCTCAGCACGGGAACAGGACTTGCTCCCTTCATCAGCATCCTTCGTCAGGAATCCGTCTGGAAGAAATGGCCTACGATCGTTCTTGTCCATTCTGTGCGGTTGGCTGAAGATCTTGCCTACACACAGCTGATTCAAAAAATCAAAGATGACTCTTCGTTCGGCGGAGGCAGCGGAAGAAGTCTGATCTACGTTCCCGTGGTTACACGTGAAGCGACACAGTTCTTATCTAGAAGAATTCCGGATTTGATCAGCACCGGAGATTTGGCTGAGACGGTCGGCATTAAGTTTGATAGTTCCGCTTCCAGCGTCCTTCTCTGCGGTAATCCAGCCATGATCAAAGAAGTTCGTGCGCTGCTTAAGCCCATGGGCTTCCAAGCACCGAGACGCGGCGAACCCGGCAACCTCATCGCAGAAAATCTTTGGCAGCAATGATCGAAATTTCTAAGATTGAAGAAATCCTCCCGCAGACTCAGTGCAGGCAGTGCGGATATCACGACTGCGCTGACTACGCCAAGGCCATCGCCGTCGGGGAAAAGCATAACCGCTGTCCTGCCGGAGGACCTCAGGTCATTTCCCGCCTGTCTGTTCTCCTAGGCTGCGAAGAACTCCCCTTGAATGAGGAATGCGGTATTCACGTTCCGCCGGAAATCGCAGAAATCGATCCCAACAAGTGCATCGGCTGCCGTCTCTGCTCGGATGCCTGTCCCACGGACGCTATCATTGGCTCGCCGAAGCATATGCACTGTGTGGACGCCGATCGGTGCAACGGCTGCTGTCTCTGTCAGCTCGCCTGTCCCGTCGACTGCATCTCCATGGTACGTATTGACCGCGAATGGACGGATGAGCTTGCGCGTCAGTCGAAAGAAAATTACCTGAAACGAAATCAACGACGCGCCAAGATTCGCCAGGAGGAAGAAAATCTCCTCAATGCCAAGAGCTTGACGAGTGACAAGCGTGACTTCGTGGCAAATCTTATTCGAAGGAAAATTTTGAATGAATCAGGAAAAGCGCCTCGAAATTCTTAAAGCCCTCCAAGCGGACAATCCGACACCGAAAACGGAGCTCGAGTACGGTTCTAACTTTGAACTGCTCATCGCAGTTGTATTGTCGGCTCAGGCAACGGATAAAAGCGTCAATGAGGCTACTCGGGTGCTCTTTCCTCTAGCCAATACTCCTCAGGCTGTTCTGGACTTAGGTCCGGAAAAATTCACGGACATCATCAAACACATCGGGCTTTACCGAAGCAAGACGAAGAACGTGATGAAGCTCTGTGAGGATTTGATCGAACATCACAACGGCCAGGTGCCCACCGACTTTGATTCTCTGATCAAACTCCCCGGCGTAGGACAAAAAACGGCCAGCGTGGTCATGAACGTTGCTTTTGAAAAGCCGAAGATTGCCGTGGATACGCACGTCTTTCGTGTCGCTAACCGCACAGGCTACGCAAAAGGCAAGACGCCGGAGATTGTTCAGAAAAAAATGGAGCGGTACACTCCGCTCCCCTACCGCGCAGACGCTCATCACTGGTTCATTCTGCTCGGGCGCTATATCTGCAAAGCCAGAAAGCCCGAATGCTGGAAATGCCCGATTGAGCAATACTGCGAATACAAAGAGAAGAATCTTGAGCCTCCCGAACCTAAAAAGCCCAAGAAACGTCTTCTTCCGATTGAAGACTAAAACTCAAACTCACCTTTAAGGTTGTTTTCCTGTTTTAGCTTTTTCCAAATTTTCTTAGCCGGAAGGTGTCTTGAAGCCTGCAGTTCCGCGGCCCTCTGATCGAGAAGCTCGACGGAGTAAGTTTCTTTCGGGCCCTTCTTGGCAAGAATAATTCTGTTGCCCTCTGCCACGTCCGGCATGACCAGAACTCGTCCGTCAAATGCTTTCGAGATGTTGTCGAGGCTCTTGGTGAAGTCTTCTCCGCCGAATACGTTGTATGAAGAGATTCCGCCGTCCCGCAGGGCCTTTTTGCAAAGTCGATAGAACGGAACGTCGTCATAGACAGGCCCCCAGGCCTCGGCATCATATATATCAACTAAAAGCCAATCGGCGGTATTTGCCGCTCCTGCAAGGTACTTCTTGCAGTCTTCAAAAACGACTTCCAGATGATCGTCATCGTCAGGCATCTTGAACCACATTCTCGAAGCCATATAGACATCTTCGGAAATCTCAATCACTTTCGTGTGAGCATCGGGAAAGTACTTCCAGGTGTATTTCGCCAATCCGCCGGCGCCGAGCCCTAACTGGAGAATATCTTTGGGTTCCGGGCGGAAGAAAAGAAGCGCCAGCATGTACTGCTGATATTCGAGCGCCAAACTATACGGCCGATTAATTCTCATGCCGCCCTGAATCCATTCGGATCCGAAATGAAGATAGCGAAAGCCTCCGAGTTCGGAGAAATCTACCGGTGTTCTCTTAGTTTTTGCCATGTCGCGCCCTTATAACCACTAAATTTCTGAAAGTCTAACGCCTAAAGAAAAATTTAAGCGCAGCTCAAACGAATTGAAGCTGCGCTTGTTGTTTCCGTTCTTAACCGATGATATTAGTTCACGGATTTCTTACCGATCGTATCCATCAGCATCGTGTTCATACGATTGATGAACCCGGCCGGATCTTTGAGCTGTTCGCCTTCCATCAGCTGAGCCTGCTCAAGGAAGAGCTTTGCCCACTCCGGAGAGAAGGCACCCTGCTCTTTCAATCTGGAAACCAAAGGATTATTCGGGTTCAGTTCAAGAATAGGTTTCGGTTCGGGAACATCCTGGCCGGCCGCCTTCATCATGCGGACAAAAGCGGGATCCAAGCCGTTCGGATCCGTCACGATGCAGGAAGGAGAATCCGTCAGGCGCAAGGTCATACGAACGTCTTCGACGCTGTCGCCCAAAGCGGCTTTGAATTCATCGACAAGCGGTTTGTATTCGGCTTGAACCTTTTCTTTTTCTTCCTTTTCTTCCTTGTCTGCCAAGTCGCCGAGATCAAGATCGCCTTTAGCGATATTGATGAGCTTCTTGCCCTGGAATTCCGTCAGGAACTGCATCATCCAGCGGTCGATCGGACCGTTAAGCAGCAGGACTTCGATATCTTTTTTCTTGAAGAGCTCTAGCAGCGGGCTCTTAGCTGCTGCTTCAGGCGTATCACCGATTACGTAGTAAACGGTATCCTGACCTGTCTTCATACGGCTGATGTAACCTTCAAGCGTAACGTCGGCTTTGCCTTCGCTGCCGGTAGAAACGAATCTCAGGAGTTTGGCAATACGTTCTTTATTCGTCGGGTCTTCACCGAGACCTTCTTTCAGCACGTTGCCGAACAAGGCCCAGAACTTGTCGTAATCGGAGGCTCTGTTGGCGGCAAGGTCTTCCAGCATGGAAAGAACACGCTTTGTCGTACCGTCGCGGATGATGCGAAGATCACGGGTCTGCTGAAGAATTTCACGGCTTACGTTCAGCGGAAGATCTTCGGAATCGATCACGCCTTTAATGAAGCGCAGATAGTGCGGCAGCAGCTGGTTGGTGTCATCCATAATGAAGACACGTTTAACGTAGAGCTTCACGCCGTGCACATTTTCTCTGTCCCAAAGGTCAAACGGAGCGGCTGACGGAACATACAGAAGCTGGATGTACTCGTTCTTGCCTTCGACCTTGTTGTGTGTCCAGCACAGCGGATCGGTAGAGTCGTGAGAAACGTGGTGATAGAACTCCTTGTACTGATCTTCCGTAATTTCGTTCTTCGGACGTGCCCAGAGCGCAGCACCAGTGTTAATGGCCTCCCATTCTCCGGTATCGATAACCTTATCGTCCTTATATTCATCCTTGCCCATTAAGATCGGCGTAGAGATATGGTCGGAATAGCGCTGAAGGATCGTGCGCAGACGATACTTGCTCACGAGATCGCGGTCCTCGCTCTTAACAGAGAGGATAACGTCGGTGCCGAAATGGTCGCGGGTTGTGTTTTCAACCGTAAACTCGCCCTCTCCGTTGCTTTCCCACTTTGTGGCGGCATCGGCCGGATCTCCGGCTTTACGGGTGATAACGGTTACCTTGTCGGCAATAATAAATGAAGAGTAAAAGCCGACACCAAATTGTCCGATAAGCTGAGAGTCTTTCTTCTGATCACCGGATAAGCGGGCAAAAAATTCTCTAGTACCGCTCTTGGCGATCGTACCTAAGTGTTCGATAACTTCTGCACGCGTCATGCCGATACCATCGTCACTGACCGTGATTTCCTGCTTCTGTTCGTCAACACCGACACGAATCGAAGGATGCGGATCGTTAGCGAGCAAAGAAGGATTGTCGATTGCGGCAAAACGCAGCTTGTCGATGGCGTCCGAAGCGTTGGACACCAATTCACGCAAGAAAATCTCGCGATTGGAATAAAGAGAATGCACCATCAAGTGGAGCATCTGTTTCACCTCGGTTTGAAAACCGAGCGTCTCTTTCTTGTTTTCAGACATTAAGCGATACCTCTTTTCAATAATTCAGGCTTATGACACTATTTGGTGTCACTTTTCGTATTTTCAACCTCTGCTGATGTAAGATTTTTCTAATGCGGGCAATAAGGGGAGTGACTATCACCACTTCTGCCCAATTTGGTTTTCCTGTACCCGCAATAAAAGCTGCCACAAACAGCTCAACAACAAGGTCTGATATTTAAGGAGCCCTTTGGCTCCGATGTTTTTTTATTTATCGCAGGAATGCGCACTATGTCTGACAATTCTTTAACACCTCCAAAATCGATCCGCGCAAGATCCTCTCAGCGTTCCATTATTCGTAAACTTCTTAAATTAGCCAGCCAGCCCGATGTTATTTCTTTTGCCGGCGGCCTCCCTTCCCCGAAGAGCTTCCCTGTTAAAGCCATTGAGAAAGCCACTGACTGGGTCTTAGAGACCGAAGGCACTCGTGCCCTCCAATATTCCAGCACCGAAGGAGAACCGGCCCTCCGCAAGGCTATTGCCGCCCATGAAGCGGAATTGGGTGCCCCTGTGGACCCGGACTGCATTCAAATCGTCTCCGGTTCTCAACAGGCTCTGGATTTAATGGCCCTTGCCTACATTGACGAAGGCTCCAAGGTTGCTGTAGAAGATCCGAGTTATCTCGGTGCATTGTCTGCTTTCAAACTCCAGCGTCCTGAATTTATCACGCTTCCGACTGACGAACACGGATTGAACCCGGATTTAATCGGACCGGAATTCAGCGGCATCCGTTTTGCCTATGTCATGCCGACTTTCCAGAACCCGACAGGCATCACGATTACTGAAGAAAGACGTAAAAAACTCGCCGAAAAAGCTCGTGAATACGATTTCTGGATTTTGGAAGACAACCCCTACGGAGAACTTTGGTATGACTGCCAGCCCCCGAAGCCGATCCGCTGCTATGCTCCGGAGCGTACTTTGACAATGGGAACATTCTCCAAGGTTCTCTCTCCGGGTTTCCGCCTCGGTTACATCATCGGACCGAAGGCTGCGCTTGATCCTCTGACTACGATCAAGCAAGCTGTCGACCTCCACACTTCTACTTTCACACAGTTGATTTCCGCCCGCTGCCTGGATGAAGGTCTTATGAAGACGCATATGCCGGATGTCCGCGCTCTTTACAGAACTCAGTGCCACTGCATGCTCGATGCTTTAGAACGTTACTTCCCCGAAGACACGACTTGGACCAAACCTGACGGCGGCATGTTCATTTGGGTAACTTTGCCTGAATACATCAACACCGACGACATGATGAAAGAAGCGCTCGACAGAAAAGTCGCTTATGTTCCGAGCTCCGCTTTTTACGCCAATGAGCCGAAGTTCAACCAGATGCGCTTGTCCTTCGTGACGGTTCCTCCGGAAAAGATTGACCAGGGTGTCAAGGTTTTGGCAGAACTCGTTAAAGAAAAAATGGCTGCTCACAACGCTTAATCCGCGTTGAGCAGTGCGATGTCAACAGGTCCTTCGGGACCTGTTTTGTTATGCACCAGACAAAAGCGGCCGGAAAATCCGGCCGCGATCGTCAATTAACTGACTTTTTCTTACTTGTGTGCAACCGCAGACTTAGCAGCAATTCTGCCGAACGTTAAAACGTCAGCCGTGGCATTGCCGCCTAAACGGTTAGAACCATGGATGCCGCCTGTCACTTCACCGGCAGCATAAAGTCCGGGGATCGGCTTGCCGTTCTTATCCAGAACCTGAGCATTAGTCGAAATCTGCAGACCGCCCATGGTGTGGTGGATAGAAGGTGCACGCGGAGTTGCGTAGAACGGAGGTTTAACAATCGGACGGTCAAAGAGCTTGCGGCCGAACTTCGGATCCTTCTTGGCTTCAACCATCTTATTGAATTCAGCCACCGTTGCTTCGAGCTTGTCGGCAGGCATACCGAGCTGTTTAGCCAAATCAGCTAAAGAATCTGCCTTGTAAATACGGCCGATGCTGACCAAAGTTTCAACATCTTCGTTAAAGCTGTTGAGCGGTTTAACGATCGAAGAATCGTTGATATCGTAAACAACGCCGCCGGGCTGTTTCTTAATCGCAGCAACGAATTCGTCGCGGCGCGCATCTTCTTTCACGAAGCGTTCGCCGTTCTTGTTGACGTCAATCACATCGTCCAGACCGGACATCTTACGAGCGCGGCCCTGCAGAGCGCCCGTACCCGGGGTAGCCAGCGGATAAACCTGAACGTAGTTCATGCCGGTTGTATCAGCACCGTGTCTTGTCGCGATGATGATACCGTCACCGGTTGCTCCCGGCTGGTTCGTAGAAACCATTTCCGAAGTGAGGTGCGGAGCAGATTTCTGGCGCATTTCTTTGTTCTGAGAGTAGCCGCCTGTAGCAAGAATGACGCCGTCCTTAGACGTAAATTCGTACTTATTGCCGACTTTGTCTGTTGCGGTAACGCCGATTACACGGCCTTTATCGTTGAGGATAAGGTCTTGAACACGCATTCCCAGCTTAAAGTTCACGCCCTGTTTGACGGCGGCCTGGTACAGAGGATCGATCAGTCCGAGACCTGCAGGCGCATCGAGCTGGTGGGTGCGCTGCCAAAGAGCACCGGCGCCCTGGCTGACGCGATCCATAACAGGAGATCCCTTGGATTGCATCCAATGAAGTGTATCGAGCACGTTGTTGGAATACTGTCTGATAAGCGGAATCTGACCGACCTTGTCGCCGCCGTTATAAGTCTGAAGAGCGTGCCATTCGGGGCAGTCGAACAAAGTCTTAGAACCGCTCTTCAAGTAAGCTTCATACTTGGCTTTGACATCGGCCATCAGCTTGGCATGTTCTTCGCTGACAGGTTTTTCGTTGATCGCCTTTACAACTGCTTCCTTCAGTGTTTCGGTCATCGGCAAGGCTTTCTGTCTGTCGGGGTCAGCCGCATTAAATGCAGAAGCGCAGCGGAGTGTGTTTCCGCCGATCACTGGCATCTTTTCCAGAACCAGCACATTCTTAACACCTAAATCTTTAGCCGTTACCGCGGCAGAAAGGCCAGCGCCGCCAGCACCGACGATGATCAAGTCTGCGCTGCCTTTAGTAATACCTGCAACTTTCTTAATTTTTTCGGGAACCGGTTTCTGGAAAGCAGCGATGTCGCCGCCGGCTTTTTCAATCGCCTGAGCGATTGCTGTTTTCAGAGCTGTACTGGTGACAGTTGCACCGGCGATGTTATCCACATTGAGTGTCTGGTATTGAAGAACGTCCTTACCGATTTCGCGGATGGCTGTGTCGCCTAAATATTTCGTTTCTCTCTGGCCCGGTGTTTTGATGTCAGTAATCTTGTTGTCTTTGATGTTGACTTCTACCGTAAGCCAACCGTTGTTGCCATAGGCTTTGCCTTCAAAAGTACCGTTCTTCAGAGCAAGCGGAGCAGCCTTCTTGCCCTGAGCTTGATTTAGGCATTCTTGAACGGCCTTCTTAATAGCGGCAGAAGAAACGGATGCTCCTGCAATGCCTTGAACGTCAGCGGACTGTGCTTTAACAATTTCAGAAGGAAGTGCGGCAACAGCCTTAGAGCCGATGCCTTCCGTTTCTTTTTGATCAATGATCTTGACGGAAAGAATCTTGTCGGCAGAAGTTGTGACTTCTACTTTGACCGGTCCGTTCTGGCCTGCAATAGCGGCCGTGTAAGTGCCGGGAGTATAGGCATATGCACCTGCAGAAACAGCAGCGAGCAGAACCGAGGTGGCAAGTAAAGATAATTTCATGGATATTTCTCCTTAGTTCAAAGACAACCAGAGCAAAAATCCCTCTTTTTGCCGATTGACTTCGATTTATTCCTGGGAAAATCTCACCAACAAATATCCATAGGAGGACGGTGAGACCGGAAGCTTTAAAAAGGAACCCAATAGGATCGGGTGCCCCGTCAGATATAGTGTTTTGTTCTTGGCTCTATTTTTCTTTTTCTGCGGTGAACTATAGTTCCGCACTCTGACGATGTAAAGAGTTTCTAGTAGCTCGCTAAGGGTTAATTCTAATGAATTACCCCTCTTATTTTTTTTTCGAATCAAATGCAAAGAGTTCGAAGTCGGCAAGAAAGTCTATGCCGTCATCAAGGCTTCCAACGTTATGGTTGGCACCGACGAATAATATCTCGTTAGCTCCATACGAAAAATCCGTCGGACTTTTTGTTTTTAGGCCTATTGCGGACCGGCGCCGTCTTTAAACGTATTGCACATCTCCGGATTACCTGTGTCGAACCCGGTCTTAAACCAGTAATAACGTTGCTCGGAGGTTCCATGCGTAAAACTATCCGGCACCACTCTTCCCTGAGCTTCACGCTGCAGTCTGTCGTCTCCGATTGCCGTTGCTGTCCTTAAGGCTTCTTGTAAGTCTCCCTTCTCAAGAATACCTTGCCTCTGCATATCATGTCCCCAAACGCCTGCTAGGCAGTCGGCTTGGAGTTCCAGCTTGACGGAAAGTCGATTGGCTTCTTTAGGGCTGACTTGAGACTGCAGTTTCTGAACCTGAGAAGAAATGCCGAGAAGCGTTTGAACATGGTGACCGACTTCGTGAGCCAAAACGTAACCCAAAGCAAAGTCACCGCCGCCTCCTAATTTTCTCTGCATGTCTTTATAAAAAGAGAGGTCTACATAAAGCTTATGGTCTGACGGGCAATAGAATGGCCCCATTGCTGCTTGTCCATAGCCGCAGGCAGTTCGTGTGCTTCCGGAATAAAGCACCATTTTCGGAGGAATGTATCTTTTACCGGACTGAGCAAAAATTCTGTCCCATGTTTCTTCCGTTGTTCTCAGTGCCACAGAAGAAAACTTCGCCAATTCCTGCTCTTGGGCGCTCGGCTGGTAAGATGAGCTTGTTTGCGTCGGAGCCATTGGTGAATCCAAGCCAAGGAGCGGCGTCAAGTCAATTCCGTAATAACCGGCAACCAAAACCACCGCTAAGACAGCTAGTCCCATCTTGCCGCGCGGCAAGGGAAATCTAGGGCCGCCACCGCCGAATCCTCCGCCTTCACCTCGGCGGTCTTCTACGTTGCTGCTGCCTTCTCTGTCTTTCCAAAGCATCTCGTCCTCCGATGCACGTGTTACCTGTAAGCATTTTAGGGGCCGTGTTCCAAGAAACTTTTTTCGGTGCCCCCTTTTAGGAAAAGGCGCCGTTCCATGCAGAACAAGCGCCTTTCTTTCCAGTTTGAAGTTCTTAGATGATCGTACTTTCTTCGACCTCTTCGCTTTCATCGCCCTTATTGGCATTCTCAAGCTTATAAGGCTTTAAGCCTAAGAACTCCCATTTGGCTTCGACGAACCGACCCTTGCGGCCTCTTCGTGTCCGGTAATCCTCAATGGAGCGAGGGCCGACTAAGAGTTCCTGAATCTTGCCGCCGCGGCCTTTTCCGACCACAACGACACCGTTCGGAGAAATCGGCACGGCTGCGACGAGTTTCTCATTATCCTGAAGCGCCATGATCGTGGTGCCCTTGCCGCCGCTTGAAAGCGCACGGAGTTCGTCTGTCGTAAAGACCACCAAACGACCGCTCGAAGACAAGGCGGCGATCCATCCGGTCAGCGGTGTTGAGACCTGAACCGGAAGCGGTTTGGCGCCGTCCAAGATAAAGAAGGATTTGCCGCCTCTCTGACGGACCGCCAAATCAGACATCTTGCAGAAGAAGCCCATGGCCGCGTCAGAAGTGAACAGCAATACGGTATCCGGGGCGCCGCAAATATAGTCAAACGGAACATCGCCGTCCTGGAATTGAACGAACGCACTCACGTGGGTGCCCTCTCCTCTGGCGCTCGGAAGAGAAGAAACCGGAATGCTGTAAATACGGCCGGTATTCGACAATATGTAGAGATTGTCGACACTGCGGCATTCCATCGAGCAGCGGTATTTGTCGCCCAGCTTGAAGTTCATGGCGCGGGCATCAAAGCCGTGACCTTGTCTTGAACGCAGGAAGCCCTTTTCACTTACGATCACGGTCACAGGTTCATCAATGACTTGTTTCGCAATCGAAGCACCCTTGGCTTCTTCAATCAGCGTGCGTCTTTCATCACCGTAGGTATCGATATCCTGACGGATCTCCTTGGTGACTTCTCTTCTCAGTTTCTTTTCATCGGTCAGCAAGCCGCGCAGACGCTCAGCTTCATTGCGAAGTTTCTCCAGCTCTTTACGGAGCTTAACTTCATCGAGAGAGGCTAATTGACGCAGTTTGATTTCAAGGATGTCTTCAGCTTGGCTATCCGAAAGGCCGAAATGCGTCATCAGCTCTTTCTTAGGATCATCCGCACCGCGGATGATGCGAATCACTTCCTCAATATCAACGAGGACAATGAGACGGCCTTCCAGTGTGTGGATACGAGCTTCGGCTTCATCCAAGGAAGTCTGGGAACGGGCACGCACGGTACGCAGTCTGAAACTGACCCATTCAGACAGAATGTCTTTCAAGCCTTTCTGGCGAGGCTTGCCGTCAATTCCAATCACCACAAGATTGAACTTGCAGGAAGTTTCTAGACTTGTCTTGCTGAGAATCGTGCTGACAAGTTCTTCTCGATCAATGGATTTCGATTTCGGATCGATGACCAAGCGAACAGGTGCCTCGGCACTCGACTCGTCTCTCATGCCGCTCATGACATTCATGATCAGCTGCTTGTCCTGTTGCTGTTTTGCGGTCAAAGACTTCTTGCCCTGCGGTGCCTTAGGATTGGTGAGCGCTTCAAGCTCCGACATGACTTTCATGACGGAAACTTTATAAGGAACGCTGTCAAATACTAATTGCCACTGACCTCTTGAAAGCTCTTCAAAGTGATAAGTCGCACGAACTTGGAGATTGCCGTACCCGCTTTGATAAACATTCTTAATATCCGATGCGGAAGAAATGACCTGAGCGCCGCCCGGGAAATCCGGACCTTTGACAATTTCAAGCAGTTCGTCCGTCGTAATCTCGGGATTACGGATCACTTCGATAGCAGCTTCTCCGACTTCCGTCAGGTTATGAGACGGAATTTCAGTGGCCATACCAACCGCAATACCGCTGGAGCCGTTTAATAACAGTACCGGCAGACGAGCAGGCAGCAAGACCGGTTCTTTATGGGTTCCGTCGTAGTTCGGAATAAATTTGACGGTTCCTTTGTCGAGCTCTCCGAGCAGAAGATCGGCGTACTTCGAGAGACGCACTTCTGTGTAACGCATCGCCGCAGCGCCGTCGCCGTCGGCCGAACCGAAGTTTCCTTGACCTTGAACCAAGGGATAGCGCATCGTGAAGTCCTGCGCTAAACGAACCATCGCATCGTAAGCGGCAGAGTCACCGTGCGGATGATATTTACCTAAGACCTCACCGACGACTCGAGCACTCTTAACCGTTTTGACATCCGGATTAAGGCCGAGCCGTTTCATTGCATAGAGAATTCTTCTCTGAACGGGCTTCATACCGTCGCAGACGTCGGGCAATGCGCGGCCTTTCACCACGGAAATGGCATATTCGAGATAGGCACGGCTGGCAAAATAAGCCAGCGTCAATTCATCGCAGTCTGTCTCGGCATGCTTCAGAGCTTCTTCAACAATGTCAGAACCTCGCGGCTGAGCTGCCGCAGGGACCAATTCGGCTTCTTCGACTTCGTCCTCAACTTCCTGAAGTTCTTCCTTCATATCGGAAACATCTTCACGCATCAGGTTTTGAGCAACCTGCTCCGCTTCTTCTAAAGAAACTTCATTCTTAGGCTCAGAATCAGGCTCTTCCGTCTCTGCCGAGACTTTTTCTTCTTGATCGCTCGTCTGATCCTCTTCCTTCGAAGAGGACTTTTCTGCCTCAGGAGTTGGCTCGGGCTCTTCTTCCAACATATCAAAGAGGAAGCCGGTTCCTTTACCGATATCTTCTTCAGGTTCCGGTTGCGCTTTTTTAGCTTTTCCCTTTTTCTCTTGGACTTCTTCGTCTTCGGCAGAGGGCAAGACCGCCTTTCCGTCGATTTCTTCGAAAAGTTCGGTCTGATCCGCTTCCGTTAATTTGCGTCTTGGTTTCTTAGGCATTTATCGCGCTCAATTAAATATCGGGTTCGAACTGATCACCGTGGCGCTCAATCCACTGTTTACGCGCGTCGGCTTCTTTATTACCCATGAGAATCTGCATGGCTTTTCCGGTTAAGTCATCACCCGGAAGTCCGACTTTTACCGGCAGAAGTCTGCGGGTTTCAGGATCCAAAGAAGTTTCTTTCAGCTCTTCCCAATCCATTTCACCTAGACCTTTAAATCGTGAGATCACGATCTGAGCGTCGGTGAATTTTTCTTTTTTGAGTTTCTCGACTGTCTTCTTCAGCTCTTCTTCATTCAGACAGTAAATTCGGCGTTCTTTCTTCTTACCTTTGTTCGGAACGGAAACCTTAAAGAGCGGCGGCATTGAAATGTAGATGTGCCCCGTCTCCATCAGGTAGGAAAAGTGCTTGTAGAAAAGCGTCAGCAGCAGAACTTCAATGTGAGAGCCGTCCACGTCGGCATCGGCCATGATGCAGATCTTGCCGTAACGAAGATTCGAAATATCGGGTTTCTCACCGATCTTATGTGGATCCACGCCGATCGATACCGAAATATCGTGAATTTCTTTATTACCGAAAAGAAGGTTCTGGTCCACTTCCCATGTGTTCAGCACCTTGCCGCGAAGAGGAAGAATGGCTTGATATTCTTTATCGCGTCCCTTCTTTGCTGAGCCGCCGGCAGAGTCACCTTCCACCAGGAAGAGTTCGTTGCGGGAAATATCTCCGCTCGTGCAGTCTGTAAGCTTGCCCGGGAGAACGGCAACGGAAGAGCCTTTTCTCTTTTCGATTTTCTGAGCGGAATGCTGGCGCGCCTGAGCTTGTTTAATAAACATCTCTGCCAGCTTACGGCCCTCTTCAACGTGGCTGTTGAGCCAGAACTCCATCTGCGGACGCACAAAGCTGGAAACCAGCTTCAGCGCATCTCGGCTGATCAATTTTTCTTTAGTCTGTCCCTGGAACTGAGGGTCCAGTACTTTTGCATTTAAAACGAAACTGGCACGCGCAAATACGTCATCCACGATCATCTTGATGCCTTTGGCGCCCAGACCATGGGTTTCCATGAAACTTCTCATGGCTTGGAAGACACCGTCACGCAAACCGGCTTCATGAGTTCCGCCGAGCGGAGTCGGAATCAGGTTCACGTAGCTTTCGCGTTCCAGCGTACCCTCCTCTGTCCAGCAAACGACCCACCCGGCGCCTTCGCCTTGAGAAAATGTGTCGTCGTCAGCTCCTGCAAAGCCCTGGGCTTCAAAGGGCTGAACCAAGGGAGGACGATCCAGCTGCTCAGTCAGGTATTCTTTGAGGCCGCCCTCATACTTCCAGACTTGTTCGATGTTGTCTTTTTCATTGCGATAGATGACTTCGCAGCCCGGAAGCAATACTGCCTTACTTCTCAAGAGGCGAATCAATTGATTCTTAGGAATCGTGAGCGTGTCGAAATATTTTCCGTCCGGCCAGCAGCGAACTCTCGTCCCGGTCGCTTTCTTTGGGCGAGGAGATTTAACACTGTTCAATGGCACCGTGACAAAACCGTCCTCGAAAGTAATAGAACTTTCAAGTCCGTCACGCCAAACCGTCACTTCCAGACGAGTAGACAGCGCATTGGTGACAGATACACCGACGCCGTGCAGACCGCCTGAGAATGAATAGGCGCCGCCCGCTCCCTTGTCGAACTTACCGCCGGCATGCAGACGCGTGAAAACAATTTCAACGACAGGGACCTTCTCTTCCGGATGAATACCGACAGGAATGCCGCGTCCGTTGTCTTCTACGGAAATTGATCCGTCTGCGTGCTCAGTCAGGATGATTCGGTTTGCGAAATTCGCTAAAACTTCATCCGTGGCGTTGTCAATGACCTCCTGAATAATGTGCAAAGGACAATCCGTCAAGGTATACATGCCGGGTCGTTGTTTAACCGGCTGAAGACCTTTCAAAATACGAATCGATTTTTCGGAGTAATCGTTGACTTTATTATCTTGCTCAAGAGACATACGGGCGCCAATCCAGCGACAAAGAAAAGATGCAAAAGGCTATTTTAACAAATTGATCTAGACCGACTTCTTACTTTTAAAAGTCGGAAACTATCTAAAAAAGCGTTTTTTACGACTAATTTTTCAGAGTCTCAGGAGGCTTTCTGGCTCTGTGCAGCCTTGTTCGCCTGAAGATAAATTCCATCGGCCAGCTCTCGAAGTCCTTTGGCGCATCTCTCAGGATTTCCTCTCGCATCCTTAAATACGTACCAAATTCGATGAACGGCATTTCTCAAGTTTTCCTCTTCGAAAAGGTCGCCGATGAGAATTTTTATTTCCTTGCTCTTTGCGGTACCGCCTTCCATGGCTTTGTAGGCAGCTAAGGAAAAAATCCTTCTCACATCGTAGCCGCCCTTCAAGCCTCTTAATTTAAGAATCGTCGGGGCCGCCAAGTAAAGCGCCCTTGTAGCAAACTGATCTCTGCGATCAATAGATTCGAGTTTGGTGAAGAGAAGGATCTCTCCGGCAGAAAGCGGGTCCTCTTCGTAATTTCTAAGATTGAACGTCTTCAAAAAGATTGCGTTCATCAGGCGATCGAGCTTTTCTCTGGGAGTATTCATTTCTCCGTCGGGAGGATTGTTTTGTGTCGATGTCCTGACCAGCTCTACGAAGGAGTTGATCGTCTTCCAGTTAGGAAGTCCGTCTTCATCCAAATCCAGCTGTAAAAAATTCAGCAAATAGCCGTCCTTCTGTGCCTCAGCTACGATTTTCTTGGTATTTGTCGTGACACCATAAGACCAAATATCGTTAATAAACATAAGCAACCTGAAAGCTCAAAAAGACTAGAAAAAAGGAATACTTCCATTCTAACCAAGGTTGCTTTACGCCTGCTTACATTTTTTGACACCTCTGCGGGTGATCACTAAGCGAGATTTCATCACCACCTATTTCCCTACATTTGCTGAGTTGTGAGTCCTCCAGAAACGAGCTCAGCCTCCGGATAGGAGGCTGAGAGGAAAAAAGAGAAGCTAAGTTAGACAACTACAAGCAAGTCTTAACTATTTACTTTCTGCAACCGCCTCTAATTTCTTCATGTCTTTGTCTACCATCACGGAAACCGTACTGTCAGACCAAACGTTGAGGCTGGTTTCGATCATATCTACTACGGCATAGAAAGGAAGAATGACACCCATCAGCAGAATCGGAACATTCATGCTGGCAAGCAAGCTTGCGGACAAGAAGAAGCAGCCCATAGGCACACCTGCATTACCGATGGCTGCCAGCGTCGCAATAAAAATCCAGGCCACAATGACACCAGGATGAATATCAAGACCGGCGTTCTGCATCAGATAGATAACGGTTAAGAAAATGAAAGCAGCGCAGCCGTTCATATTGATGGTTGTGCACATCGGAAGAACAAACTGAGCAACCTGCGGCTCTTCCTTTAGATTTTGCTGTGCGCATCTCATCGTAACAGGGAGCGTCGCAGCCGAGGATTTAGAGAAGAAAGCTAAAGCCAAAGCAGGAAGCATCCCTTTGGCAACCTTGATTGGATTGAACCCTTTAATCATTAAGAAGGCCGGAAGCACAATGAACATTTGAATTAAGTTCGCTGCAATCACTAATGTGAAGTAAGTGCCTAAACCGCCTAAGCTGACACCGTGGCTGACTTCCTGAGCCAAAGAAGCGACGAAAGCAAAAATACCGATCGGCAAAACAACGATGAGCCAATTCACAAGTGTAAAGAGAACGTCTTGGGAGGCCTTAAAGAAAGTGATCATGAGATCCTGATTCTTTGATCCTCTCGGCATCTTCGCAATGGCAATACCGACGGCTGCCGCGATCAAAAGAACGGAAAGAACGTTCGCGGTTTGGAAAGGTGTAATGAAATTGTCAGGGACAATGCTTTCCACGTAATCCAAATAAGAATGGCTTCCTGATTTATTAGAGACATCAGGAGCCGAGCCGGTAACAGCCACATTCGCCGGAGTGAAGAGTACATACAGGGAAGCGGCTACGCAGGCGGCAAGAATCGTTGTCGAAAGCGTATAAAAAATAGTGTGTTTAAAGATCCTTCCTGACTCGTTGCTCTGCGAAAGAGTCGAGAGGGAAACAATAATTGACACACAAATAATAGGAATACTTAAGAACTTAAATAATCTAATGAAGACCGTGCTTGTGAACTGCACGACGATCATTAAATAATGGTTCTCCCAGATTCCGGCCAAAATGCCGAGAGCAATTGCCAAGAAATAGGCAACAACCACACCAACGAAGCCTTTCTGCATCCCAGCAGCTAAGATTTTTTTATCCACGATGAATCCTTATGTGTGTTTTTGTAACAGGATATACCAGACTGGAAACAAAATTCCCGCTGCGGTTCTTTATTTCCGAAAGCAGGAACTCCGGTTATGGAGAAGACTTCAGATTATTTCAACCAAGGAGCTTTTTCTTCAAGAATGATGGCGTCTCCGGCGGTAAATTCCTGCAGGCTTCCGCTCTTTGTCTGGATGCAAATGAATTGAATGCCTTCATCTTCAGATGCATGAATGGCGCGATGTCCGTTGGGACGAATCACAAACCAGTCACCTGCTTTGATATCAACGACCTGGCCGTCAATGTAGAGCTGGCCCTTGCCGCCCAAAACGCCATAAACTTCTTCATTCTGCTTATGGGCATGGACGAAAGGAACTGCAGCCTTCGGCGGAAGTTCATTAATAGAAATTTCGCAGCCGGTCAGGCCAAGCTGATTATGCAGTTCGACACGCGGTGCGTCCTTTACTTCAACCATCTTAAAATTTTCCATCTCAAACTCCTTAATTAAAATTTAGTTCGCAACCGAACTATTTAATTAAAAATCAAAGCTCTCCTAGAAATTCGAAGTGAGTTTCCTCATTATCTTTTCCGCGGTTTTTAATTCTTCGTGTCCCAATGCCGATAGGATCTTTTTTGAAAGGTCTTCAGAAATTTTTCTAAAAACCGCCTCAAAAGCAACGCCTTTTTCGGTAAGGGAGACTTTCACGCCCCTGGCATCCACCGGGTCCGGTTTCTTGCAAACATAACCGAGCTTTACCAGCCTATCCACAAGTTCCGACACAGTGGACTTAGAACGACGAGTGCGTTCGGCAATTTCCTTTGCACTCAGCTCCCCTGCTTCAAACAGCGTATGAAAAATATCTCCGTGCGCCATTTTCAGCTCTGCATAGCCATACTTCTTCAGTTCCTCCTGAATGAAGTCGCCGGCCTTCTCGTTCAAAAGCGATGAAAGATAAACAATCTCATAATTTTCCATGGACGAAATTATAGTTCGTCGCCGAACTATATTCAAAAAAGAAGGAGAAAAAAGATCTCAAATCGAGTTTTGTTTTTAGTTCAATTCAGAATAACGACAAATTATCCCAAATAAACAATGAGAAGAATTTAAGTTGTAGCGGGGTTTAGGACATCGATTAGAAGATGAGTGGCGGCCCCAACAGGAATCGAACCTGTACCTCAGTCTTAGGAGGACCGCGTTGTATCCATTCAACTATGGGGCCGACGCACGAAATTCTAATCGAAATTAGGTTTTCATGTAATCGGAGAAGAAAGGCTTCTCTTTGAATTCTCAGCTTGCGTCTGCAGTGAAAACGTCAGAGACCTTGAAAACTTCCCCGGTCCCCGTAAAGTCGTACCCCTCGAGCTGGTCCTTAAATTCTGCCCAATCATAGCTGCGGAGAAATTGGATGAATTTCTTTGCTTTTGCCGTCTCTAAAAATTTTTCATCAGCGGCTAGGTAATAAACCTCTTTTGCCAGAGGAATAAAGTCCAGACCGTTTTCCTTAGCAACATTGGCTGTACATAGACCCACATCGACTTTGCCGGAAGCGATTTGAACTGCAGTAAAAAACTGGGTATCCGAAATGTCGTTATAGCCCTCGATCTCTTCCGGCTTTACAGCAAGCACATCTAACATTTGATCAAAAAGAATTCGAGTTCCCGTCCCTTCCCTTCGATTTATGAACTTTGCTTTGCGCGAGGCAATGTCTAATATTGAATAGATTTTCTTCGGATTACCCGGTGCAACGGCAAGTCCTTGAAGTCTGGTGGCAAAGAAAATAAGCCCGTTGTTCTTCGTGAGAAGATGTCCGAAGGTCCCGAAAGCTTTGCTGTTGTTTGTTGATGACTTAGGAAAATTAAAGCCTGCCAGTTCACATTTTCCTTCGCGCAATGCTTCCAGGCCTTTTCGACTGGTAGTGAAGTTCAGTTCAATTTCACAGTCGGTTGTCCTTCTTAAAAGATTAAGTGCTGAATCCGCGCAGCCCTCAATCACAATCGGATCCCAAGCAGAATTGAACGCTTTTCTGAACGAGTACGAAATACCGGATTGAAGTTCAATGATCTGCTCTTTGTACTTCGCCTCAACTTCTTTATTGGTCCACAAAAGCTGCTCTGCCAAAAGCGAAAGCTCTGCATTCTTTCCTCGAGACCGGTTCACTAGAGACTGGCCGAGTTCTTCTTCCCATTTATTTAATTCATTCCAGATATGTCGGAAGGAATAACCGAGTTCCTCAGCTGCCGCCTTGATTGAACCGGTCCTCTGAATTGCATCAAGAAGACTGATGAGGTCATTTTTAAGTAGAAAAAAACCTTCTGACTTATTTTCTGTGATTTCAAAACTCAACCGAATATTAAATAACCTGGATTTCATATTTCTCTCGCCTCGTTATGTATTTATTTTACTTCTGCATGGCTTTAGCTATGGAGGATTGGCCCAAACATTAGGGCAAACCAAGCCAAATTAATACTAAAAACATATGATTATTCCTCAGTATTATTACTACAAATCCATTAAAAACAAATTTAATTATGAACTTTTGTATATAGTTTATTTTGTCTTAGTTATTTCTAAGTTCATACCAAGGAGATCATTATGGAAACAAGAAAAATGTTTTTCTCTCGGCGCAATCTTCTCAAAGGTTCAGCGGCTTCCCTGGCCGCTACCGCGCTCGGTTCATCCTCCACAGCTTTTGCACAGCAGTCTTCTGCTCCCACAATCCGTCCTTTAACCGGAAAGATGACTTATGAAGAAGTCAGGAATCGCGCTCGTGAAATGATGATTCCGCGCTGCTATGTTTGTCCGGAATGCAACGGACGCGGTCCCTGCGTCGGTCAAGTACCGGGTTTCGGCGGCATGGGTGCTTCCCGCGGTTTCCAAGCTAACTACGATTCTTTAGCTGCCGTGCAGCTGAACTCCAGAGTAGTACACAGCGTTCATGTTCCGGATACGTCCATCGATTTCTTCGGAACAAAAATTTCTATGCCTGTGATTGCGGCCCCGACAGGCGGCACGACCTATAACATGGGCGGCAAATTGACCGAAGAAGAGTTTGTCAATGCGATTTGCGGCGGCTGCAACAAAGCCGGAACCTTAGGTGCCGTTGCCGACGGTATCGGAGACCCGCTGCTCGTTTATGAAAAACGTCTTCAGACCTTGAAAGAACACGGATACAAGGCGATCGTCGGACTGAAGCCCAGACTGCAGAAAGACATCATTGAAAGAATGCGTCTGGCCGAAGAAGCCGGAATCATCGCGCTCACCATTGACTTGGACAGCGCCGGCCGCGCAGCGAGAGCAACAAAAGGTCAGACAGTTGAACCGAAGACTTTTGAACAGCTGAAAGAATTAGTCAAAACCTCCAAGCTTCCTCTTCTTTTCAAAGGCATCATGACGCCGGATGAAGCAGAACTCTGCATTAACGCCGGCGCTGCCGGTATCGTGGTCTCCAACCACGGCGGCAGAACGCTTGCCGACACCCCGGGAACGGCTGCTGTACTTCCTCGGATCGTCGATAAAGTCAACGGACGCTGCTTCGTTATGGTAGACGGAACTCTGGCACGAGGCACGGATGTAGAAAAGTATGTCGCCATGGGCGCTAACTGCACGCTGGCCGGGCGCCATTTTGTTCGCGCGGCTCACGGCGGATTGGCTGACGGCGTGGCCTTGTTTGCTAATAAGATGAAAAACGAACTGGCGGTCGCTATGGTCCTGACCGGAGCTCAGACCGTCAAAGACATCAACCGCTCTATGGTTGTGATCCCCGACTATAAGGCTTGAACCCTATGAAAGCTCTCTATCTGTCTTTCATCTGCCTTTTGACTTTGTTTAGTTCGGTCGCTTTCTCAGCCACGATAGCTCAAAACCATCAAGTCAAAGGTCTTAATTGCGAAGGCTGTCACACAACCATGCCGATGGCCGATTACAGCAAATGCATCGCCTGCCACGGAGGAAAGGAGCGGCTGGCTGCTTCAAATCCTCAGCACTCCGCATTGAAAACTGCTGAAGTTCCCTGCTCTGTCTGTCATAAAGGGCACATAGAGCGCTAACAAAAAATCCTCGGCTCGACCGAGGATTTTTGTTCAAAGAGGGGCTTTTCGGACCCCTCCTCTCAATTAACTGAAGAACTGAGCAGCCAAAAGAATCGCGCCGCTTCCGATGATAGACATAACGGAGGACACAGCGATGATCTTTGCTTTATCTTTCTGCTCTCTTTTTCCTTTTTCCATTTTTACCCTCCTAAAGAAGTGCGAGCAATATACCGATAACTTCTGGGAAACGCAAGCCGCTTTTACACAAAATAACTTATGTTTGGGATACTATTTTTTCTTTAAAAATCCGAAAGTTATGAAATCCCATAGAAGGTCGGAAAAACGGAATATTTTCCCGCTTTTTACTGAGATCTCGAATAAGCCGACAAAAACTAATTTGTAACTTGAACTGCGGCCTTCAACACCCGACTTCCGAAGCTCCTAAACTTCTCAAGTCTTAACTTTCGAGACAGAGACTTCGCGTCTGCTTTCTCCGTATTAACAAAAGTTTTTAGGAAAAAAATTGTTAATGACGGAAATAAGGCGAGGAATATCTAACTAATTGAATTTTTAAGATATTTCGCTATATGCAAATATCGGATGATGAATTTTCTGTATTTAGTTGTTTTTATTCAAATAGTTAGACGACGAACAAGAATTTTAAAAGTACATATCTCATTGAGTGAATGACTATTGCACAATATGAAAACTTACTGAACCCACGGATTATTTTCAATAAAATGGCGGATACAGTCAAATTTTAGAGACTCCCAAGGATTACTAAGGAAAAGAATTTATGTCATATCTGGATAAAATCATGTGTCCTCACAGCCTCGCTGTGATTGGTGCATCTAATAAAGAACACACTATCGGTTCCGACATTATGAAGCGCCTCGTTGAGTACGGCTTCACCGGTAAGATTTTCCCGATTAATCCTAAAGACTCTGAAATTCAAGGCATGAAAGCCTACCCCTCCGTCTTGGAAGTCCCGGAAGAGATCGATATGGCGGTGATCGTTATTAACGCCAAATACGTGCTTTCCGCCGTAGATCAGTGCCACCGGAAAGGAATCAAAGGCATCGTCGTCATCAGCGCCGGTTTCAAAGAGACCGGAGCCGCCGGCGCCGAACTCGAAGCTCAGCTTGTCAATAAAGTCCGTGAATACGGTATGACTTGCGTCGGCCCGAACTGCCTCGGCGTTGTCAACACAGATCCGAAATTCAGACTCGATGCCTGCTTTGCCGAGTCTCTGCCCGTCCGCGGCGATATCGGCTTCGTCTCCCAGTCCGGCGCTTTGGGCGGCGGTATCCTGAATATCCTGCAGGATTTAAATTTAGGTTTTGCTCAATTCATTTCCATCGGCAACCAGGCTGACGTCAACGCCGACTCCGCGATCGAGTATTGGGAAAACGTTGACGACGTTAAACAGATTCTTCTTTATATGGAATCCATCGCCGATCCGAAACGTTTCCGCACATTGGCTTCCCGCACGACTAAGAAAAAACCGATCCTTGCTTTGAAAGCAGGCCGCAGTGCAGCCGGTGCCTCTGCCGCCTCTTCTCATACAGGTTCGCTGGCCGGCGCCGACAAAGCCGCCGATGCATTACTGAAGCAGTCCGGAGTGATCCGCGAGTTTTCTCTTCAGGATCTCTTTAACACAGCAAAAGTGTTCAGCCACTGCCCGATTCCCAAAGGCAATCGCGTTGCGATCGTGACCAACTCCGGCGGTCCCGGCATTATGGCAACCGATGCGGTTTGCGAACACGGAATGGAAATGGCTCAGCTCTCCGATCAGACCAAAGAAACTCTGCGCTCTTTCCTGCCGGCGGCGGCCTCCGTTAAGAATCCGGTCGACATGATCGCCTCCGCTCCGCTGGAACACTATAAAAAGACTTTGGAAACGGTGCTCGCTGACGACGGCGTCGATATGGTCGTCGTCATTTACCTGCCCTTCCTCGGCCTTAAAGATATTGATGTTGCCAAAGCTGTCATGGAAATCCGCGCCGCCCATCCGGACAAACCGATCGTCGGCGTCTTCATGACAAAGAACGAGTTCTTTGCACACTTGTCTGAAACCCAAGTCAATGTTCCTTTCTTCATGTTTGCCGAACAGGCTGTTGAAGGTCTCGCTCGCTTAAATCAGCAGCGCTTGTGGCGTAAACGCACCGACACACCGGCGCCTCGCTACTCCGTAGATACCGAAGCTGTTGAAGCTGTCTTCAAACAGGCTGCTGCTGACAATCGCGAACAGCTCACAACCGGAGAATCGCTCCAGGTCCTGACTGCTTACGGGATCCGAGTCTGCCGAGACGGTGAGGCCAAAGATGCTGATGAAGCCGTCGCTTTAGCCGACAAGATCGGATATCCGGTGGTAATGAAGCTCAACTCCAAGAAGATCTCTCACAAGACTGACATCGGCGGTGTTCGTGTCGGCATCAAAGATGCCGCCCAGCTCCGCACTGAATTTGCCGACCTCGTCACTAAGCTCACAGAGAAAGGTCTCATGGACGGGTTTGAAGGCGTCATCATCCAGGAAATGGTCAAGAGCGACCGTGAAATGGTCTGCGGATGCGCCAAGGATCCCCAGTACGGTCAGATGATGATGTTCGGACTAGGCGGCGTGTTTGTCGAAGTCATGAAGGACGTGACATTCCGTCTTGCGCCTCTCACCGTCGAGGACGCTTCCGACATGATTCATTCCGTAAAAGCCTATAAACTTCTCGCCGGCGCCCGCGGGGCAACTCCCGCACAGATAAATAAAGTTGAGGAGACATTACTTCGTTTGTCTCAGCTCGTTGAAGACTTTGCATTCATCGACGAACTCGATATCAACCCGTTAATGATTAGCGATAAGGACGGTGAGCCGATCGCAGTCGACGGAAGAATCAAATTTAATGCGACAGAAGCGCTCGTTGCTTTGTCAATCGCCTAACAATTTATAAAAGGAAGATAACAAGTGTTCCAAATCAGATTACACGGCCGCGGCGGTCAGGGTGTTGTGACTTCAGCTGAAATGCTGTCGCTCGCCGCCTTTACCGAAGGCCATTACGCTCAAGCTTTCCCAAGTTTCGGCAGTGAACGTACCGGAGCACCGGTTGTCGCTTTCGCCCGCGTCAGCGACAAACCGATTCGTCTTCGTGAACCGATCATGGAGCCGGGTGCCGTCCTTATTCAGGACCGCACACTGCTCGAAAGCGTAAACGTCTTTTCCGGTCTGACGGAAAATGCTTATGTTCTTCTGAACAGCTCCCAGTCACCCGAAGAACTCGGTCTGGAAGACTTGGTCAACCGCCTGCCGAAGGGACACGTCATTACGCTGCCCGCGACAAAATTCGCCCTTGCCCGAATCGGACGCCCCCTTCCCGGTGCCGCTATGCTCGCAGGCTTCGCCGCGCTGACCGGCAAACTCAAACTCGAAAGCGTCCAACAGGCTTTCCAAACTCGCTACAAAGGAAAAGTTGCCCAGGCCAACGCCGACGTTGCAGCTGATGCTTATTCCTTTGTTTTAGAAGCTAAGAATCGTTTATAAGGATCGCTCCAATGCTCAAACAAATTGAAGGCTCTTTAGGCGTTGCTGAGGCTGTGGCTCTTTGCCGCCCCGAAATCATCTGCGCCTACCCGATCTCTCCTCAGACCCATATCGTCGAAAACCTCGGCGCTATGGTCAAAAAAGGATCGCTTGAAGACTGCGAATTCTTAAACGTTGAAAGTGAATTCGCAGCCATGAGCGTGGCTATCGGCGGTTCCGTCGCCGGCGGCCGTGCCTACACTGCTACCGCTTCCCAGGGTCTGCTTTATATGGCTGAAGCGGTTTACAACGCCTCCGGTCTCGGTCTTCCGATCGTCATGACGGTTGCCTCCCGCGCCATCGGTGCGCCGATTAACATTTGGAATGATCACTCCGACTCCATGAGTCAGCGTGACTGCGGCTGGATTCAGCTCTTTGCCGAAGACAACCAGGAAGCCGTTGACCTCCATATCCAGGCTTTCAAGATCGCCGAAGAGCTTTCTCTTCCGGTCATGGTCTGTATGGACGGTTTCGTCCTGACCCACGCCTTCGAAAGAATGGACATTCCGTCTCAGGAGCAAGTGGACCAATTCCTTCCTCCGTACGATCCCCGCCAGAGCTTGGATCCTGAACAGCCGGTTTCTATCGGCGCGATGGTCGGCCCCGAAGCCTTTACCGAAGTTCGTTATCTCGCCCATGCCCATCACCTTCAGGCGCTCGGCGTGATCGACAGAGTCGCCAAGGAATACGAAGAAATCATCGGCCGCAAAAGCGGCGGTTTGGTTGACCTTTATCGTGCAGAGGATGCCGAAGTCATGGTTGTCGCTTTGGGTTCTGTCATCGGTACGATCAAAGATGTTATTGACGAAATGCGCGAAGACGGCAAAAAAGTCGGTCTTCTCGGCATCAAGTCCTATCGTCCTTTCCCTGCTGCCGAAGTTTTTGCCGCCCTTGAAGGCGCTAAGACCGCGGTTGTGATTGACCGTTCTCTCCAGGTCGGTATCGGCGGTGTCGTCACTGACGACGTGATTCGTTCGACTCGTAAACTCTCCGACCTCGACATCTGCTGCGTCATCTCCGGCCTCGGCGGCCGCGCTATCACCAAGCGCAGCCTGCACAAAGCTTTTGACGCTGCTCTTAAAGGCGAGCTGCCTGAACTCACATTTCTGGATCTCGATAAGAAAGTCGTTCAGGACCAGCTGAAGCACGAACAAGAAGAACGTCACTCCGGCCCGATGGCCGAAGCCATTGTTAAGGCCGTTGCCGACCTTCACAAAGGAGATCTCTAAGCCATGAGCGAACATCAGATTAAGTTTTATCAGACCGGTACTTTCACGGTCGGCAACCGTCTTCTTCAGCCCGATCAAAGAAGCGGACAGGCCAATATCGAAAGATACAACTCCTTGAACTCCGGCCACAGAGCCTGTCAGGGCTGCGGTGAAGCTTTGGGCGCCCGCTATGCGGTTGACGCTGCAATGCGCGCCACAGAAGGCCGCTTAATTGCCGCCAACGCCACCGGCTGTTTGGAAGTATTCTCCACCCCTTATCCGGAAACCAGCTGGCAGCTGCCCTGGTTCCATTCTCTTTTCGGCAACACGGCTGCTGTCGGATCCGGTATGGCAGCGGTTGCACGCGTCAAGGCTAAGAAGTCCGGTAAACCGCTGGTTCGAGTGATCGCTCAGGGCGGCGACGGCGGTACAACCGACATCGGTTTCGGCTGCTTGTCCGGCATGTTCGAAAGAAACGACGACGTGCTTTACATCTGCTATGACAACGAAGGCTATATGAACACCGGTGTTCAGCGCTCGTCGGCCACGCCTCCGGCTGTCCGTACGGCAACCACCCAGATTGTCGGCAAACATCCCGGCAACGCCTTCGGCCAAGGTAAAGACGTTCCTCTGATCGCTATGGCCCACGGCATTCCTTACGTTGCCACCGCGACCATTGCCGACTTGAGAGACCTGGAAAGAAAAGTCGCTAAGGCAATGACTTTCCACGGTGCTCGTTATATTCACATTCTCGTTCCTTGCCCGCTTGGCTGGGGAGCTAAATCGGCTGACACCGTCAAATTGGCTCGTCTCGCTGTTGAAACGGGTCTTTTCCCGGTATTCGAATCCGAATACGGCGAAATCACTAAAGTCACTAAGATTCGTCAGCTGCAGCCGGTTGAAAACTATATGAAACTTCAGAAGCGCTACGCTCACCTCTTCGGACCGAAGGGAGACGCCGATGCCTTCGCTCGTATTCAAGCAATCGCTCAAAGAAATATCAGAAGATTCGGCCTTCTCGGCGAAGAAGAACCTGAAATCATTCCGCCGTCTGTTCAGGCTGACGAACGAGCCGACAAAGTTTAAGGATTAAATCCCATGAAAAAACCTTTTGCTATCACATTAGATGTCGGTACATCCTTGGAAAACCGTACCGGCTCGTGGAGAACGCTTCGACCGACTTATGTCCACAAGCTTCCTCCCTGCAACCATCAGTGCCCTGCCGGTGAAGATATTCAGGGTTGGTTGTTCTATGCCGAAAGCGGCAACTATGAAAAAGCCTGGCGTCATTTAACCAGGCGCAATCCGCTTCCCTCCTGCATGGGACGTGTTTGTTATCACACTTGTGAAGGCGCCTGCAACCGCGGCAAACTCGATGCCTCTGTCGGCATTAACTCCGTCGAACGCTTCCTCGGGGATAACGCTCTGGAAAACGGTTATAAATTCCAGAGGCCCGAACAGAAGACAGGCAAGCAAGTCCTGATCGTGGGTTCAGGTCCTGCCGGCCTGTCCGCGGCTTATCAGCTCGCCCTCAAAGGCCACGATGTCACGATCAAAGAAGGCAGCCCGGAAGCCGGCGGCATGATGCGCTACGGTATCCCAAAATACCGTCTCCCCCGCCGTGTACTGGATCAGGAAATCGCACGAATCCTTGATCTCGGCGTCAAACTCGAACTGAATACAACCGTCAAAGACATCGAAGAAGAAAAGAATACAAACGGATATGATGCCGTCTTCCTCGCAGTCGGCGCCGGAATGGCCAAGAACGCCTATATCCCGGGCGGAGACGCCAAACACATGCTTGACGCTGTTTCCGTTCTCCGCTCCATGGAAGGTGAAGAAGAGCCTCTGCTCGGCCGTAAAGTTGTGGTTTACGGCGGAGGCAACACAGCCATCGACGTTGCCCGCTCCGCGAAACGTATGGGTGCTGAACCTCTGATCATCTACCGCCGTACCCGCGAAAAGATGCCCGCTCATGACTTCGAAGTTGAAGAAGCCCTGCAGGAAGGCGTTTCCGTAAAATGGCTCTCTACCATTACGGAAGCAGAAAATCCGAAGGAAATCCGCATCGAGAAAATGAAACTCGATGAAAACGGCAATCCTCAGCCCACCGGCGAATTCGAAACCGTCGAGGCTGATACCGTTGTTCTGGCCCTTGGACAAAACGTCGACCAGAGCCTGATCGACAAGATTCCCGGACTCGATATCGAAAAAGGCGTCGTTAAAGTTGACCGCTTCATGAGAACCGGTGTCCCCGGCATCTACGCCGGCGGCGACATGGTTCCGGGAGACAGAAACGTTACCGTTGCCATCGGCCACGGTTATAAAGCGGCTTACGGCATCGACTGCTACCTGAAAGGCCAAGAACCGGTTGATCATCCGAAGAAAGAAATTGCTACCTTCGAAAGCCTCAATACCTGGTACTACTCCGACGCGCCTAAAACCGTTCGTCCCATGCTCGACCTCGTTCGTCGCCAGAGCACTTTCGACGAAGTTCAGCACGGCTTAACTGAAGAAAACGCTTTGTTTGAAGCTCGCCGCTGCATGTCCTGCGGCAACTGCCTGCAGTGCGACAACTGCTACGGTGTATGCCCTGACAACGCCGTGATTAAGACCGGAGACGACAAGGTCCCCTACATCTTCAATTACGACTACTGCAAGGGCTGCGGTGTTTGCTCCAGCGAATGCCCCTGCGGTGCAATCAAGATGGAAGCTGAATCCATCTAATATCTCAATTTTGAGTTAGACCAAACGGTCGTGTTCCTGATTGAAACACGACCGTTTTTCTATTTGAAGAGAATAGGAAAGCGCCGAGATATACGGAACATCAGGCCTTACCTCTTTCCGCTCTCTACTTCAGTTTCTCTAATGTTTGCAGCAAGAAGGCATCCGCACCTTCAAAAATCATTTGGGCTGACAACGCCGCCAGAATCAAGCCGGTAAGTTTGCTCAGGACCACCAATCCGTTCTTTCCGATGGCTTTCTGAATGTAATTTGAAACCAGCAGCAGCGCACCGACGCAAATCACGGCTGCACTGATGGAAAGATAAGCCAGGAAGAATCCCAAACCGGTTTTAATTTCGCCGCCGTACACCATCAGTACACCGATAGAGGCCGGTCCCAGCGTAATGGGAATTGCCATCGGCACAACCGCTAAAGACTGGACGGAGTCTCCGGACGGAACGCGAATGGAGTCTCCTCTGACCAGCGAAACAGCTGTTAGAAACAGCAGCGCGCCCGTACCGATTCGAAATGCGTCCAGCGTGATTCCGAAAATCTTAAAAATGAATCCGCCGAAGAAGAGAAGCACACCGCTGATAATCAGAATCCACAATGTGATCCAGATCGCCAGCGTGTTTCTTTCTTGAATCGTGTTGTCTTTAGTCACCGACAGGAAAGCCGACATCACAAAAGGCGGTGTCAGCAGGAAGAAGAACTTCACAAAAAGCGCAAAGCAGTCAGAAAGAGTCATTTTGACAATTAGTTGAGTTCAGAACGATATCCCGGGCGGCTGCGGAAAAAATTCTCGCCGACAAAAATTAGCACGCCGGCCCATATAAGGATAAATCCAATTAGGCGGTCAACTTGCAATTCTTCGCCGAAAAAGAATAATCCGATGAAAAACACCATCGTTGGGCTCAGATATTGAATAAAGCCTACGGTCGAATAAGGCACCTGCTTTAAGCCATAGGCAAACAAGATCAGCGGGATCGTGGTTATCGGTCCGGCCATAATCAGCCAGAACTTATCCCAGCAGGTTCCGTTAACGAAGGTCAAGTCTCCTTGTCCCGCAAAATAAAATGTCGCCAACAGTGCGACGGGGAAGGCAAAAGCTGTTTCCAGCGTCAGTCCCTCAAGGCTGCCGAGAGGCGCCATTTTGCGTACCAGACCGTAAAACCCGAAACTTAATGCCAGCGTAAGGCCAAGAGCCGGAAATTCTCCTTGTTTAAACGTCACCCACATCACGCCTGCACAAGCAAAAAGAATTGCAAGCGTCTGAGCCTTATTCAGTTTCTCTTTTAAAAATACCGTTCCCAGAAGCACCGAGACCAGCGGATTCATAAAGTATCCGAGCGAAGCCTCCAGCGTCTGGTTCGTAACAATCGCATAGGTATAGGTTGACCAGTTAGCAGTGATGAGCGCCGAGGACACTAAAAATACTGCGACCGTTCGTTTGTCCGTCACCGCCTTCTGTATCCATCGCCAGCGCCTTGAGCAAAATAAATAAACAGCCAGGAGCGCAAACGTCCAAAGTACACGATGAATCACAATCTCCGCAGGCGCAACATGCTGCATCGCATGAAAGTAAAACGGATAAAGCCCCCAAATCAAATATGCAACTAAAACGGAAATCACGCCTTTATTCATAAAAATCCTTTTAGTTTTTACTTTCCGAATTATGCTAGCTTAAGGCGTCCTTTGCCGTAATCTTCTAACTCTGCCATGATCGTCGGAACGTAATTGTGTTCTTTCCAGTCTTCGTAATTTCCGATAAAAATCACGGTTTCTTTTGCTCGGCTGACAGCGACGTTGAGTAAGTTAGGCGTAGATGTCGCCCAATTTCTTGCTCCGAACCCATCCTTATTCGTCTTTGAACCTAAAACTACAATCACAATATCGCTTTGGCGCCCCTGAAGCGTATGTACTGTCCCGATGCGTTCAACTTCAAGCCAATTGCCCGTCTTCTTAATTCTCTTTCGAAGCGTTGCCGCAGCAGTGCGGAACGGCGTGCAAATCAGGACGGATTTCTTTTCAAAAACTTCGCCCTGAAGATGTTTCATGGCAACTTGCGCGTCGATATGATTAAGCACGTCCTCAGCCGCATCAACCTCTTCGGAGACACAGTTGGAGAGGCTCGGTCTTGGCGGAACAACATCCACCCAATAGCTCTCGATAAATCTTTCCGGTGTCTTATTTACTTTCATCTCCGGGGGCAGCACCATCTGTCCGGAATACGCAATTCGATTGCAGATATTGAACATCGGAGGATAACTTCTTCTTTGGAGTCTCAAAGGCAGCCCGGACCAAATTTTATGTTCTTCAGGTCCGACAAATGCACCGAAAGGATTGGCACCGTCCGCGAGCTGCTGAAGACTATGTAGGTGCGGTGACCATTTCCTCAGAAGCTCGTCTTTTCCGCAAAGAAGTTCAGAAAGAGATTCCGGCAAAGTCACAACCGGCGTCAGCTGTAAAGGATCTCCTACCACCAAAAATCGCTTGGCTTTCTGCATGAGCAGCAATGCGGACTGAGGGGTAGCTTGAGATGCCTCGTCCACAATGACCCAAGGCAGTGAAGATGAAAGAAAATTATTAAATCTAAATGCCGCCGAAGCAAACGTCGTCGAAATAATCGGTATCAGAAAAGACAGCGTTCCCAGGAAGGGCAATCGATGCGGAGAAACCAAGTCGTACATATTGGCGGTAATCGAACCACGGATACCGTCGATAAAATCCTTTTTCTTGGCTAAAACCGCCAAACGATGCAGCTTCAAAGCAGAAAGGAACAAGAGCGTTCTTGCTCTGTCCAGTTCCTCGTCTGTATAAAGACGCCTCCCGTGATTTTTCTCCTTTGAGCTTCCGGAAAAATCAAAAGGATTTTCTTCAAATTCTCCTTTCTTGGAACCGAAAGCACGAAGCACTGACTCCCTGAAAGAACGGGCTGTGACAGGCTTTTCTTCATAAGTTTGTGCAAACTTCTTTATATCGGCCTTGTAGTCAGGCATTTTTGACGTGATGCGCTCATGAACCTCACAATAAAGTTCCTTGAAACGCAGCGTCTCCTTTTTCCAATTGGCTCGAATTTCGGCAATGCCGCCTTCCTTTCGAATCTCTTCTTCTAAGACATGCTGAAAGTAAGGGATCGGCCCTTTGGGCGTTTTGTGATTACTGAAAAGCGTCTTCCAAAGGCGCGTCCAATTTTCTGCTTTTCCCAGCGGTGCGGAAATCAGTCCCCAAGCCTCTTTACTTCTATTTAACTTATTGGCAAGGCCAGAGAAGTAATCGAACGGCTCTTCGAATCCATAGTCGAACGGAAGTTCCTTCGTGATATTTTCCACCGCATTATTATTATTCGAAGCAACGATAATTGGGTAGTCCTCCACGTATTCTTTGAGAAGGACAGGAACCTGCTCCCCTTTCCAGCCGGCCTTGACTTCAAATAAAGGTGCCGTTCCGATATCTTCTATGTTAGCGAGCACTGCAGCCCGATTAATCACAATCTCGGTGAGCAGCTCCTTTAAGAGCATCGTTTTTCCGGTTCCAGGGGGCCCGTTTACAGAAATGATAGGATCTACAGGAGGCGCCCAAATCATGGTTGAAAGAGCGACCTGCTGACAAGGGACAAGATAATTTTTTATATCACTCGGCCAGCGCCCGAAAATCATCCTTTCCGGATTGGCCATCTCCAGAAACTTCTTAGGATTTGCCAAAAGGTCAGTTCGCTCGGGGTTGTCGTAGGCAAGGGAAAAGAATCTCTCGGAAACCGGACTCAGCACTCTTGAAGGCGGCTCGGTCTGAATACGCTTTTTGATCTTCTCCAAAAATTCGATGTACGGAGAATTCATAAAATCGAAGTAGAGGGGCTTCGGACGCTCGTAGTAGTTAACGACCACCCAAATACGGTAAGAAGGACCAAGACCGGCTTTCTCCAGCCAGTTCTTACAAAGCTCATCTATTTTTCTGGGATTGAGAAAGTTTTGAGGAGGATTCAAATCTTTAATGAGTTTATATCCCCTTGTTTCATCCGGCTTTAATTCCTTCTTGTTCAGATTATGGATGAGCATTCCATAAAACTGTCGGTCCTTTTCGCTGATTTTTTGGGCGGTAGTTTCCGAGTCCAACGAAAGCTGGCGAACAGCCGAGGTATGAAGAATCTGAGCTACATCGGTCAGGAACTCAAAGCTCTCGGCACCCTTCTGCTTATTTGTCAGGTTAACCAGTTCGCACAACGCATAGGACGGCTCTACCGTACCCATACTGATTTTGCCGAAATGGTTCGCGCGCAGGACTCCTAAGCAGATGAGGTCATCGGTTCTTTGCTCTTCGGCGCTGAAGTCTGAGAGGTCTTGAGATATATCCAACAGATTAGATCTCAGAAGGTGTTCTGCCCGGTCAATGAATTCATTGCGGTTAACGATACCTATGCAAACTGTAAACATCCGAAAAAAGTCTGTCCTGTCTTCTTCTTTAGGAAGCTTCTGGAGTTCGATTTCCAAACTGTCCCGCTGCGTTTTATCTTCGTTATCCCATGTAAAAAGAGAGGACCGGGGCTGATTCAAGCTCCCCGGCATCTGTTCGATAAGATCATTCTTGTCGAGGTCAAACGGCGTTAACGCTTCGACGTGAAGCCAAAGCGAAAGAATTTTGGCGAGATTGTCCTTATCTAACTTCATGGCAACGGTTGAATCTAATTCTTCTTTGAGGTCCATAACCTCATTTTATGATTTTTACCGAAAGCCATGAAATTAGAAAAGGCCTCGTTTAACCTCTGAAAGCTAAAGGTAATAACGCCAATATGTCCAAGCTGAGAAAATTAAAATCATCAACAGTGAGAGCACACCGCACTTACCGATTGTTTTCCAAAGACGGCTCTTAAAGTATTCCACTGTAACCAAAATACAAAGATGCGTCGGGGTCACCATCTGTCCGGCCATACCGTAAACCATTGCAATACCGACTAGAACAATGTTGCCCGGAGCCATAAGAGCTACAATCGGCATCACGATCGCAATATAGCCTTGTCCCATGCCTGTCATCACTCCGAAAATAAAGGAAAGGCAGGCAATGATCACTGCCTGAGGCAGCGCGGAATTATTAAAGACGTTGACGATTTCATCCAACGTACCGATTACCGTCAGAAGCTGGATGAAGTACAGAATACAGACGACATTGAAAAATAATTTTTTATCCAGGCTTTCTGTAAAAACACTCTTGACGGAGATCGGACGCTTGAACCAGAAATAAAGCGGAATAAATGCCACGACTACAAGGCCCATGGCTAAAGCTGCCTGAACATCAAAAGCAACGATTAAAAGGAAGCTCGTGACGATCGGACCGAAAGCCAGAATGAGACTCTTCCAGTCAATGGTGCGATCATGCTGGGTATTCGTAGCCTTTTCCGGATCCGTAATCTTTAAAGGAACAATTAAAAAGATCCAGCCGAGAACAAAGCAAAGAATGGTGACCCAGCCGACCTGATCAATCAAATCTCCGATCGAAACGTTCGCGATACCGCAGGCAAGAATGACGCCCGGCATCAAGGGGTTTGAAAACTCGAAAATATGGCGGAACCAAAGGTTGATCGCACTCTTTTGTTCATCGTCAACGGCAATTCCTTCACTAGCTTCCTGTACGATCGGAGCGGAAAATCGAGCTCCTCCCAAGGAAGGAAGAAGACCCAAGAACGCCGGCATAAACGCCAAAGTAACTTTGTTGCTGGAGAAGATATTTCTCAGCGTCACCACCATACCGTGAAGGGAGCCGCTTTTGCGAAGTTCAACCTCAAGACACATCACAAAGTACAAACAAAGCAGCAAATCCCAAGTTCGCTGCATTGTTAATGTCTCAGTGAAAGCAACCCAAAGCTTTTCGAAGGATCTTGACTCAAAGAGCCAAATTAATAGACCGCCGCTCAGAATCGCGGGGCCGATAAGAACTTTAAAACGAAGAAGTACAACGATGAGAATCATCGCTGCAATGACAACTAGGAAAACCGAATTCATCCTGGGACTCCGGACCGCAGGCTGCGGCCCATAAAATTATTTACTCTTAGCTCCGTCTCTCTCATGTAGTTTTGAGGAAAGAGACGATTTCTTATGGGTAGTAGTGTATTGGATTTTCGCTCGGAAAAAAGAAAACCCGATGCTTGACACCGGGTTTTCCAAACTTACTGCGTTAAGTATTAAGCTTCAAGATTCACAGGGAAACGGGGCTTCAGCTGTTTAAAGAAGTCATTGCCCTTGTCATCAACCAGGATGAATGCAGGGAAGTCAACAACGTCAATTTCGTAAACAGCTTCCATACCGAGCTCAGGATACTCAATGCACTTGATGCTGCGGATGGACTCAGCGGACAGGTCGGCAGCAACACCGCCGATCGTGCCGAGGTAGAAGCCGCCGTGTTTCTTGCAGGCTTCGGTAACGACGTCTGTACGGTTGCCTTTGGCGATCATGACGTGAGAGCCGCCGGCAGCCATGAACGGATCGGCATACAGGTCCATACGGTTGGCAGTTGTCGGGCCCATAGAACCGCAGGCGTAGCCTTCCGGAGTCTTAGCAGGACCTGCGTATAGGACAGGATGGTCTTTGATGTACTGCGGAAGCGGTTCACCCTTATCGAGACGTTCCTGAAGCTTAGCGTGAGCGATGTCACGAGCAACGATGATCTTGCCGGTCAAAGAAACACGTGTAGAAACCGGATGTTTAGACAGCTCAGCGCGGATCTTTTCCATCGGCTGGTTCAGGTCGATCTTAACGGTTTCGCCTTCTTCCATATTTCTGAATTCTTCTGGAATCAGTTCAGCAGGTTTGTCGTCGAGTTTTTCGATCCACAGACCTTCGCGGTTGATCTTGCACTTAACGTTTCTGTCTGCAGAGCAGCTGACGCCGATACCGATCGGGCAGCTGGCGCCGTGACGAGGCAGACGAATCACGCGAACGTCGTGAGCAAGATACTTGCCGCCGAACTGTGCGCCCAAGCCGATGTTGTTGGCCAGTTCAAGAAGTTTGTTTTCGAGTTCTACATCGCGGAAAGCGCGTCCGGTTTCATCACCGGTTGTCGGTAAATTGTCGTAGTACTTCGTAGAAGCCAGTTTTACCGTCAGCATAGTCTTTTCAGCAGAGGTTCCGCCGATGACTACTGCAATGTGATAAGGCGGGCAAGCGGCAGTTCCCAAGCCCTTGATCTGTTCATAAAGGAAGGGGATTAAAGCTTTCGGGTTCAGGATTGCCTTAGTCTTCTGGAAGAGATAAGACTTATTGGCAGAGCCGCCGCCCTTAACAACGCAAAGGAAGCGATATTCTTCACCTTCTGTGGCTTCGATATCAATTTGTGCAGGAAGGTTGCAGCGAGTATTGACTTCTTTATAGAGTGTTAAGGGAGCGTTCTGAGAATAACGGAGAGCGTTCTTGGTGTAAGTGTTGTATACACCGCGGCTGATAGCTTCTTCATCAGAGAAGTCGGTCCAGACTCTCTGGCCCTTTTCACCATGAATAATGGCTGTACCGGTATCCTGACAAATCGGCAGAATGCCTTTGGCAGAGATTTCGGCGTTGCGAAGCATTGTCAAAGCAACGTATTTATCATTGTCAGAAGCTTCCGGATCTTTCAGGATCTTTGCTACGCATTCGTTATGAGAACGGCGAAGCATAAAGTTGACGTCCGTAAAGGCGCGTTCGATAAGCATCGTCAATGCTTCCGGCGTAACCTTCAGGATTTCTTTGCCTTCAAAATTACCGAGAGAGACATGTTCGGAGGTGAGGTGATAATACTCTGTGGTATCTTCCCCGACTTGGAACATCGGTGCATATTTGAACTCAGGGGCTTGAGCCATTCGTATCTCCTTTGTATAAGTTTGTAAATTTGCGGATAAGAAGATACGCTAAATTCAATTCTGCGTCGATACTTTATAAAGTTTATTAGGGTTTTTAGTGATAAGTAAAATAGCCTAATTTTTAGACTGATTTTATCTATTTGATTATAAATATTTTTATTGATAAGAAAATTTTTAGTTCATCCGCCTTCATTAAGGGTTTTTACTTATTATTTGTCGTTGAGATCGACCATAAAAGCGGCGTAGTTAGCAAAAGTCACAGAAAAAACAAAACCTCTTGAACGGTTAAGTCCAAGAGGTTTGTCTTTTATGGAGAGCCCGGAGACTACCTACTTTCGCAAGAAATACAACTCACTATCATCGGC
>LARN01000115.1 GCA_000980495.1 Acinetobacter sp. N54.MGS-139 | reverse complement strand
GATTTACGTAGATTACTTTTACCAACTGATCAAAGGCTTCTTGATCGTCTATTTCGCAAATTTCGCTTCCCCATGTAACCCAATCTTCAAAAATCTCCTCATCAGAAAGAGGAAGAAGGCAAAGAAAGATAACCTCTTTCTCCATCTCGGGGGATCTTGTTAGGTGGACAAAACAAAAAGACAATAATTGCTTAAGAAAGTAGGTTGAATTAGCTTTTTTTGCCTTTTTCCCGAAGTCTATTAATTTTTCAAAGTTTTCATTAACGAAGCGTCCATACCAATCGTGGACCTCTTCGTAACATTCGAACTCCTCGGATATTTCTAATATTTTTAGCGCACATTTAAAAAAAGTTAATGCGTTTTTACTGTCTGAGGGAATATTTTCAAAGTAATCTTTGACTCTAGTACATAATCTTCGATCCAGACTGTAATCTAAAACTAAAGGAAAGTCGTAATTACCCCCTTTTTCTTCCTCATATCGCCAACCATCCAAGAATTCCTCAAGATAAAAAATAGCTTTTTCTGGATCTTTTTCTAATTCGCACCGGCCGTTAAGTAATAGCTCCGAAATTGTTAACGAAGTCTTATAGCCGAATTTGTCAACCATGGACTCGAGCACTTTTACTGCTTCGGAATGCAATCCTTTGTATGAGAGATGCTGCCTAAGAGCATTCTGAACATCAAAAGCCTCTTGTCTAAGGTTTGCGTATCTAAAAGCCTTTTTAAAATTAATAAATTTTTCTGCATCTTCTCCGGACGCATTAAAACTACACCCACAAAACAATTTAACGAGCTCGATAATCGTTGTATTCTCAAGAAAGTAATCTCCCTTTTTCTCTATTACTTTATCCAAAAATTCCAAAATTCTAGAGAATGAGTCAGCAATTTCCCGATAACTATAATCTTGCTTACACCACAAAAAATAACAAAGAATTCTGTCAAATTTTTTAAGACTTTCTTCCAAATCTATTGTGAATTCTTTTGTTTATTCCAAATCAACTTTATCGGATCGCCAGCATGTTTGCATTGGGGATATGTCAATCGTTCAAATTTATTTTGGACAGTAGTGGAAGCAGAAACAGAAAACTTATTCTCTAAAAATAGTTATCGAGCTTCTTCAAGAGCTTTTTCTAAAAATACGAAAATTCCTTCTTCCAATCTAATGATTACTTTATCAATAGTCAGAACTCTGGGAAATTCGATCATCTTATCTTCTTAAAGATTACTAATAAAACACGGCTTAAATTTCTTGATTGCAAAGGGAAGTCTGATGAGCTATAAAGCCGAGAAGCATGGAGACTACGTAGTGTTGTAGGCAAAGCCTCAGGCGATAGTTTTTCTATCTCAGTTAAACTTTATCCATTACATAAAGAAGTATGTCAGAACAAGAAGAGAAAGATTACATAGAGGAAATAGATCCTGAAGAATTTAAGGCCTATAAGGATTTTTATGACCTGACTAACAAGCATTGCGACCTTGTTATCTACTCCCTATGGCATGCGGAGGAAATCTCAGAAAAAATATTAGGTGCTAATTTCCCTATGGCGGTATATCTTCATCGGGAAGCAAAAGATTATGGAGTTAAGGAAGCTCTGTAAAATGCTTGATTCTTCCCAATGGCCTTTAGAGACTTAATTTTCAAAGGATCTGGCCGAAATTTTCCATTCAGGAGGAGTTGATTGGGGCCTAATCAATCAATTTCCTCCCCAATAGATACAGTTATCCTAGACGAAGCTCACCTTAGTTCGATTTTCGAAGCAATTTCCGATGAACATGTTGGCAATCGAGGCCAGCATTGTTAAGCGCGCCGTAT
>LARN01000013.1 GCA_000980495.1 Acinetobacter sp. N54.MGS-139 | reverse complement strand
CCATTTCCGGGTTGCCGCGCTGAACGCTGGCAAAGTCTAAGGATTCACTGTTGGCACCTGCACCCATGGAAGAAGCCGCACCGCCTCCGATACCGATACGCATGCCCGGACCGCCCAGCACCACAAGGAGCGTGCCTGTCGGAAGTCCGAGTTTATGTGTCTGATCGTTGCGTATGTTGCCCAGACCGCCGGCCAGCATAATAGGCTTGTGATAGCCGTAGCGAGTTCCGTCAACGTTGGCTTCGAAAGAGCGGAAATATCCAAGAATGTTGGGGCGGCCGAATTCGTTGTTAAACGCAGCGCCGCCGAGCGGACCTTCGATCATGATCTCCAGCGGAGAAGCCATGCGGGAGGGCGCCCCGTAGTAAGGAGCGGCCTCAGAAGCCTTACTGACATCTCTGTCATTTTCCCAGGCCTGTTCATGTCCCGGAAGTCGAAGCGCAGAGACGGTAAATCCGGTTAAGCCGGCTTTAGGTCTTGCTCCCCGGCCGGTTGCACCTTCATCTCGAATCTCACCGCCGGAGCCGGTTGAAGCGCCGGGGAACGGCGAGATTGCGGTCGGATGATTATGCGTCTCGACTTTGAAGACGGAGTGCGTCGGCTCAACGACGGTGGAATAAGAACGGCCGCCGACGGCGTCTTCATTTCCTCGCGGATACATGCGGGCCGTATCGCCACCCTCGAAAATAGCCGCATTGTCGGAATACGCAACAATGGTTCCTTCCGGATGAGCCTTATGCGTTTCGCGGATCATGGAAAAAAGCGACTTGTCTTTCTTTTCTCCGTCGATGGTCCAGCTGGCGTTAAAAATCTTGTGGCGGCAGTGCTCGGAGTTGGCCTGAGCAAACATCATGAGCTCAACATCCGTGGGATTGCGGTTCAGCTTGGTAAAGGCATCAATTAAATATTGGATTTCGTCCTCATTCAATGCCAGACCGAGTTCGACATTTGCCTTTTCAAGCGCTTCTCTGCCTTGTCCGACGATATCGATCGACTGCATGTCCTTGCCTTTTGCATCGGCAAACACGATGGCCGGATTCACATCCGGGCTCACGACACTTTCTGTCATGCGGTCATGCAGAACGGCAGCGATTGCCTCGCGTTCTTCGGGCTTGAGGACTGCATTTCCTTTCAGAATCAATTCATAGCAAGTGCCTCGTTCCACTCGAAGCACTTTCTTGAGTCCGCAGTTATGAACGATATCCGTCGCCTTAGAGGCCCAGGGAGAAATCGTTCCCAAACGCGGAATAGCCATAAAGCGTTCGGTTGAAGCGGTAACAATTGCTTCCTCTCCGTAGTCGAGGATCGATTCCAGCGTGTGAAACTCTTCAGAGGAAAGAGCTCCGTCTACATTGACAAAATGAATATAGCGGCTGTTGAGAGTAACAACTTCCGGACAGATCTTTTGAATCTTTTTCAAAAGACGTTCAGTTCTAAAGTCGGAAAGTGCACGTGAGGCATCGAGGCGTAACTGTGTCGTATTGCTCATTTTTAAGCTTTGTTCCTGTGGGGGAATTCGCTTCCTCCGAGATTGTGGATCAAGATTGAAAGAGGTTTGGAGTCAGTATTCTAATATTTTCGACCTTGCTTCGGACCATTGGCGGAACGGTTCGCCTCGGTACTGCTGCTTAGGCCAAAAACAACAAATCCCAAGGCTCCGAATACTCAGAATTCCTTGGGATATTTTTTGCATATGTCGGTCTCAATTACGGGATAAGGATGACACGGTAATCGTTGATGTTGGTCCTTGTGGGACCGGTATCAAGCAAATCACCGAGTTTTCCGAAGAATTCCTCTGCATTATGTTCCTCAAGGTACTGCTGAGGATCTAAGCCCAATTCTTCGGCTCTAGCCATGCTGTCGGGACGCAGAATTGCGCCGGCAGCCTCTCCGTTCCCGTCCACACCGTCGGTGTCTGTAGCCATGGCGTAGATAGGCTCACCCTTGAGTTCCTGAGCAAGCGCCAGCAGGAACTCTGAGCACGGGCCGCCCTTACCGATACGTCGGCCGGTCAGCGTTACCGTGCACTCTCCGCCGGATAAAAGCACCACCGGTTTGCGGCGCGGCTTGGAGAGTTCGAGACGAACTTTGCGGGCAACCTGCTGAGCAACCGCTTTTGCTTCACCGGTAATACCGTCGCCGATAATAACCGGACGCATGCCTTTCTCCTTAAAGAAAGCGGCTGCGACTTGCAGACCTTTGAAAGAGTTCGCAATGATCTTATTTTTGACGCCGCGCATTCTCGGATCACCGATTTTAGGGGTCTCGGGAATAATGCCGCGGGCACCGTTGCGCAGGTGATTCAAAATCGAGGGAGGAGCTTCGACATGCGCCTGGCTCAGATACCACAGAGCATCGGCATAAGTGGAGAAGTCTTCGGCACATGGTCCGGAGGCGATATCGGAGGGATTGTCGCCGACGGTGTCCGAAATAATCAGAGAAAGGACTTCGGCACCTTTAGCGCGGGCAGCCAATGCGAGCTGGCCGCCTTTCACCTGTGAAACGTGTTTGCGGACAGCATTGATATGGTCGATGGAAGTGCCGGACTTCAGCAAATCCTCCGTCACCTTCCGAATATCTTCAATGGTGACGCCTTCGACAGGAAGAGAAAGAAGACTGGAGCCGCCGCCCGAAATCAGGGCAAGCAGCAAGCTGCCCTCTTTCAGATGGTCGAGCTGATCCATCATCTTCTGCGTTGCTTCCAAGTTTGATTTGTCCGGAATCGGATGAGAAGCCTCAAGTACCTGGATCTTATGAGTCTCCTCCGAATGGCCGTGGCGCGTAATCACCACGCCCGTTAAATCTTTTTCCGGCCAAGCCTGCTCCACCGCTGCAGCCATACTGGCGGCAGCCTTTCCTGCACCGACGACAACCACATCTCCTTGGAAGGTTGAAGGGATATGAGGCGGCACAACCTTATGAGGATCTGCGGCATCAATTGCTACATAGAAGGACTCTACGAGGAGCTCTTCAAAACGGTCTTTTTCTTTAGTCAAGGGAACCTCTGCTTTATCATTCTTAGTTTCCTAGATATCGGGCGGTTTTACTAGCG
The DNA here is from genome assembly GCA_000980495.1 of Acinetobacter sp. N54.MGS-139. Taxonomy (GTDB): domain Bacteria; phylum Pseudomonadota; class Gammaproteobacteria; order Burkholderiales; family Burkholderiaceae_F; genus Parasutterella; species Parasutterella gallistercoris. The sequence continues at coordinate 39,372 of LARN01000013.1, read as the reverse complement.
GGGATTTCTATTAATTCTTCCGGCGTTCCTTCAAAAAGGATTGTTCCTCCGTCCTCTCCGCCGCCCGGACCCATATCAATAATCCAATCGGCCGCTCGGATAACATCCAAGTTGTGCTCGATAATCAATAACGTATTCCCCGCATCCTGCAGTTTCTTAAACACCGACAGCAACATCGAAACGTCGTGAAAATGCAATCCGGTCGTCGGCTCATCAAGTACGTACAGTGTTTTCCCCGTTCCCCTCTTGGAAAGTTCATGCGCCAGTTTCACGCGCTGAGCCTCTCCGCCGGAGAGCGTTGTCGCACTTTGTCCTAACTTGATATAACCAAGTCCGACATCTGCGAGGGTACGCAGTTTTCTCGCAACTGCCGGAACTGCCGAGAAGACCTCCAAGGCCTCATCTACGGTCAGATCCAGCACTTCCGCAATATTTCTTCCTTTGTATTCAACTTCCAACGTTTCACGATTGTAGCGGGTACCACCGCAAACGTCACATGGAACATACATGTCAGGTAAAAAGTTCATTTCGACTTTTACCAGACCTTCGCCTTCGCAGGCCTCACACCGACCGCCTTTGACATTAAAGGAGAAACGTCCTGATCCGTATCCCCTCTCTCTCGCAATCGGAGTTTCCGCAAATAAATCACGAATACCCGCAAGAACGCCCGTATAGGTTGCGGGGTTGGAACGAGGCGTCCGTCCGATGGGACTCTGGTCTACTGCGATGACCTTATCGAAAAACTGGAGACCCGACACTGATTTGTAGGGACAAGGCTGAGTTTGCGCGCGGTTCAGAGCATGAGCGGCAATGTTGTAAATTGTCTGGTTCACTAAGGTCGACTTGCCCGAGCCGGACACACCTGTCACAACGGTCATAAGACCTACAGGCACGGAAACATCTACATTCTTCAGGTTATGGCCCGAAGCGCCTTTGACCTCCAAGAACCGGCCGTCCGGTTTCTTTCGCTCCGTATTTTGGCGAACTTTAAGCCTGCCGCTGAGGTAAGCTCCCGTCAGGGAATTGGGATCGGCTTCGATTTCTTTCGGCGTCCCCGCAGCAATGACTTCTCCGCCGTGCACGCCGGCAGCCGGGCCCATGTCTACAACGTAGTCGGCAGCTCGGATGGTGTCCTCGTCATGCTCAACAACAACCACACTGTTGCCGAGATCTCTCAGCGTTTTCAGCGTGTGAATCAGCTTATCGTTATCACTTTGATGGAGACCGATAGAAGGCTCGTCGAGTACATAAATAACTCCGCTCAGTCTCGAACCGATTTGACCGGCCAATCGAATTCTTTGCGCTTCACCGCCGGAAAGTGTGTCTGCCCGTCGATCCAAGGTGAGATAGCTCAGCCCCACATCAATTAAAAACTTCAGACGAAACAGGATTTCGTCGATGAGCTTTTTACCGATATCCAGAGACGCGCCTTCGAGCTTGAGCGTTCGGAAATAAGCCTCTGCCTTGTCCAACGGAAGCGCCGAAATATCCTGAATGGCTTTTTTGTGCTCTCCCGAACCGATGTAAGTGCTGCGTGCAGCCTCATTAAGTCGGGCGCCGCGACAAGCAGGACAAGTCTGAAGCGAACGCCATTTTTCAAGATCGGCTTTCACTGCAGAACTTTCAGTTGTCTCAAAACGCCGATTCGACATCGGAATAATGCCTTCGAAGGGCTGCTCGCGAGTGATCTTCTCTCCCTTCGGACTGCAAAAGGTCAGCGATATCTTGTCCTTGGTGCCGTACAAAACCATTTCCTGCGCCTCAGGACTCAGTTTCTCCCAAGGCTCATCCAATGAAATATGCTTTGCTTTAGATAAATCCTGAAGCAGCGTGAAGTTGTACGGCTGCGTGCAGCTCCAGCCCTGTATCGCACCGCTTCTTAGGGAGAGCTCGGGAAATTCAACTACTTTATTGATATCCCAGCCGTCGACCTCTCCCATGCCGTTGCAAGTCGGACAACTGCCGGTTGGACTGTTAAATGAGAAAAGTTTAGGCTCGAGCTTGGGAACCGAGTATCCGCAATAAGGACAGGCATATCGGTCGGAAAAGACTTCTTCTTCGTTGTCATCCATATCAAATGCGATGACCTTTCCGTCCGACAGTCTCAAGGCCGCTTCCGCACCTTCAGCAATACGCTGACGCGAATCTTCTTTGACCCTTAGACGATCAACAACAATATCCAAGGTATGAGCGCCCTCTTCGAGTTTCGGCAGCTCATCAATCGTCACAATTTCGCCGTCAATTCGGAAACGTGTGTAGCCCCGTGCCTGCAAGTCCTCCAACAAAGAGGCGACATTTGAATTTCTGCCCTTTGAAACCGGTGCAATCAGCAGGGTTCGCTTGCCCTGATATTTCAGAAGAATCTTATCGGCAATTTCAGAAACCGGGAGTGCTTTCAGAGGAATATCGTGGTTCGGACAATACGGCACGCCGATGCGGGCAAATAGCAATCGGAGGTAATCGTTGATTTCCGTGATCGTTCCTACCGTCGAGCGAGGATTATGACTCGCGCCTTTCTGTTCGATTGAAATGGCGGGAGAAAGCCCTTCGATAAGATCTACGTCCGGCTTTTCCATCAGCTCAAGAAACTGACGGGCATATGAGGAAAGACTCTCGACGTAGCGCCGCTGTCCCTCGGCATAGAGCGTGTCAAATGCTAAGGAACTCTTTCCGGAACCGGAAACGCCTGTAAGGACCACAAGACGGTCCTTGGGAATATCGATATCGATATTCTTTAGGTTATGTGTTCGCGCTCCGCGGATTCGGATTTCTGACATCGGTTTTTCCTTTTGTGTGAGCATATTAGCTAAATTCTTCATGGCTTTCACCTTTACCCACCCGTGTAGCCAACTTTAACGAATACCGCGGAATTCTCTATGGGTGAGCGCGAGGATGGATGGCGGTCGAACCGGTGAGGTTCGTGTGATAGGAGCATCTGGTAAGGCGTGCCGGTTCCTCACAATCTTCGCGCACGTGAGTGCAGGAGAGTTCATCCTCGTCTGCTCCGTTCGTTTTTCTTCCGGATCGTTAAAATGAGCGGCTCGGTCGGAAAATCAGCCGGCCGCATCGTTTATCTCTTCAAAAGGAAAATCATGGCCTCTGTGAACAAAGTCATCCTTCTCGGTACGCTCGGACGCGATCCTGAAGTCCGTTTCTCTGCTAATCAGCTTCCTATCGCATCTTTAAGTCTGGCGACGTCTTCTTTTAGACGCTCCGCAGAAAGTCAGGACAGGATTGAAGAGACCGAATGGCATCGAGTGACATTGTTCGGACGTCAGGCCGAAATCGCTCAGCAGTATCTCCGAAAGGGTTCCCGCGCTTACATCGAGGGGCGGCTCCGCACTAGAAAATATGAAAAAGACGGACAAACGCATTACGTCACTGAAATCGTTGCAGAACAGCTGCAGCTGATCGACCGCCGCCAGGATTCTCCCGCCGACGGAAACTTCTCTGACGGAAATTCCGGTTACACTCCGAGCAGAAGCGCTTCACGCAGCAGCGGATATTCCTCCGGAAACCAGTATGCTTCTCAGCCTAAAACTCAGAACGCGTTCGACGACGAAGAACCTCCGTTCTAATCTTGATTTCAAGCCGCTTTTCTGCGGCTTTTTTACCAGCTAGTCCCGTAAAGCACCGTTATTTATGACGGTGATATAAGGGCCCAGTCCGAAGGACTGGCTATGCTAAACTGGCTTTATCTTTTCAGATCTAGGGGCGGGCTGTCCCGAAGTGAAGTCTGTGGAGAGATGTGAGACCTGAAGGAGTATACGGTTGTGTCCACGCACGTGAAACTCCTTTTGGAGAACGTGCAAAAACCAAGCTGTACTCCTTTGGGCAATCCCGCTGAAGCAGAAACCCGCCGAGGCAACTTCGACATTAAGCTAGGCTGTCGGAGAAGTGGTAGGAATCCTCTTCATTTATGGAGGGGAGGAAGTCAAAGTTTTGTGTTTTTATTTCCCAAGGTTGTCGTTAGAATGAAACGATCAACATGAGGAAGAATTAGCAATGGCTTCTGTAAATAAAGTAATTATTCTCGGCAATCTCGGCCGGGATCCTGAGACCCGTTTTTCCGGAAACAACCTTCAAATCACTTCGATGAGCGTCGCTACGACCTCTTATCGCAGAAGTGCAGAAACTCAGGAGCGCGTAGAAGAAACGGAATGGCACCGTGTGGTCCTTTTCGGTCGCCAGGCTGAAATCGCTCAGCAGTATCTGAAGAAAGGCTCTCGCGTTTATCTGGAAGGCCGCCTTCGCACTCGCAAATGGGAAAAAGACGGACAAACACACTATTCCACCGAAATCTTGGCTGATACACTGCAGCTGATCGACAGAAAATCCGACGTAGTCGGAGGCGGTCAAAGCTACGCACCGCAAAGCAGCGGTGACGGTTTTGAATCTCCGGCCGCTCCGCGCCGCTCTGAATTTACTTCCGGCGCCCCGGCCGCACGTCCTGCAGCGCCTGCTCAGCCGGCAGCTCCGGTTCCTTCGGCCGCGCCGACGGATGATTTTGAAGCAGACGAAATTCCGTTCTAACAAGACCACATATGGTTAAGCCGCCCGCGGGCGGCTTTCTCTTTGTCCGGAGAACAGCTATTCGTGGCGAACGGCCTCGATCGGATCGAGCTGAGCCGCTCTGCGGGCCGGAAAGTAACCGAAAATAATTCCGATAAACGCGGCAAAGCAGAATGCCAGCACGTTGATGCCGGGACTGAAAATAAAAGGCATGCCCATGAAGTGCGTCAGCAAAACAGAAGCGCCGAAAGCCAAGATAACTCCGAGCAGGCCTCCGAAGCAGGCGAGCATGATGGATTCAACAAGGAACTGAAGCAGCACTTCCCGCTCGGTCGCGCCGATCGCCAAACGCACACCGATTTCTTTTGTGCGCTCCGTCACACTTACCAGCATGATGTTCATAATGCCGATGCCGCCGACCAAAAGACTGACCGCTGCCACGGCACCGAGAAGCATCGTCAGCACCTGCGTAGTTTTGGAAATCGTTTCAATCAGCTCCGAGGTGTCAAGAATATTGAAGTTGTCCATCTCAGAACTCGACAAAGAGCGTCTTTCTCGCAGAAGAAGCCGAGAACTCTCTTTGACGCGTTCAATATCACTGCCGGGTTCCACCGCCACGGTAATCAGAGGAATGCGAACATTTCCGCTGATGCGGCGCTGAAAAGTGTTCAAAGGAATAATGACAACATCGTCTTTGTCCATTCCCATGCCGGACTGGCCTTTTTGTTCAAGCTCGCCGATGATTTGGCAGGAGAAGCCTTTGACGCGTAGCAGTTTGCCCAAAGCATCGTGGTTTTCAAAGAGCTCTTTTTTAACCGTCTGTCCGATGACGCAGACCGCACTTCCGGCCCTAAGCTCAGACTGCTCAAAATTTCTGCCTTCCTGAATCGTCAGATTATTGATGGAAAAATAGTCGTTGGTCGTTCCGATCACGGATGTCGACCAGTTCTTACCGTTTGCCACGACGACTTGAGTGGATGTGCGCGAAGGCGCTACCGCTTTGATACCGGCGATTTGTGTCGCCAAGGCTTCCGCATCCGATTCTTTGAAAGACGGCGCACCGACAGACTGCCCCGGACCCAACCTTTGGCCGGGACGAATCATCAGCGAGTCCGATCCCAATGAGGCAATCTGATCACGCACCTGCTGAGTCGCACCGTTTCCGACGGTGACCATCGTAATCACTGCCGCCACGCCGATCACAATGCCAAGCACGGTCAGAATCGACCGCATCGGATTTCGGAATATTTGTCTGAGCGCAAGAAGAAGAGCGTTGCCTAACATGGTTTGTTCTCCTGATCCGAAGCTACGGTACCGTCCACGAAGTGAACGATACGTTTCGCGTATTTGGCCATGTCAGGCTCATGTGTCACCAATACAACCGTAATGCCTTCTTCATCGTTGAGTTTTTGGAGAAGCTTCATGATTTCAACGCTTCGATGCGAATCCAAACTTCCCGTCGGCTCATCTGCAAGGAGCAGTTTCGGGTGCGTTACGATCGCTCGTGCGATGGCGACACGCTGCTGCTGACCGCCGGAAAGCTCGGCCGGCGTGTGGTCTTTCCACTGCGTCAGGCCGACCTTATCCAAAGCCTCCAGTGCCATTTCATGCCGGACTTTGGCAGGCTCTCCGCGGTAAAGCAGCGGAAGTTCTACGTTTTCTATTGCACTCGTACGCGGCAGCAGATTAAATCCCTGAAACACGAAGCCCAAATATTGACGGCGTAAGAGCGCGCGCTGATCCCGCGTAAAGTGTTCGACGTGGAAACCGTTGAATAAATACTGCCCGCGTGTCGGCGTATCCAAAGCACCGATGATGTTCATCGTCGTCGATTTTCCTGAGCCGCTCGGCCCCATAATCGCAACAAATTCTCCGGCATTGATGCTCAAATCCACATGATGAAGTGCATCGAATGCAGTCGGTCCCGTTCCGTACCGCTTGCCGATGCCGATTAACTGGACAAGCGGCTTATCTCCGGAGCTCATTATTTCGCTCCGCGTCTTTGGTCAACGATGACTTTATCGCCGGCAGAAAGCTTGCCTTCGAGCACTTGGGTCATCTTACCGTCCGTAAAACCCACAACCAGCGGAACCGGCACGGCCTGACCGTCTTTCTCTATGTAAACTTCGGCCTTCTTTTGAGAAGCATTCGGGCTTGTCACAGAGCCGGCGCTCTTGCGCACGCTTCTTCTCATCGGAGGTCCGAAAACATTCATTGTCGGCTCCTTTGAGTCTGAAGAAACAGAAGGCCTGAATCTCAGGGCGGTATTGGGTACAAGCAGGGCGTCTTTTAAGGCAACGGTACGAATCGTTGCGGTCGCCGTCATTCCCGGACGAAGCAGTAAGTCCGGATTTTTAACATCCAAGTAAGTGACGTAAGTCACTACGTTGTCCGTTTTTGTCGATCCGAAAGCGACTTTTTTCAGCTCGGCCGGGAAGTTTCGGTCAGGATAGGCACTTACTGTAAAGCTGGCCTTCTGACCCGGTTTCACCGCTCCGACATCCGCCTCATCAACATTGACCTGCAGTTCGAGATCTTTGAGGTCGGTCGCAAGCTTCAAAAGTTCAACGGCTTGAAGCGAAGCCGCCACTGCATAGCCCGGCTCAACGGAACGGGCTAAAACAACGCCGTCAATCGGAGAAATGATATGTGTCTTGGACAAGTCGCTTTCTGCAGACTTCAGCGCCTGCTCACTATCCATGATTTTTGCTTGAGCACTTTGAACAGAAGCCTGAGCTTTAGCAACCAAAGCCTCCTGAGCATCAATTTCAGTCTTACTCGGACTCTTGCCGCCGGAAAGACGTCTGACTTCCTGCAGACGCGAGAGTTTGGCCTTGGCCTCTTTCAGCGTTGCCTGGGATTCCGCTAATGTGGCCTTAGAAAGATCCAGGCTTGCCTTGGCTCGCTCTACCGAAGCTTTCAGTTTGGTGTCGTCAAGCTCGATCAGTACTTCGCCTTTTTTGACCTGGTCGTTCACGTCGACATTGACCTTACGGACAATACCGGAAAGTTCACTGCCCAGTGATACGGTACGGATCGGATTGATCGTTCCGTTAGCAGAAACTTCAACCGTGAGATTCCCTTTCGTCAGAGGCTGTGTGACGAAACCGACTTGTCCCTGGCTGCCTCTGAAGAAAAAGTAGTAAACGGCAAAGAGGATGCCTAAGAAGACGAGAAGAACGAGCCAAAAGCCGCCTCGTTTGTGGAACGGCTTAACCTTGTCTGCTCCCAGCAGCCCTTCAATATCCGTTTTCTGCGCTTTGGTTGTATTTGTATTATCGGTCATTATTCTTAAACTCCTGAGGAACAGTCCATCCCCCGCCCAACGCGGTATAGAGATCAATGTAGCCTTGGGCGATTTCAGCCTCCGCACTCGCCAAAGATTCCTGAACGGTCAGCAGTGTTCTTTGGGTCGTCAGCACGACCGTAAAGTCTTGAAGACCGGCGCTGTAATTTTGCCGTGCAGCTGTCGCTGCGTTTCGTGCCGATTCCTCGGCAACAACCAATGATTTTTTACGAGTTTCCTGAGACCACACTTTGTTGAGTGCGTCTTCTACATCCTGAACGCCCGCGAGCAGACTCGCTTCATAGTCAATTTTGGCTTGGGCCGCCTGAGCATCGCGCTGCTCAACCTGTGCCATCAGAGACCCGGCGTTGAAGATCGGCAGCGTCAGCGAACCGAAGCCGTTCGAATTATGTGTACCCCATTCACCGAGCTGCCCCATGATAGGACCTGAAAGTCCGAAAGAGCCTCCGATTGAGAGGCTCGGAAACAGGGCCGACTTAGCCTGTGCGTAACGCGCCAGTGCGCTCATCACTTTTGCCTCTGCCATACGCACCGCCGGGCGATTGCGAAGCGTCTCTCCGGGAATGCTGAGCGCAAGGTTTCGCGGCGGCTGAGGAATCGGAGCCGTCGAGGTCGGGTTAACTGCCTCAGGTGTGGTTCCGATAAGACGAGCGATCAAATTACGGTACTGCATGACCTGAGCGCGATACACGGGAATCGAGGCACGCGTCTGCTCAAAAGAAGTGCGCGCCTGATCGACGTCGGTCGATGGCACGAGTCCGGATAAGTAACGCCAATTGGCGATATCCAGTGCTTCCTGCTGGGTTTTGGCGTTTTCCTGAGCCACGTCCAGCCGCTTCTGGGCAAGCCTCATATTGACATAGGCACCGGCCACTTCAGCAGCGATTCGAGTCTGCACTTCTCCCAAACTCGCTTGAGAAGACAGGTAGTCGGAGAACGCCGCTTCAGAAGAAGCAAAACGACCGCCGGCATCGATTGTCCAGCTGACGTTCAGGCCGATAGAAAAGGTATTGGAACCATGGCCGAGAGAATGACTGCGGCTGGCTCGGTAGTTACCGTCCAGTGTCGGGAACAAGCCGGCATTAGCTACGGTCATCGAGGCTTGCGCATAACGAAGATTTTCCTGCGAGGATCGAACATCCGTATTGGCCGCCTGTGAGGCCGCAACCAAGCGAGCGATTTCCGGATCGCTCCAAGTTGACCACCATTCGGAGAGGTCGGCAGCCTTCGATGTTTCGAGGGCGGGACTGCCGCTCCACTGACTGGGAATTACTTTTTTATCCTGTTCGGTTATTTGGAATTGAGGGATGGATACACAGCCGCTCAAGGCCCCAAATAAGAGCGAGAGGACAAGACCGGTACTCTTTCTCATAGGGACTTCTTATATAAATTGTCTCATCCTCAAGTTTCTCAAAAACCCAAAAGTTTTCCCTTTTCAATTATTTAAGGTTTGAAATTAATTGTGTCTTTTGAGAACAAGTGCAACAACTCAAAATAATTTAGCAAGCATTAGTTAGCGAGCTTACGAAGTACCTCCGGAAGCAGGTATTCATTAGTCGCAACCGCTGATAAATCTTTAAGAGGATTGCCGCCTTTGGAGCTCACAAGCCTGGCTCCGCTGCCTTCGATAACCGGCACCAGTGCGGCAACGTCCCAGTAATTCAAATCCGGATCAATCATGATGTCCGCGCCGCCCGTGGCTACCGAGAAATATCCAAAACAGTCGCCCCACGTGCGATAGAGCTTAACTTCATCAATGAGGGACTGCATCTCTTTGCCGCCTTTCTGCTCCGGAGTCGTCCAATGCGATGTCACAACAAGAGTGGCGTCCGCAAGATTCTTTGTTTCTTTGCAGTGCACCTGACGCACTCGGCTGCCCGGCCCGTGCAAAACCGTCCGTTTTCCGTCTCCGATGAGCCAAACGCCGACATGCGGATGCGAAATCACACCGAGCATCGGCTGAAATCCGTTGCCGTCATCGCGCTCTACGGCAATCAGCGTGCCGAAATGGAAAGCATTATGAATAAAAGCACGAGTTCCATCGATCGGATCCAAGATCCAGCGGTAGCGCGGGAAACCGTCCCCGGACGCCTCTTTGATTCCAAACTCCTCTCCGAAGATGCCGTGCGCAGGAAAATGCGCCTCAATCCATTCACGCATCACTTTTTCGGCACCGCGATCGGCAGCTGTAACCGGAGTGTGATCTTTTTTGTCGAAAACTTCTGTCCCAGCCAAAAAACGAGGGAGAATCTCTTCGTTAGCCAGAGAGATTAATTGCTCAATTGCCGGCTCAAAGAGCTTTAATTCCGCCTCTGAGCAGCCGGCGCAGTAGGATTGTTTTTTCTCAGCCATTTCTCAAGTTTCTCCCATCGTTTGATAAAGTCGCCTCTCGGCAAAAATCGGTCATTTGTCAAAATATTCTCGACAAAGACGATTGATTGTTCCACAATCAAAGGATACGTCAATTAATTTCATAAGAAAGGAAAAAGCTCATGCCTATTTTCTCAACCGAAAATCTCAGAACAGTTGCCTTGGTCGGCCATGGCGGTAGCGGAAAAACCACCTTGGCAGAAGGAATTCTTGCCAAAGCAGGCATGATCATTACATGCGGTTCTGTCGAACGCGGCACAACCGTCTGCGACTCCGACCCGCTCGAAAAAGCGGTTCAGCACTCTCTGCGCGCTGCCTGTACGCACTTCGAGGCAGACAACGCAAACGGACAGGAAGTTCGCGTGCACATGATTGATACTCCGGGATACCCCGATTTCGTCGGTCAGGCCTTGGGTGCCCTCGACGCGGTTAAAACCGCCGCTATCGTAGTTGACGCCACTGCCGGCATTCAGCTGATGACGCGCCGCATGATGGATTGGGCCAAAGAGCGCAACCTCAACCGCATGATCATCGTCAACAAGATTGACGCAGAACACTTAGATTTGCCGCGTCTCGTCGAAGAGCTCAGAGAAGCTTTCGGTCAGGAAGTCATGCCGATTAACCTGCCCGCCAACAACGGCGCTCGCGTGATCGACTGCTTCTCCAAAGACGAAGGTGAAGCCGACTTCATGAGCGTGCCCGAAGTCCATCGTGCCTTTATCGAACAGGTTGTGGAAGTCGACGATGCCGCTATGGAAAAATACCTTGAAGAAGGCGAAGCCGATCCGAGCACGCTGCACGCCCCGCTGACACAGGCGCTTCGTGAAGGACACATCATCCCGATCTGCTTTGTCTCCGGCAAGACCGGCGCCGGTGTTGATGATCTCATCAACGTGATGGTTCGTCACCTCCCGAATCCTTCTGAAGCTAATGCTCCGCTCTTCACAGATGAAAACGGAAACGACGTCGAACTGAAGTCCGATCCTGACCTTCCTCTTGTTGCCCATGTCTTCAAGGTGGTTAATGACCCGTATGTCGGCAAGGTCGGTGTGTTCCGTATTCACCAGGGTACCCTGCGCCGTGACGATCAGCTGTTCGTCAACGACAACAAGAAGCCGATCAAAGTTTCTCACCCGATGATTCTTCAGGGTAAAGAGACCACGGAAGTTCGCGAACTGGTGCCGGGCGACATCGGTGTTATCGCCAAAGTCGACGAACTCGTGTTTGACAGCGTGATCCATGCTTCTCACGAGCACGACAACATCAAGATGAAACCGCTGAGCTTCCCGAAACCCATGTTCGGCTTAGCGATTTCTCCGGCTCGCCGCGGTGATGAAGGCCGTCTCTCCGACATCCTGCATAAGCTCCTGTCCGAAGATCCGACACTCGAACTTGAACACGACACCACCTTGAATGAAACGGTTCTTCGCGGTCTGAGCGCTCAGCACTTAAGAAGCGTTCTCGAAAGAATGGCTGCGCAGTTCAAGCTTGAAGTCAACACTCGTACACCTCGCATCCCGTACCGTGAAACCATTGCTCAGGGTGCTGAAGGTCACGCTCGCCACAAGAAGCAGACAGGCGGCGCCGGCCAGTTCGGTGAAGTCTATCTTCGCATTGAACCGCGTGAACGCGGAGCCGGTTTCGAATTCGTTGACGAAGTCAAAGGCGGCGCAATTCCGTACAACTTCATCCCGGCTGTAGAAAAAGGTGTCCGTGACGCTTTGGATACAGGCTATGTTGCCGGTTACCCGATCCACGACGTTCGCGTTGTCGTCTATGACGGTAAGAGCCATCCGGTGGACTCCAAGGAAGTTGCTTTCGTCTCTGCCGGCAGAAAAGCCATGCTTGACGCCCTGTCCAAAGCTAAACCGACGATCCTTGAACCGATCGTTGACGTTGAGATCGTTGCTCCGGACAGCGCCATGGGCGACATCACGGGCGACCTCGCCAGCCGCAGAGGTCAGGTAACCGGTACCGCCAACATGGCCGGCGGCATGATGATCATCTCCGGCACGGTGCCTCTGTCCGAGCTCGACGGATATGCCGCCCGCCTGAACGCCATCACTCAGGGTGCCGGCAGCTACTCTATGGAACTGGCCGGATACGCTCCTGTTCCAATGCAGCGCCAGGTTGAGTTGGCCTCTAACTACCACAGAAAGGATGAAGACGAATAATCTCGTCTGACTGAATAAGTCTTTTCGGCCCGCGTTTTGCGGGCCTTTTCTTATTTCCGCGGCGCCGTCCTCAATCTCTTCTCAAGGTTAGTGAGGAAGAAAACCCGCCGCTCTATAATTGTCTAGCTTATGCAGCACGGCCAGTGACTTGGCGAAAGCCTCCTTCCTTGCCGTGTTTTTTAAATTTTTTAGCTTTTATTATTTAAGCGAAATGCCTATCTACTCTTACAAGTGCTCTAACTGCGGCTACACAAAAGATGTTCTGCAGAAATACTCCGACGCTCCTATTACCCATTGTCCGAAATGCAACATGGAAACGATGGTTAAACAGCTTTCGGCACCCGGCTTCGAGCTCAAGGGAAAAGGTTGGTATGCTACAGACTTTAAGGGCGGATCTTCTGCCGCCCTGCCTGCCTCCCACTGCAATGAAAATTGCCCTGCTAAAAAAGATAAGTGATTTGCCTTACTCCCGAATCCGAAAGACATACAACTGAATTGTCATTTTGGGTACCCATTGTTTAGAATGAACGGGAATTTATTGATAGAGCACGAAAAGTGCTCGCTTTTGCGGAGTTTTTAATGCGTACTGAATATGCAGGTTTGATTGACGAGAAATTCCTCGGTCAAACTGTCACCCTCTACGGCTGGGCCCATCGCCGCCGCGACCACGGCGGTGTTATTTTCATCGATTTGCGCGATCGTGAAGGCCTGGTCCAAATCGTCTGCGACCCGGATCGTCCCGACGTCTTCGAAACTGCCGATAAAGTCCGTAACGAATTCGTTGTGGAGGTTAAAGGCCTGGTTCGTGCTCGTCCGGAAGGCACTCGCAACGAAAACCTCATCTCCGGCGGCGTTGAAGTGCTGGCTCAGGAACTCAAGATCCTGAATCCTTCCGCACCTCCTCCCTTCCTGCTTGATGACGAAAACCTCTCCGAAACCACACGTCTGACTTATCGTGTGCTCGACCTTCGTCGTCTGCCGATGCAGCGCAACATGAAGCTCCGCTACAAAGCTGCAATGGCTTTCCGCCGTTTCCTTGATAAGCACGGCTTCATCGACATCGAAACTCCGATGCTCACCAAGAGCACCCCGGAAGGCGCCCGCGACTATCTGGTTCCCTCTCGTATTCACGACGGCCACTTCTACGCTCTGCCGCAGTCTCCCCAGCTCTTCAAACAGATGCTGATGTGCGCAGGCTTTGACCGCTACTACCAGATCGTTAAGTGCTTCCGTGACGAAGACCTCCGTGCCGATCGTCAGCCTGAATTCACCCAGGTGGATATTGAAACCAGCTTCTTGAACGAAGTTGAAATCCGCGCCTTGATGGAAGAGCTGATCCGCACTGTCTTCAAAGAAGCCATTAACGTCGATCTGCCCAATCCGTTCCCCATCATGCTGTGGACGGATGCTATGAACAACTACGGCTCCGACAAACCTGACCTTCGCGTCAAGCTCAAACTCACAGATCTTACCGATCTGATGGGCAACGTTGACTTTAAGGTCTTCAGATCCGCTACCGAACTCAACGACGGCCGCGTCATGGCCCTCCGTGTTCCGCACGGTGCCTCCATGCCGCGCAGCGAAATCGACGGCTACACCGACTTCGTCAAGATCTACGGTGCCAAAGGTTTGGCCTACATCAAAGTTAACGACGTCAAGGCCGGCAGGGAAGGCCTCCAGAGCCCGATCGTTAAGAACCTTTCCGACGATGTCCTCAAGGCCATCATCGAACGAACCGGTGCACAGGACGGAGATGTCATTTTCTTCGGTGCCGACCGTAAGAAGATCGTTTTCGACTCCCTCGGCGCTCTGCGTTTGAAAGTCGGTCACTCCGAATTCGGAAAGTCCCACGGCCTGTTTGAAGAAGGCTGGAGACCTCTGTGGGTTATCGACTTCCCGATGTTCGAGTACGACGAGGAAGAAGAACGCTGGGTTGCCTGCCACCACCCGTTCACAAGCCCGAAAGACGGCGACGAAGACAAACTCGTTACCGATCCGGAAAACTGCTTCGCCAAAGCTTACGACATGGTTCTCAACGGCTGGGAAATCGGCGGCGGCTCCATTCGTATTCACAAGGCTGATGTTCAGAGCAAGGTTTTCAACGCACTTAAGATCGGTCCGGAAGAAGCCCGCGCCAAGTTCGGCTTCCTGCTTGACGTTCTCCAGTACGGTGCACCTCCCCATGGCGGCTTAGCATTCGGTCTTGACCGTATCGTCACCATGATGTGCGGTGCTGATTCCATCCGTGACGTGATCGCCTTCCCGAAGACACAGCGTGCACAGTGCTTGCTGACGCAGGCTCCTTCTCCTGTTGATGAAAAACAATTGAGAGAGCTCCACATCCGTCTGCGCAACGAGCACAAGAAGGAATAATTTGAATCTCTTTTGATTCACGGCCCTCCGACGGAGGGCCGTTTTCATTTGTGTGGTATTCGTATATTCGTCTTAGCGAGTCGGCAAGATCGCCGAGCCTCGCTTCAGCCAAATCGCTGCACAGGCCAGCACACAAACACCGATAAGTGCACAGGCGACATACGGAACCGCGGCGAAACCGAACTCAGCAGACACTCGGCTGCCGATAAAGGCTCCGCCGCCAATACCGATATTGAAAATGCCGGAAAACATCGATGTCGCCACGTCGGCAGCATCTCGGGCCGTATCCAAGAGCAGAGTCTGAAACGCCATCGAGATCGCCGTCATCGAAGCGCCCCAGAAAGTTCCGAGTATGACCAGAGCACCGAAATGCGAAGAGGTAACCGTCAGCAGTCCGACACAGACCGTCATGATCAGCATCGGGATCACCAGAGTGCCTGAGCGGTGCTTATCCACCGTCCTGGAACTAATCACGGTTCCGATAATGCCGGCAATACCGAAAATAAACAGGAACCAGACTGTGGCATTCTCAGACAAGTGTCCGACATTCATCAGAATCGGCGTGATGTAGGAGTACACCGTGAACTGGCCCAAAATCACGACCATGGTCAGAAGGTAAAGCTGTACAAGCGCCGGGCGCTTAAACAAGGACGGCAGGCTCTTTAAAGAACCGGCCCGGTTGCTGGTACAGACAGGCAGCGAGAAAAAGATAATAACCCAAACCAATACGGCAGCCATACCCACAATGAAGAAGGATCCCTGCCAGCCGACCTGCTGTCCGAGATGAGTTCCGATCGGAACGCCAAGCACCGTTGCGACAATCGAGCCGCCCATCACGGCCGCTAAACCAAATGCCTGCTTCCCGAACGGCGCTACTCTGGCCGCCAGAGGCGTCATGATGGACCAAAAGATGGAATGCGTTACCGCGACACAGATCCGCGCGCCCATGAGTTTTTCAAACGTATCGGCCCACAAAACCACGAAATGGCTCAGTGCAAAAATCACGATGAGCCAAAGAAGCAGCCGTCGCCGCTCCAGCTTCGCGGTCAATATCGTCAGCGGGAGCGACAACAGAGATACGACCCAGGCGTAAACCGTAATAATGAGGCCGGTCTTTGAGACAGACTCATGAATCGATTCTGCAATGTTCGGCAATAAGCCGACGGGTAAAAATTCAGAAGTGTTGAAAACGAAAGCGGCAAAGGCCAGTCCGATCGTCGGAATCCAGGCCTTAAATCCGAACTTGTGCTGCTGAGGAGGATGCATCTAGAAAAAACTTTTAGAAATCTCGCTGATCCGCGTCCCTCTGGACCCAGGGATCAATACTTAAAACGTAACGCATAACTTTATCATCCTTGTCGTCAAAATCGACCCATAAGGCCATCGGGAATCCGGATTCATCGAGGTAGCGATACATATAGGTGTGTTCGCCTAAATTCTTGTAGTGCCACTGTTCGCAGGGCTTTCCGAACATCGTGTAGATATCCTGGCTGTCCTGAACTTTAGGCTTGATCTGGTTGAAGTATTTTTGCTGCAGAAGCTGATCCTTAAAGATCAATTTGCCTTCCGGGTTAAAGATCATCACGTAGGAAGCCTGGCCCATCGGCTGCATGGAATAAACGATTCGAATCGATCCGTCAGGGAGCCGTGTCGTAGAGTCGGGGACACCGAGCTCTTTAACAGTGTAGTCGTACGTGTCATTGAGCTTGATCATGTCGGGATGAGCACAAGCCGACAAAAAGAGCGCTGCGCAGCAAACTAAAATCAGTTTATAAATCTTTGTCATTTTCTTCTCCGGCCTGAGCTTTTTGCTCGGGATATTGGGAATGCAGATTGCGGATCAAGTCCAAATAGGCCTTGCGAAAAGAAGCTTCGGAGCATCCCATAAGAACAGCGTCATCGATAGCGTCCTGAAGGTACCCTTTGATTTCTTCAAGATTTTCGGCCATCACCTTATTCTTTTCCGTACATGCAATGGGAGAGCCTTCCGGAGTGCACCACTTAGGCGCCGGCGCCTCAGCCTTCCTCATGGCCCTTCTCCTGCTGTCCGTAGGTCTTAAACTGCTCTTTCACTCGCGCCATCTCTTCTTTATCAATCAGAGGGCAGCCGCCGATCTGCTTAAGATTCATCCACATCCGAGCAAGCGATTCAATTTCCAAAGCAACGGCGTAAGCCTGCTTCAAGTTACGGCCCCCTGCCACGCTGCCGTGATGCGAAAGGAGGCACCCCAAGCGATCCTTGCCCAGCGTATCGCGGCAGCCCTCCGCTAACGCTACGGAACCGAACGTAGCATAGGGTGCGCAGGGAATCGTATCGCCTCCGGCGGCCGCAACCATGTAATGGAACGGAGGAATTGCCTCGTCCAAACAGGAAAGCATGGTTGCGTACGGAGAGTGCGTGTGCACAACGGCGTTGATATCGGGACGGGCCTGATAAAGAAAAGCATGGAGGTTCCACTCCGATGAAGGCTGGCGGCTTCCTACCGCCTTATAGCAACCGTTGTCCGTAAATAAAATCCGCACCAAATCTTCCGGTTCGGTTTCGTCATAGGGAAGACCCGTCGGCGTAATCAAAAAACCTTTGCTTTCCGGAGAATCAAACCGTACAGAGAGGTTTCCGCTGCTGTTGACATTAAGACCTGCTCGACTCAGTTTTAAGGCGTAGTCGATGATTTCCTCTCTCGCCTTTTCTTCCTTATCTTCAAACATGACTGTTCACCCTTAAATCTTTCAAGTCTTCCGGCACAAAGACGCCGCGATCCGTAATGAATCCGGTAATCAAGCGTGCCGGTGTGACGTCAAAGCTGGGATTCACGGTTGCGATGCCGGGATCAGTGATACAGACCTCCGTCTCATGCCCGTGTTTATCAATGCCTCGCACCCAGCGTATTTCATCTCCGGAACGGTTTTCAATCGGAATATCTCCTCCGCTCTTTGCCGTCCAGTCGAACGTCGATATCGGCGCTGCAACATAAAAAGGAATTTGATTATCTGCCGCTGCCAACGCTTTTAAGTATGTTCCGATCTTATTTGCCGTATCTCCGTTTGCCGCAATGCGGTCGGCTCCGACAATCACCAGATCGATTCCGCCTTCCCTCATGAGCTCGCCGCCTGCATTATCTGCAATCAAACAAACGGGGACCCCTGCAGCTTTCAGCTCCCAGGCGGTCAGCGTCCCCTGAAGTCGGGGACGCGTTTCATCGGCAAAAACCGTCAGCGGAATTCCGGCCTCAAATGCCGTATAAATCCCGGCCGTTGCGGTTCCGAGTTCCACCGTCGCAAGCTTTCCGGCGTTGCAGTGCGTGAGGATGTTAAGCGGCCTGCCGAGCTTTAAATAAAGCGCCTCAATAATTGTTTGAGCGTGTTTCGCAAGACGAATACTCATCGATCGCTCTTGCTCACAGATCTCGGCGGCTAAGTGCCAAGCCGCTTTTCGTCTGCGGTCGGGCTCCATTCCTTTCAGCCGCTTGAGCATAAAGTCGACGGCCCAGTTCAAATTGACGGCGGTCGGCCTCGCACTCTTTAAAAGGTTCGCGGCTTCAATCAAAAATCCTGTCTCGGTGCTTTCATCTGCGGCCAAAGCCATTCCGGCTGCACCCGTCACGCCGATCAAAGGGGCTCCGCGAACCGTCATGTCGCGGATCGCCTCAGCCGCCTCTTGTGCATTTTTAAGATCAACGTACTCCACACGGTGGGGCAAAAGTCTCTGATCCAACACCGCCACGCGCCGCTCGGCTTCGTCAATAAAAACAGTGTACGGGGAATTAGATTCGACGCTCACACACTCTCCTTCTCAAGCGTACTTTGAGCTTCTAATCTTATTCGGATGCGAAAAAATCTGCAGGCGCCTTTGGCATTTTTGAGACATGCTTCACTACAGACTTACCCGCCTGATTTAGACTTTAACTTCCGTCAGGCTTTTGGATCGGCCAATACCATGGACTTCAATCACTATCTGCATACGCTGTTCAACCCGCGTTCCGTCGCCATCGTCGGAGCAAGCGCAAGAAGCGGAAGCTTCGGCACGCTTATTTGGAAAATTGCCAAAAGCGCTTCACCTCGGACAAAACTCTTTCCCGTAAATCCGAAATACAAAACGATCGGCCGTGAAACTTCTTATGCGGCTCTTACGGATATAAAAGAAGATGTAGATTTAGCCGTCCTCGTCTGCCCTCCGTCCGTTTATCCGAAAGCCTTGGAGAGCTGTCTTAAAAAAGGCGTTAGAAACATTCTCCTGTGCGGGGGATTTCCGAAGTCCGATCTGACTGAAACGATCATTGAAGCCATCAACAAGACTGCAGCAGCAGGGATCCGTATCGTCGGCCCTCAGTCTTTAGGGCTTATGACGCCCTCGGAAGGTCTGAATCTAAGCTACCTTCCCGCCCTGCCTCCGGCCGGAGAAGTCGGGCTCGTCAGCCAGTCCCCTGGCCTCTCCTGCACGATTATTGATTACGTCACTAATGCGCAGTGCGGTTTTTCCCACGTCATCGACCCCGGCTTTGAACAAGTCCTTACAGTGGCTGACTATGTGGACATGCTGGCCTTTGATCGCAAAACACGCTGTATCGTTCTTTATCTCGAGTCTTTCCAGCAGCCGAGAAAACTGCTCTCCGCCATTCGCTTAGCAGCAGCCAATAAGCCGGTTATCTTATTAAAAGGCGGACAGACGCCGGGATCCGCAGACATTGTCATTAACAACAGCGGAGCTCGAGAAGATGAAGACGGCGTCATGGAAAGAGCTCTGGTGCGGGCCGGTGCGCTTCTTGTAACTTCGCTCAAAGAACTGAACTATGCGGTCCAGGCCTTTGCTATGCACAGAGAACTAACTTCGGGAGAACTGTACGGACTCGTTAACAGCAAAGGACTGGACTCTCTGCTGGCCGATCATGCGTACAACAACCACCTGCGGTTAGCAACGCCCGACAGCACAGTGGCCAAAGAACTCCGAGACAAATACAAAATTACTTTTCCTTATGCCAATCCGGTGAACATGGGATTGGATATGGACGCCGCGACCATCGCGGATTTAACCGACTACCTCCTCAATCGCCCGGAGTGCTCAGGTATTGTGCTGAGCGTGGTAACCAACCCTTCGCTGGACGCTTTGGATTTAGCCAAAAAACTGGTGCCTATTCTTAAGAAATCTCAAAAGCCTGCTGTCACGGTTTGGATCGGAACGGAACCCGACTTCCCGGCCATAAAACATCTCCGCAAAAACGGCATCGTAGCAATGAATGACATGAAAGGAGCATGCCGGGCAATTCGACTGATGGAGCAGTTCCGTAAATTTAAGAGTGATGGCGTACCGGGAAGCTATTCCGTCATTCCCTCCGATCCGGCATTCTTTGCGGGCGCCCGCAAAGTCATCCAGACAGCGCGCCGAGAGGGACGCCATCTCCTCTATGAAGAAGAGAGCAAACGTCTCCTGGCAGGCATCGGCTTTGAAACCACGGCCGGAATTTATGCCGGCTCGCTCGGTGAGGCTATTGAAGCGGCACGGGCCCTCGGGTATCCCGTCGCCATGAAGCTGCGCATGGACGGCGTTCTTTCAAAGAGCGATGCCAAGGGCGTGATTCTGGGAATCCGCAATGAACGCGAACTTAAAGGCGCTTGGAAAAATATGTCGGAGCGAGCCGTTCATCTCGGTCAACCAGAAGAAGGCTTCGGCGTATTCCTTCAAAAAACACTGGATACGAACAACCGCCGCGAACTGCGCATCGGCATGAAACTGACGCGTCATTTCGGCCCCATCGTTTATTTGGGTATCGGCGGCCTCTACGGAAAGATTTTTAAAGACACCGTCTTTAACTTTGCACCGCTTTCGCTCAAAGAAGCGCAGGACATGATCTCCTCTGAACCTTTTAAAACATTCTTAGGCGATTTCCAGGGACTTGCGTCCTGCGACCCTGAACCCATTGTGACCGCATTGATTCGTCTGTCACAGCTCGCCGTAGAAATTCCTGCCGTCCGATCCATCGATATCGATCCGCTTCTTTGCGGAAAAGGTCATGCCATCGTTTTAGATGCGCATTGCGTCATAGGATCCGATACGCTGACAGCCGACGAAAATGCTTCGCACTTAATCTTCCCGTACCGCCCGAGTTTTGAGAAGAACGTCCGCGGAAAATACGGTATGGTCAAGATTAAAAATGCCGCGCCGGAAGATAAAGAAAATTTCTTGAAATACCTTAGAAGCCTCTCCGATCAATCCCGCAGACTGCGCTTCCATAGTCTGACGAGTTCGCTGGAGTCGATTGCCGTTTCGGCAGTCTCATCCGATCCGGATCGTTCCTTCTCTATTTTTGCCGTGGATCCGAACTCCGACTCCGGCGATATTATTGCCGAAGCCCGCCTGTCTCAGCTACCCAACCGCACTTCCGCAGAGTTTGGAATTTCGGTCAGAGACGATTGGCAGGGCCGCGGACTTGCAACGCTGCTGATGGACGAAATTGAAGCTGAGGCTCGCCGCAGAGGATTGGAGAAAGTCGTGGGCTATGTGCTCAAAGACAACGAGAACATGCACGGCATGATGACCAAGCGCGGCTATGTCCGTACGACGGACGAGGACGACCCGAATATCGATCTCTTTACTCTGGATAATGTGAAAGTCTCGAATTAGTGAAAATAAATCTCGGCCCTTGCTTAGAAGCGCCAAAATAAGCGGAACTTTGAAGGAAACAAAATGCCTATTGTTACAACGATTGAAGGCAGGATTGCCCAAGTCGCAATCGACCGCCCTGAAAAACGAAACACTCTCAGCTCAGAACTCTGCAAGGATTTGGCCAGAGAGTTCCTTGAACTCAACGACGACACACGTGTACGCAGCATCGTTTTGTGCGGACACAACAATGTTTTCTGCGCAGGCTTAGATATTGAAGAGCAGTTGGCGGAAAACACACCGATTTTTAATGAATTTCAGAAAGTCATCGATGCGCTCGATGCACTTTCTAAACCGGTTGTCGCAGCCGTGAGCGGTCCCGCTGTCAGTCAGGGCGCCGCAATGCTTTATCACTGCGATCTCGTCTTTGCCGGTGAACACGCCCTTTTCTCAATGCCGGGTTTGGCGTTGGGACAGACGCCCCGTTACGGCGTAAGCCTATTGGCCGTAAAGAGCGGCGGCTACAAACTTGCCGCTCAGAAACTACTTCTTTCCGAACCGATTTCTGCTGCCGAAGCTGTCGCTATGGGGCTCGTCAACCATATCGTTGAAGACGACAAAGTCATGACCGTCGCCGGCGCCGCCGCGCTGCGTCTGGCTTCCTTACCGCCCGAAGCTATGGCTGCCACAAAGAGACTGCTTAAAGCCGCCTATATGTCCGGTTTATCAGAACAGCGCAAGCTTGAAGAAGAAGCGGCCTCCCATTTAGAAGGAAGCGCCGAAAGCAAGGAAGCTTTCAGCGCTTTCATGGAAAAACGTCAGCCGAAGTTTGCTGAATAGTTTTCTATTCTGTTTTTTCCGGCGCAGGATTGTCCGCTCTGTAGACGGGCTGAGGGCGCCCGTCTTTATTTAAGGCCACAAAGACCAGCTGAGCTTCCGTCACTTTGACGATACGGTGGTTGTCTTTGTGCAGCCTTTCCGCAAAAACAGTGACGTCTACTGTGATGGAAGTCGTACCGACTTTAAGTACCGTTGCGTAGAAAGAGACCACGTCTCCGACCCAGACAGGCTCCTTGAATGTAAAGCTTGTCACGGCAACCGTAGCAGTTCGACTGTTTGCGACACGCGAAGCGATGGAGGAGCCCGCCAAGTCAACCTGACTCATAATCCAGCCGCCGAAAACGTCTCCGTACTGATTGGTATCCGGAGGCATAGCCATCACGCGTAAGGCGGGCTGCTGATCCGGCAGCTTTTCTACTAAGTTTTTCATTTTCTTTTTCTCTTCAAAGTTTCAATACTCAAAAATTCTAATTCGTTTAGTCCTCGATTTATTTGCGACGTATGGTGTTTTTATCTTATTCGCCTCACCTCGCTGCAGAAGAATAATCGAACTTCTAAATCAGCTTCTGAGCAGCAAGGTTTAGTGTGCATTTCGCTAAAATGGGAAATCGAATTTAACTTGTAAATGCAGTATTTCCTGCACCTCTGTTAAGTTGAGGTGCCGGCAGAAAAGGACATTAACTAGATGATTAGGATCGAGAACGTCAGTAAATGGTACGGAGATTTCCAGGTTCTTAAAAACTGTTCCACCTCCGTTAAAAAAGGCGAAGTGGTCGTCATCTGCGGTCCCTCGGGCTCCGGTAAGTCCACACTTATCAAAACCGTCAACGGCTTAGAAGATTTCCAAGAAGGCACCATCTACGTGAACAACATCAATATCGGAGATCCTCACACGAACCTTCCGAAACTCAGAGCGCACGTAGGCATGGTTTTTCAGCACTTCGAGCTCTTCCCGCATCTCACCATTAGGGACAATCTGACGCTTGCCCAGATGAAGGTCCTCAAGCGTTCTCGCGATCAGGCAAACAAGAGAGGTATGGAACTCTTGGATCGTGTCGGTCTTATCAAGCATGCCGATAAATTTCCTCCTCAGCTTTCCGGCGGTCAGCAGCAGCGTGTGGCCATCGCCCGCGCTCTTGCAATGGATCCGATCTGCATGCTCTTTGACGAACCGACTTCTGCGCTTGACCCGGAAATGATCAATGAAGTGCTCGATGTCATGATCAATCTGGCCAAGGACGGTATGACCATGATGGTCGTTACCCATGAGATGGGCTTTGCCCGAAAAGTGGCCGACCGCGTCGTATTCATGGATGCCGGAGAAATCGTGGAAGAAGCTCCTAAGGAAGAGTTTTTCTCCACACCGCGCAGCGAAAGAGCTCAGCGCTTCCTCGCAAAAATTCTCCAGCACTAACCGCCTTCTTTTTGTTGCCGACCGTAAGACGACAGGCAGATTCAAACTCCTGTCTCTATAATGTTTTGCACGAAAACCGCAGGCTTCTTGTATCTCGAAAACTACTCAATTTTCCGTCCTGCGTGACTACTGATAAATGATTAAAAGAGGAAGCGGATCGCTTTCTCTTCGGAGAGAGGAATGAAACCTGAGATTTCTGAAAAGGGAATTTTGAACTTAGGACGTCACGTCCTTCTTGAAGAAGCAAAAGAACTCGAAGCCATCGCAGGAAGACTCGATGAGACTTTTGTAAAAGCCGTCACTCTGATTCTGAACTGCAAAGGACGTGTTGTTGTCAGCGGCGTCGGCAAAAGCGGCCACATTGCACGCAAGATTGCTGCCACACTTGCTTCAACCGGATCCCCTGCTTTCTTCGTCCATGCCGCAGAAGCCGCACACGGCGATCTAGGCATGATCACCAAAGACGATGTCGTCATTGCCATTTCCTACTCCGGCACCACCTCTGAGCTGCTGACTATCATCCCGACGGTCATCCGCGAAGGTGCACCGGTGATTTCCATTACGGGCTCCGATGACAACACGCTGGCAAAGGAAGCAACCGTCAATCTCAACGTACATGTTTCACGAGAAGCTTGCCCTCTGAATTTAGCCCCTACATCTTCCACGACTGCAACGCTTGCTATGGGCGATGCTCTGGCCGTTGCCTGTTTAGACGCTAAAGGATTCGGACCGGAAGACTTTGCGCGCTCCCATCCGGGCGGCGCGCTCGGACGACGTCTTCTTACCCATGTCAGGGATGTCATGCGCAGCGGAGAGGCCACACCGGTCGTTCGAATTGATGCGTCAGTGATGGACGCAGTAAAAGAAATTACGAAGAAAAAGATCGGTATGACCGCCATCGTGGACGAAACGGATAAAGTCAAAGGTATCTTTACCGAAGGCGATTTAAGACGCTTGATCGAGCGTGTCGGTGACATCCGTCCGCTGAAAATCCGCGATGTGATGACGCCCAATCCCACAACGATACAGCCTCAGGCATTGGCTGCTGAAGCCGCTAAAATTCTCAACAGCACTTTAAGGAACCAGCTGCTGGTTGTCGACGACAGCGATCGGCTGATCGGTGCGCTCCACATCCACGACCTTATGACCGCAAAGGTAATCTGATGAAAGCAGAAGCGATTGCTAAAAAAATTAAGCTTGTTTGTCTGGATGTCGACGGCGTGCTGACGGACGGCTCCATCATCATTTCCGGGCAAGGCGAGCTCTTCAAGCAGTTCTACGTCAGAGACGGTCTCGGAATTAAGTTCCTACAGGACTGCGGAATTCAGGTTGCCATCTGCACCGGCAGACAGTCCGACATCGTCATTGAACGCGCAAAGGAACTCGGTATCACGCTTTTAATGCAAGGACAAAAGGATAAACGCGAAGGTTTAGCCGAAATCTGCCGCAAGGCAGGTGTCTCTCCGGAAGAAACCGCTTATATGGGCGACGACATTCCCGATTTGTGCCTCTTCCCGCTGGTTGCCCTCTCCTGCGCCCCGTCGGACGCTTCTGTTGTGGCTCTGAAAAAAGCTCGCTGGGTCTCACGCTTCCCCGGCGGACACGGTGCCGTCCGCGAACTTGCAGAATTCATTCTGAAGTCGCAAGGACGTTTTGAAGAAGCCGTCATGAAACGTTTTAACACTGAGCTCTAAGCTATGCGCGACCGACTGACCTCTCTGATCGCTATTGCTCTCTTGGTGACGCTTTGCGCCATGAGCTATTGGTATTCCGTCAAAGCAGAACTCGAGAACGTGACGCACCTTTCCGATCTGAACTCACCGGACTTCATTGCGAGAGACATCACAATCACTCAGTTTGACGATGACGGAATCGCAAAAGCAAAGGTCTTCGCCAAAGAAGTCGAGCATTACTCGGACGGACACGCCAATGCGAAGTTCCCTGAATATGCATCGCTCAACCCGAATGAGGCCCAAATCACTGCGAAATCCGACCGAGCCACAATGGTGGACGGAGGTGCCGTAATTCATTTCTACGACAATGTGGACATTCGTCAGGCGGCCACTAAAGACGCCCCGGCAAGTCGCCTTCTGACCTCTCAGCTCGATGCCTATCCGGACACGGACACTTATAAATCCGATAAACCCGTCGCGCTCACTCGCGGAGAAGACACTTCTCACGGTGTTGGAATGGATTACGACAATGTCGACCGAACCTTCAAACTTCGTTCCAGAGTTCAGACTGTCATCCAGCCCAAAACTGTGAAAGAGGTTGAGCGCAAGCAGCCTTAACCTCCTCTGACAACGGCCGCGTTCCGACTTTCTAAAGCTCGTTTCGCGGCTGTTTTGTTCTCGGCTTTCGCTTGACCGCGCGAGTAAGATAGAATGTCCTAACTGCTTAAACTTCCGTCACTGATTACACAAAAATGAAGCTTCTGCCGATCTGGTTCTTTTGCGCACTCGGGCTGCTTTCCTTCGGTACGGCACACGCTGAAACAGCCGATTCCGAACAGCCAATCCAAATCTTTTCCGATAAATTTGACGGCGACGATGTCAAGCAAGTCGCAATTTATACGGGGGACGTTGCAGTTCATCAAGGAACCTTAGAGATTCACGGCAACAAACTCGTGCTTACCGTAGATCCGCAGGGTTACCGTCATGCCGTTATGACGCCTCTGAAAGGAAAGTTGGTTACTTTCAAACAGCGCCGCGATCAAAAGACACCCGGCGTTGAAGAATGGATGCACGGCAAGGGCGACGAGCTCACTTATGACGAAAAACGCAATGTGCTGATTCTGACGCATCGCGCCGAAGTCGCACGCAGCGAAAATGGTGTCCTCAAAGACGAAAGCAAGGGCGACAAGATTACTTATAACCTGACGAATTCAACGGCGATTATTGACGGAAACAAAGCTAAAGGACCTTCAGGCCGCGTCTCTACCGTCATTGCACCTCGCGACTCCAACGTGGACGCAGGCAAGCCGCTCGAACTTCAAGGAAGCAGGAGAGTCTCTCCATGACAGACGGAGTAAACCTGCAGAAACATCAAATCAACGTACTTGAGGTCAAAAACCTTAAGAAAATTTACGGCCCGAGGACCGTGGTCAAAGATGTTTCTTTATCTATTAAAAGCGGTGAAGTCGTCGGTCTCTTAGGACCAAACGGAGCCGGAAAGACCACGACGTTCTATATGATCGTGGGACTTGTGGCGGCCAACGGAGGGCAGATTCTCCTAAACGGCGAGTCGATCCAGCACCTTCCCATCTACAAGCGCGCCCGCATCGGTATTACCTACCTTCCTCAGGAAAACAGCGTTTTTAGGACGCTGACCGTTGAAGAAAATATTCAAGCCATTCTTGAACTGCAGACCAATGAAGACGGCAGTCCGTTTACCAAAAAGCAAATCAAAGAAGAACTTGAAAAACTTTTAAACGAACTCCAAATTACCGGTATTCGCAAGAACTTGGCGCCGACGGTTTCCGGCGGGGAACGCCGTCGCACTGAAATCGCCCGCGCCCTGGCCGCTCGTCCTCGTTTTATTTTGCTCGACGAACCGTTTGCCGGTGTCGACCCGATTGCGGTGATTGAAATTCAGCGCATCGTGCATTTCCTGAAGGAAAGAGGCATCGGTGTTTTGATCACCGACCACAATGTTCGCGAAACCTTGGGTATTTGCGACCACGCTTATATCATCAGCAACGGCAGCGTCCTTGCCCAGGGCAAGCCGGAAGCCATCGTTGAAAATCCTCAGGTCCGCAACGCTTATTTAGGCGATAACTTCACAATGTAGGAGCTGCGTCATGGCGGCATCGCTAAATCTGGTCCCGAGCCAGCACCTCACGCTTACACCGCAGATGCGGCAAACGCTCCAGGTACTCCAGCTCTCCACCTTGGAACTGTCACAGAAGATCAGCGATGCCCTTGAGGACAATCCTCTTCTCGAAATTTGCGAATCCTCCGAGGAAACTTTTGAAAACAACGCCTCTGAAGGCGACCAGGAACTTTATTGGAATGCCGAAGGAGATGACCCGGAAGAATGGGAAACTCCGGCAGAAAAAACACTTTCCAGCCACCTCCTTGAACAGGCCGGCTGCTTGCCGCTCTCTGAAAAAGATTCCGGACTTTTACGCTGGCTCATCGGCTGCCTCGACAATGACGGATTCCTTCCCGAAAGCTTAGAGGAAATCGCTCAAAGCGCACCTTTCCAAGAAGAAGCAGACCCCGAGGATTGGCGCATTGCTCTCTCCCTCCTGCAAAGCTTCGATCCTCCCGGCATCGGGGCAAAAGATGTCAGCGACTCTTTACTGCTGCAGCTGAAACATTTGCTCAATCGCAAACTCCTTGCCCCCGAGCTTGCAAAACTGACTGAAGAAACGCTTCGGGATCATTTAACGCTTGTCGCAAAGCATCGCTATGACGAGTTAAAGAATAAACTCAGCTGCTCCTCTGAAGAAATCAAATCTGTCCTTGAAGTGATCGGTCGGCTAACACCCAGGCCTGCTGCAGAGTTTTCTGCCGACAAAATAAACTTCGTCATTCCTGAAGTTGCTGTCGCGAAGATTCAGGGACGCTGGACCGTACGGCTGATCAGCCGCTCAGGATCAAAAATTCGCCTGAATGATAGCTACGCCCAAGCCGTTGTCCAAAGCAAAGACAAAGAGACGATGCAGCTTTGGAAAGGACGGCTGACAGAGGCCCGCGAGCTTATGCACAGTATCGAGCAGCGGGAGAAGACACTGCTGAAAGTGGCTCGGGCGATTCTGGCGCACCAGGAGGCTTTTTTTGATAAAGGTCCTTCAGCCCTGCGTCCTTTGGTGCTCCGCCAAATTGCCGATGAAACCGAGCTGCATGAATCCACGGTCTCCCGTGCGTGCAGCGGCAAGTACCTTATCTGTCCGCTCGGGGTGTTTGAACTGAAATATTTCTTCAGCTCTTCCGTAGGACCTTCGGACAGCGGCGAGGCAGCCTCTGCTGCCGCTGTTAAGGCCGCGCTGAAACGCCTTGTCGACCAAGAGCCAAAGGCCAAACCACTTTCCGATGCAAAAATTGCGTCTGCTCTTGAACAGCAGGGTTTTAGCGTGGCACGACGAACAGTAGCCAAATATCGTGAAGCCCTCGGGATTGCCCCCGCCTCCGAACGAAAAAATCTCGACTAATGCCGATGTGCTTTAGAATGGAAGGCTGTCAAAAGTTAACTCAATTTTATGAACGGTTTGTGCAGTCTGTTAAAACCAGACAATGTGCTGCTCGGGATCTCTCCCAGCAGTAAAAAACGAATCTTTGAACAGGCTTCCCAAACACTGAGCCTGCTCTACGGTCTCGACAAAAAAGAGATTTTCGACGGCTTGTTTGCCCGTGAAAGATTGGGGTCAACCTACCTCGACCACGGGATTGCGCTTCCCCACTGCCGTCTCCCAAACATTAAGGAGCCCTGCTGCCTCTTTGTTAAGCTGCACGGCGAACTTGAGAGCGACCGTCCGGGCGAACCGTCGGTCAGCGCGTTCTTCTTCCTCATTGCCCCGGAAGATGCTGCCAGCGAACATTTAGCCCTTTTAGCTGCCGCGGCCGAAGTTTTTTCCGACGATGCATTGCGTGAAAAACTTTTAACCGCGTCTTCGGCGGATACCTTCTGCGGCGCACTAAGAAGCTGGTGCAGTGTTCAACCATCCGATAAAGTCTAGTTTTCAGAGCCGACATTTATGGCAACCTACCAACAGCTTTTCAACCTTTGCAAAAAGAAGTTCAATATCAGTTGGCTGTACGGTCAGTCACATGCCAACGAAAAGCTTTTCCTGACGGAAAAGGCAAAACAATACCCAACCCTCTGTGTCGGCTTCCTGAACATTATTCATCCTGACCGCCTCCACATTATCGGACCGGCAGAAATAGAATTTTTTAATCAAATTTCGCATGACGCCCGAGTCGGCTTTCTGCAGAAACTTGTCGAAAACAAATCCTTGGGTCTGGTAGTGTGCCTGGATTTAGCTCTTCCGGACGATATGATCCAGCCGCTGATCGATACCAATCTTCCCGTCTTCGGAACCTCAGAGCCGCCTGAAAAGGTCTTGACTTTTGTCCGTCACAACATCGTTAAGCTTCTCGCACCGAGCTGCTCTATGCACGGCGTCTTCATGGACGTATTCGGCATGGGCATACTGCTCTCCGGCCAAAGCGGCATCGGTAAAAGTGAACTCGGTCTTGAACTCGTCACCCGCGGCCACGGCCTTGTAGCTGACGACGTGGTGGATTTCATTCAAAGAGCGCCCGACTGGGTGGAAGGCTCTGCTCCTGCCCTTTTGGCAAACCTCCTCGAAGTTCGCGGTATCGGACTGCTGGATATCAAAACGATTTTCGGAGAGACTTCAGTACGCAGAAAAATGCGTCTTAACCTCGTCGCCGAACTGAAACAGTTCGATCAAGGAGAGCTGATGGAGCGTCTCCCGGAAACAGAACTCTTTACAGAAGTTCTCGGTCAGCCCATCCGCAAAATGATTATCCCTGTGGGCGGCGGCAGAAACTTGGCCGTCCTCGTTGAAGCAGCCGTGCGCAGTGCTATTCTTCAGCTCAGAGGCATCAATACCATTCAGGAATTTTTTGATCGCCAACGTAAACTCATGGAGCAGGAGGACGGTTTTTAACCGTTAAACGGATATGCAGCTTATTGTCGTCACGGGCCTTTCCGGCAGCGGAAAATCCATTGCATTAAGACAGCTCGAAGACCTCGGCTATTACTGCATCGACAATCTGCCCGGTAACTATTTGGTTCCGGTCGCAGAGCATCTCCATTCTGTCGGCCGAGACCTACTGGCGGTTTCCTTGGATTCCCGCAGCGACGCTTCCATTCCGGAGATTTCGAAAAGCTTCAAAACACTGAAAGAGCATAACGTCGATATCCGAGTTCTCTGCTTGACGGCTTCTACCGATGCGCTCGTCCAAAGATATTCCGAAACTCGTCGTCAGCACCCTTTATCGCAGCGCTCATCCTCAGGCCCGGAAACTTTGGTTGAGGCCATTGAAAAAGAAAGGAAAATGCTGGAACCGTTTGTCGGGTTTTCTCACATCATCGACACAACCGGCATGCTGCCTAATACGCTGAACCACTGGATCCGTAATTTCGTCAGAGCAAAGAAGGGCCGTATCCTCCTGACGTTTGAGTCCTTTGGATTTAAGCGCGGTCTTCCGATGGCGAGCGACCTCGTTTTTGACGTCCGCTGTCTGCCCAACCCTTACTGGGAAGAAGATCTTCGAAAGTACACCGGCAAGGACCAGCCGGTGATTGATTACCTGCGTTCAAAACCCGAAGTTCAGGAAATGATTTCCGATATTCAGAACTTCGTGGAGAAATGGCTCCCGTCTTACGAAGCTCAGAACCGACACTATCTTACGGTCTCGATCGGCTGCACCGGCGGTCAGCACCGCTCCGTCTATATCGCGGAAACATTGGCCCGACACTTTTCCAAGTCATACGAAGGTGTCATCGTTCGCCATCGTACTTTGGACGCCGTCGCCTCCAAGGACTAAAGTACTTCCAGTAGCAGTTTTCGAATAGGGGTAGGGAGCGCCTCTGTCTTTATTTGTTCCTTCGTAAACGCTTTCCACGCAGCGGGAATTTTTGCGGGGATCGGCAGCCGGACGGGATAAATCCTAAGCAGCAGGTGTGTCAGCCGATGCTCAATGGCCGGGAGGACTTCTTCGGATTGCTCTGCCTCTTCGTCCCGAAGCTGAGGAAGGGTCCACAGTCCCTTCCAGTAGCGTTCTGACTTCCTGAGCAAATAAACTTCGTTTCCGTCGGTGTAAACAGCGAGATTCAATATCTCTTCCGGCACCGGGGCCCTGACCTTCTTTACAGGAAATTCCAACTGACTGTCCGTCTGAAAAGCTTTGCAGTCTTGATTGACAGGGCACAAGGCGCACAGAGGTTTTGTCCTGGTGCAAACCGTCGCTCCGAGATCCATCACGGCCTGAGCATAGGTGCGGCCTTCCTTTAGAGGCGTCTTGGAACGCGCATCTGCCCACAGAAGATTTTCAGTCTCGCGTGGTGTCAGACCTTTGCCGATCATGCCGTGGCGTGCCAGTACCCGCTTCACATTTCCATCAAGAATGGCACAGGGCTCGTCTGTTGCGGCGCTTCGAATCGCGGCCGCAGTTGAAACGCCGATACCGGGCAGCGACTCCAGATCCGAAAGTTCAATGGGGAAGCTGCCGTTGAAACGACACTGAACCTCTTTTGCACACTTGTGCAGATTTCTGGCGCGGCTGTAATACCCAAGTCCCGCCCAGAGCTTCATGACCTCTTCCTCCGGCGCTTCGGCGAGATCCTGCACCGTCGGAAACCGTTCTATAAAACGATCGAAATAAGGAATAACGGTCTTTACCTGCGTCTGCTGAAGCATGATTTCCGCAAGCCAGCGGACATAAGGATCATGGCTTTTCTGCCACGGAAGATTGTTTCTACCGTATTTTTTCTGCCAGGCAACTAATCTCTCGGCAAAGCTGCTGTCCATTCAACTTCCTCAAAGCAATGCGTTTGGTCGCACTCAGCATTCCATAACGACTGCAATCTACAACAAAAAACGGTTTTCACGACATTGAGCCGATCGCTCAATGCCGAAAAACCGTCTTCGAATTCTCTCAAAAAATCACTGCTCTTTTTTGAGTTTCCTATCTTCCATAATCAGGTTCAGAAGAATAGCTGCAACAGTTGCTGTTCCGATACCGCCGAGGCCGAATCCGCCGATTTTCAGCGAGAAGTCGCCGGCACCGATGATCAGCGTAACAGCCGTCACAATCAGATTCTTGCTGGAAGCCAGATCGATCTGGTTTTCAATCATGATCCGCACACCGGCGGCGGCAATGAAACCGAAAACAATCACGGAAACGGCACCGAGCAGCGGTCCGGGAATCGTTTGTATCAAGGCACCGAACTTCGGTGAGAAGCTGAGCATAATGGCAAAGCAGCCTGCAACCGGGAAGATCAGCGTGGAATAAACCCGAGTCGCAGCCATCACACCGATATTTTCACCGTAGGTCGTCACACCGGGACCGCCGACAAAACCGGCAAGGATCGTCGCCAAACCGTCCCCGAAGAAGCTGCGCCCGATATACGGGTCGAGGTTGCGGTGCGTCATCACGTTAACGGCTTTGATATGACCGAGGTTTTCAGCGATCAGGATCACAACTACCGGCACGATCAGGATCATGGCTTCCGGCTGGAAAACCGGAGCGGAGAAATTGGGAACTCCGACCCAGCTGGCATTAATCAGCGGCTGGAAGTCAATCGGCTTGCCCAGAGCCATCACATTGGTGAGCAGCCAGTAAAGAATATAGGCAATCACAATGCCCACGAGAATCAGCAGCTTCTGCAGGAATCCTCGAAGGTAAACCGCGACAAAACCCATGATCAGGACCGCTGCAGCCGCATACCACTGCTCAAAGTTGGTGGCACCCATGCCTTTAACGGCAACCGGAGCTAGGTTCAAACCGATCGTCATCACAATGGCGCCGGTCACAACCGGAGGCATCAGACGTTCAATCCAGCCCACGCCGGTCCACATTACGATAAGACCCACAATTGCGTATACCACGCCGCAGGCAATCACACCGCCCATAGCGATCGGTATGTTGGGGTTAGGCCCTGTACCGGCATATCCTGTGGCCGCGATGACCACGCCGATAAAAGCAAAGCTCGAGCCCAAGTAACTCGGAACTCGACCGCCGACAATTAAGAAGAATAAAAGCGTTCCGACGCCGCTCATGAAGATCGCGACATTGGGATCCAAACCCATAATCAACGGCGCGAGCACCGTGGAACCGAACATGATGACGACGTGTTGGATGCCCATTGCCAGGGTTTGGCCAAGAGGGAGTGTTTCATCAGGCGCAATTGTGCCTTCCGTCTTGACTTTCCAACGTGGAAAGTAGTTTTGTGTCATTTGGAGCGTATCTAGGAATTAATCCTGATAATTCTAGTAGCTCAATTAGTTAAATTTCGTTCACAAACCCTCACTTTTTCATTCGTTGACATTTGAATCTCCATCCTTTGAT
Organism: Acinetobacter sp. N54.MGS-139; assembly: GCA_000980495.1. Taxonomy (GTDB): domain Bacteria; phylum Pseudomonadota; class Gammaproteobacteria; order Burkholderiales; family Burkholderiaceae_F; genus Parasutterella; species Parasutterella gallistercoris. The sequence continues at coordinate 5,741 of LARN01000013.1, read as the reverse complement.
CTACAATTCTCGGCTACAGATAAGTATAGGATTCTGAACAAAATGGCTTTGTTAAGTCCGCAGGCACAGAAACAAGTAAGAAGACGAAGAACCTTCGCAATCATCTCTCACCCTGACGCGGGTAAAACCACATTAACGGAAAAGCTTCTGCTTTTCGGCGGAGCGATTCAGATGGCCGGAGCCGTGAAAGGCAGAAAGGCGGGCCGTCATGCAACCAGTGACTGGATGGAAGTTGAAAAGCAGCGCGGTATTTCCGTCACAAGCTCGGTGATGCAGTTTGAATACAACGATCATGTCATCAACTTACTGGATACCCCGGGACACGAAGACTTCTCGGAAGACACCTACCGCGTCTTAACGGCGGTGGACTGCGCCGTCATGGTCATCGATGCCGCCAAGGGCGTGGAAGCACAAACCATCAAACTGCTCGAAGTCTGCCGTATGCGCAAGACTCCGATCATTACGTTCATCAACAAACTCGACCGAGAAGTTCAGGATCCGATTGATTTGCTCGGCGAGATTGAAAATGTTCTGAAGATCGACTGTGCTCCGATCACCTGGCCTGTCGGCATGGGCAAAACATTCCGCGGTGTCTTTTCCCTGCTCGATAATCGCATGAAGCGCTTCACGCCGGGCGGAGAAAAGCTCTCCGACGACGTTGAAGTAATCGAAGGACTCGACAATCCTCGCCTCGACGAACTCTTCCCGCTGGAAATGGATTATGTTCGCGAAAGCATCGAACTGATTCAAGGCGCCAGTGAGCCGTTCTCTCTTGAACGATTCTTGGAAGGCTCTCAGACGCCGGTATTCTTCGGTTCCGGTGTCAATAACTTCGGCGTTGAGGACGTGCTGAATGCCCTGGTGAATTGGGCCCCGACACCACAGCCTCGCGACGCAGGAAAACGGATGGTAGAACCCGATGAGGCCAAGTTCTCCGGCTTTGTGTTCAAGATTCAGGCCAACATGGATCCGAAGCACCGCGACCGTATCGCATTCTTCCGCGTCTGCTCCGGCGAATACCAGCCGGGTATGAAAGTATTCCATGTCCGCGAAGGCAAAGAGATGAAGATCCCGAACGCCCTCACCTTCATGGCCAACGACCGCGTGCTGATGACCGATGCCGTTGCCGGCGACATCATCGGTATCTACAACCACGGTCAGCTCCACATCGGCGATACGCTCACGCAGGGCGAAGTGCTCGGCTTTACCGGCATCCCATACTTCGCTCCGGAACTCTTCCGCAGTGCTCGTCCGAAAGATCCTTTCAAAGCCAAACAGCTTCATAAGGGTCTGAAAGAACTCGGCGAAGAAGGCGCGATTCAGGTCTTTGAAGATGAACTCGGTAACCTTTACCTCGGCGCTGTCGGCCAGCTTCAGTTCGAAATCGTGGCTCAGCGCCTGGCAACGGAATACAACGTTGACGCAATCTACGAAAACACGCCCGTTTCTACGGCTCGCTGGGTGACCTACCCCGATGAGCAGACCCGTAAGGATTTTGAGAAGGAACAGGGAATGCGTTTAGCTAAGGATGCAGACGGCAACACCGTTTACCTTGCCACCAGCATCTACAACCTGCAGACAACGCAGAAACATTGGCCTCAGGTCGCCTTCCACGTTACCCGTGAACACGGCCAAAAACTAAAACACACAGACGTCGATCTCGACATCTAAAGATGAGAGAGCCCGGAAATCCGGGCTCTTCGTTTAGTTGTCTTGCATTGGCGACATAGCGCGACCCATGATTCCGTGTAAATAAGAAATCAGAACGCCGTAGTTAACAATCGGCACGCCTGCCTCGGCGCATTTTCTCTGGCGGCTCAGCATAGCTCGGCGGTTAATCATGCAGGCTCCGCAGTGAATAACAAGTTGGTACGCTGAAACGTCTTCCGGGAAAGAATCTCCCGTATACCATTCATAGTCCAGCTCGCCGCCGACTTTCTTATTCAGCCAAGCCGGAATCTTGACTCTGCCGATATCCTCTGCCTGACAAACATGAGTACAGGCCTCGGCTATCAAAACCTTATCGCCCGGCTTCAAATTCTCCACGGCTTTGGCGCCGGCGGCTAATCCGCTTAAATTGCCCTTTTGACGCGCCATGAGAATAGAAAAAGATGTGAGCGGAATTTCTTTGGGTACAGCGCGATCAGCCTTTGCAAAGACCTGGCTGTCCGTAACCACCAATGCAGGCGGTTCTTTAAGGTTTACAAGCTGCTCGGCGAGCTGATTTTCCTTGACAACAACTGCCTTGGCATTGGCGTCCAAAATATCCCGTATAGCGTGCACCTGGGGAAGAATGATTCGACCCTTGGGTGCCGCTGTGTCAATGGGAACGCAAAGTACGACGGTATCGCCTTCTTTGACAAGATCCCGAAGCATGGGACCGTCTTCGAAAGCTTCCGGTGCTGTTTTGACGATAAGCGAGCGCAGATCATCAATGCCTTTTTTCTCCAGCGCGCTGATTGGGACGACTTTTTCTCCGAAAACTTTTTCCAAGGCAGCAATCCGCTCGGCAGGATCGGCAACCGTTTCAATCTTGTTGGCTGCGAGGATGTAGGCCGTTCCCAGTTTTTTAAACTCAGAAACTAAGGATCGTTCAAAGTCAGAAACGTCATTGACCGCGTCAATCACAATGACCGCGACATCGGTCTTAGTCATGACTTCTTTAGTTTTGCCGATCCTAAGTTTGCCCAGATCTCCGATATCGTCGATGCCGGCGGTATCAATGATCATCACCGGCCCCAGAGGCAGGATTTCCATCGCTTTAAACACCGGATCTGTGGTCGTGCCGGCAACGTCGCTGACAAGCGCAATGTTTTGTTTGGTCAGCGCGTTGATCACACTCGACTTCCCGGCGTTCCTTCGTCCGAAAATTCCGATATGAACACGCATACCTTTGGGGGTCTGATTCATTTCCGCCATAAAAAATTCCTCTGTTTTCCGTGATTCTACGATGTACAGCCGACAAAAAAGGGAGCCGAAGCCCCCTCTTTTTATTCAGCGGTCAAGGATTATTTTTCAACAACTTTGACGACGTCACGTTTGACCCATGTCGGAGCGTGATGTTCAGCGGCTTCGTAAGAGATGTCGCCGGAACCGATTCTCCAAATGCCCTTGAAATGTTCCATGGACAGGAGAGCCAGAGGAATATGAGCGCATGTAACCATAGCGGTAACAATGAAGCTGCCCCAAACGTGAGTGATGAAGAGCCAGTAGAAAACGGTCTTGCCAAGGAGGGGAGCACCCAACCAAAGCAGCCAGCCGGTAGCGATCAGGTAAACGACAGCTGCGAGGAAAATAAGATAGCTCATCTTCTGGCCGCCGTTGTAACGACCCTGCGGCGGAACTTCAACCGGTCCGAACGGGATCTTGAAGAAACGACGCGGATAACCGCCGAAATTTCTGAACCACATAATAGTGTTTTTGTCCCACTCAAGAAGATTCTTAAGGGTCACGGCAAAACGTTCGGGAGCGAAGAGAACATAGCCCACGAAGTTAAGGGTGAAGAGAGCACCCAGCCAGAGGTGCCAAACCATCATGAGGTTAGAGGTTTCATCGGAAATATCGCCCATCCAATGGCCGAAATAAACGATGGCACCGGTGATGACTAAGGCGTACCAGCAAATTGCATTGATGGAGTGGAAAACCTTGTCGGAAGTGTGGAAGCGCAGAATTCTTGCGCCTTTCATTTCGGGATTAGACATGTTCTGCCTCCGTCATAGCCAGCTGGGAGCGGGGATAGTAATGGGTATGGTTAAGCTTGTACATCTCGCCTTCGACGGGTTTGCCGTTCATGTCTTTGTAGACCTGCCAGCAGACGTCGTTCTGGTGAGAAGAAGTCAGATTGATCTTCTGCAGACGCTTGTCATCTGCATACAGACCGTTCTGTCTGTCGAGAATAACCTTATTGCGGGAAGTGATCAGCTGAGTGATCACAGCGCCGGCGCCGGCAACTAAAACTGCGCAGAGACCGATGACTTTCAAGAAGCCGCGGCGCCCCAACATGGCAGGAACGTCGCGTTCGGTATATTGATATTTACTCATTTCTAATTCCTACCTTGTTAGAGTTTGACAGGAAGCGGAGTTGTCGGAGCAAGCCAGGAAGAACCGGCGCCCTGCAGAGGCTGACCGCCGCCGTTGACGCAGCCGCCCGGGCAGTTCATCACTTCGATGAAGTGCCAGCGATCCTTGTCTTCGTTGATGATCTTCATGACATTCTTCAGATCCTGAAGAGCGCCGTTAACGACAGCAACGCGAAGTTCGAAAATCTTGCCGCCCTGAGCCTTCAAGGGAATAGGCACAGTAGCTTCAACCAAAGAGTTGTTCAGGCCGCGGACGCTGATGATGTCCGGGTTCTTCAGTTCTTCGCCGGCCAGAAGTGCATAGGCCGTACGGAGAGCAGCTTCCATCACGCCGCCGGAGCAGCCGAAGATCGTGCCGGCACCGGTGTATTTTTCGGTCGGCTTAACTTCGTGTGTAGTCGGCATCTTGAGCGGATCGATACCGAGACGACGGAAGACTTCAGCGATGTCACGAGTTGTGAGGCTGTAGTCGATGTCCGGGAAGACGGGAGAGTCTTTCGGAATAACGTTGTGTTCAACGTTCCACTTCCAGGCGTCGATGAATTCAGGACGGCTGGCTTCGAAAATCTTAGCGGTACAAGGAGTAATGGAAACGATGCAGACATCGCGCGGATCCTTGTTCCAAACGTGCTTGGCAGCCCAGGTCTTACCTAAAGCTCCGCCCATCTGAATCGGGCTCTTTGTTGTGGAAACATGGGGAATCGCAGAAGCGAAGTTAATTTCCATGTTTCTGACCCAGCCGGGGCAGCAGCTGGTAAAGTGAGGCAGCGGATGGTGAGCCATCATGTTGACTTCAGGGCTTCTTTCGCCCAGGCACCAGTAGCGAACCTTCTTAATGAATTCCGTACCTTCTTCCAGAATTGTCTGGTCGGCAGTCTGGTTCACGTCGTAAACAGTGAAGCCGGCCTTTTCCAGGGCATTAAGCATCTGATCGGTGCAGAGATCGCCGGGTTTGCCGCCGAATTCTTCAGCTAAAGCAACGCGAACAGCAGGAGAAGGATGAGCGACCACGAATTTCTTCGGATCTTTAAGAGCTGCGATGACGTCGTCGACGAAGCTCATCTGTTCAATGGCGCCGAACGGGCAGGCGCTTAAGCACTGACCGCAGCTGAGGCATGCATCGTCGCGAATTTTGTGAATGGCGCCTAAACCGCCGGAAATGCCATCAACCGGGCAGAACTTGCGGCAAGTGTCGCAGCCGACGCAGTTGTCTTTGTTTATGTGGATAATTCCGCGAAGTTCGCCTTTGCGGAAATTTCCCTGAAACGCGGGACCGTCTTCTCCGCGACAGCCTTGAGGCGGTCGGAAGGTAACAACATCCATAGTAGACATTACTCAACTCCAGAGCTTGAAATGGAAATTTAAAGAGACAGTTTCGGATAAAAATATATTTAGTAAATCGCATGCGCGAAGTCCCGAGTCTCCTTACGGAGCGAAGTTTACGGTGTTGTTACAGATTTCTCAACGGCCTCTATCCTTTTGTCTTAAGGGAAAACCTCTAAGGAACCTCTGCACAAAAGGTGGGTGATATACTATAATTAGCACACTACCGAAAAGTGTGACTATGAAGATTAAAGCCCCCACATTCGCTGATTTATTTGCAGAAACCTCACCGCAGCTGGGCGGTGCCAGAAGAACAAAGTTCCTGGAGACTTTAGACCG
>LARN01000113.1 GCA_000980495.1 Acinetobacter sp. N54.MGS-139 | reverse complement strand
TAGAGATAGACGGCGACGTGTCTTCGGGAAAGATTGTACCTTTATTTAGGTAAAAAGAGTTTAAAAATTAATCAAAAAACTGCGTTATTTCTTATTCTGGGCTTGATTTTCTGAGATTACAGGGAGGTCTTAAAATCAAGCGGAAAAGTTCTTAAAACAGAAAGCTTCCTTTCGAAAAGATTGATTTCCTAGGGAAACTACCTAAAAAATCACTCGTTTTTATGTATGGTTCCTCTTCAAAATGACGCCATTCTCCTTTTTGCTTTTATTTAGTTAATAAATATCGTTATGACAATTAAGAACTCAACCTTTGGGGAGTTGACAGTTGCGGCTGCCCTTTGTTCTTCTGCCATTATGTGTGCATCCACGGCTTCAGCAGCCGGTTTCCAACTGACCGAACAGAGCGTGGCAGGTATGGGCCGTGCCCATGCCGGCGCCGGTATCGTCGGTGATGACGTTTCTGCGATTCATTTCAATCCTGCCGGCATGACACTTCTGCATGGTCTCCAGACGACCGTTGCGGGCACTTATGTCTCTTTGGATATTGACTACAAGGGACTTGACGGTGAGAGAGAAAACGGCCGGGACAAACCCGCAACAGTTCCCGCAGCCTTTCTTTCTTATCAGGTGAACGATTCTCTTTGGTTGGGTTTAGCCATTACTTCGCCTTATGGCATGAGAATTCGCTATGGAAGTGATTGGGCGGAAAATCAGCGTGGTATTAGCGGTTCTGTGACTACTGTTGATATTAACCCGAATGTTGCTTGGAAAGTAAACGATTACATCAGTCTTGGTGGAGGTGTCTCTGCTCTTTGGACACACTCCAAAATTAAAAGTGGACTTCCAATTGGTGGCGGCCAATTTGAATATAAAGGTTCTGACTGGATGTTTACCTATAATTTAGGCTTGATGATCAGTCCCAATGAAGACTTGCGGTTTGGCGTTTCCTATCGCTCTTCAGCACACGTTACTGCCCGTGGTGATTACTACATTCGCGGTAATGCAATTATGAACGGAGAAAGTGATGGTAAGGGGCGTCTCCAGACTCCTGAGACTGTCTATATTTCAGGTACGTGGAAACCTATTCAAAGGCTTAGATTGTCTGGTTTAGCTCGTTGGGCGAACTGGAAAAAGTTTGAGAACATGCGGTTTAGCATGGATAACAGCGGAAACCTTGAACAGACTTCAACGGCCTCCCCTTATTTGGCTGGGTTTGCACAGCAATTGAAAGTTCCAGTTAGCGCCGCAGGAGGAATTCTGCAGAACAAATTTGCCAACATTAGTATTGAGAATAATTGGAAGGCGGCCTGGTTGTTCTCTCTCGGCGCAGACTTGGATATTACCGATCAGTGGACGATTCGCGGCGGTGTCGCACTTGAGACAGATCCTATCAAACAACAAAATCTGAGAACAGCATTAATTCCGGATACTAAGCGTCTTTGGCTGACATGCGGCTTGTCTTGGAAGCCCACTCCGAAGTGGCAGATTGATATGGCCTATGGTCATATTCGCGGCATCGGACACAGAGATCTTTATAAAGAAGCTGGAAGCAACGAAAAAGTTGGTAAGTTTGAAAAGATGAACGCGTGGATGGCCGGCGCTGCCGTCACCTATCGCTTCTAATTTCAACTCTTTTCTCTCAACAAAAAATCCGGTTCTGGCCGGATTTTTTGCTTAGTGGCGTGGATATCGAAGCAATAAGCCGATAAAGACAATGGCGGAAATAAAGCTCAGAACGCTTCCCGGAAGGGCGCTGAAATTAGCAAATCCGTAATGTCTGATCGCTTCTCCGCCGAGGAAGGCACCGATCGCATTGGCGCCGTTATAAGCGATCTGACCTAAAGCCGCGAGAATCACTTTA
>LARN01000208.1 GCA_000980495.1 Acinetobacter sp. N54.MGS-139 | reverse complement strand
CGTGCGGGTCGGAACTTACCCGACAAGGAATTTCGCTACCTTAGGACCGTTATAGTTACGGCCGCCGTTTACTGGGGCTTAAGTTCAAAGCTTCGCGTTTCCGCTAACCTCTCCCCTTAACCTTCCAGCACCGGGCAGGCGTCAGCCCATATACCTCACCTTTCGGTTTCGCATAGACCTGTGTTTTTGCTAAACAGTTG
>LARN01000204.1 GCA_000980495.1 Acinetobacter sp. N54.MGS-139 | reverse complement strand
ACGAGTATTCTTTTTCTTGGCATGGAACTTTTCCTCTTTGGTTGATTTAGACAAATCCATTCTGCCACTTAGGGCAGGCGGCGGGTTCCATGTCATTAAGGAAGCTGAGTATGTATCCTAAACGTCGGATAAAGGTCACATCAGATTTCTATGGACTGACCTTTAGCTGATACTGCGGCTTCTCTTCAAATCCCGGTATCCCCAGCAATGTAA
>LARN01000205.1 GCA_000980495.1 Acinetobacter sp. N54.MGS-139 | reverse complement strand
AAGCCCGAGACATTCTCGAGCTTCTTGGCATTAACAACAAATTCCCGCGAAACTTGAAGGACTAAAAGTCAATACCGAACTATTTCGCGGGAGTTTGGGTCAAGAAGCTAAGAATCGGGAGTGTCTCAAATTTTGTGTCTGCCCTAAATTCATAACTTAGTTTGCTCTTCGGAGGGGCGGTTCGCTTGTGGAACGTAGTGGAACAAGCGAACCG
>LARN01000203.1 GCA_000980495.1 Acinetobacter sp. N54.MGS-139 | reverse complement strand
GGAATCGCCGATTACTTCCCAGTCATCGGGGCGGCGTAATTCGTCCGCTTTTGTCACATCGTGAACATTAGCGGGGGTCGTTACCACCGTGTGGATGATTCCGGTGGCTTTATCCACACCAATGTGCATCTTCATTCCGAAGTGCCAGTTGCTGCCTTTCTTCGCTGAACGCATTTCAGGATCTCGCTTTTTGTCGGCGTTTTTCGTCGAACTCGG
>LARN01000202.1 GCA_000980495.1 Acinetobacter sp. N54.MGS-139 | reverse complement strand
ATACGGCGCGCTTAACAATGCTGGCCTCGATTGCCAACATGTTCATCGGAAATTGCTTCGAAAATCGAACTAAGGTGAGCTTCGTCTAGGATAACTGTATCTATTGGGGAGGAAATTGATTGATTAGGCCCCAATCAACTCCTCCTGAATGGAAAATTTCGGCCAGATCCTTTGAAAATTAAGTCTCTAAAGGCCATTGGGAAGAATCAAGCATTTTACAGAGCTTCC
>LARN01000201.1 GCA_000980495.1 Acinetobacter sp. N54.MGS-139 | reverse complement strand
GCTCCGAAAACGCTGATCGTAGACAACGCTAAAAGCTTGGTAGTCACACACGGCAAGGACAAAATTGACTACAGTCCTATCCTTCAATCGCTGTGCAATCAGGGGCTACGCATGAATTTATTTGTTAGCGTGGCCAACGCCTCCAGAGCAGCCGTCGGAGACTGCAGCTTAGCCATGATTCGCTTCACGCTTTTAGCCTCTTTGCCGGTTTCGGTTTCCTCTTCTTTT
>LARN01000200.1 GCA_000980495.1 Acinetobacter sp. N54.MGS-139 | reverse complement strand
GGTTCGCTTGTTCCACTACGTTCCACAAGCGAACCGCCCCTCCGAAGAGCAACCTAAGTTATGAATTTAGGGCAGACACAAAATTTGAGACACTCCCAACATCCGCCTTTGGTTTATAAGGCCCTTAAGTACAGATTTGCTTAAGGGCCTTATAAAAAGCGTAATTAATTGAATTTAGGCGTCAAATTACTTACGCGGCATAATGCTGTAACCTCGGCAAGCCTCCGTT
>LARN01000199.1 GCA_000980495.1 Acinetobacter sp. N54.MGS-139 | reverse complement strand
TAACTGTTCGCACCAGTGAGAACACCGTAATTACATCTTTTCGGTTAATCAGTGAACGACAAGATTTTTCAAGCGTTCGCACCGGTGAGAACACCGTTCTCGCGCGTGCGAGAATTCAATTATATCATATTTTACCTTTAAAACAATTAACTATATGAATACAAACGTTAAATAATGCTTGCAAATATAAAAATATCGCCGTGAAGGCCCTCAGAAGAGCCTACACGGCGTTATTGGA
>LARN01000197.1 GCA_000980495.1 Acinetobacter sp. N54.MGS-139 | reverse complement strand
GGACAGCCAGGAGTCAACTGTTACCAGGCTTAGCCCAATCAAAGTCAACTAAACACAGGTTTAAAACAAAAAGAAGTCAACCGTTTTTAGGAAATGACAGTATGCGAACGGTCTTCGCAATGGTGCGAACTCCGATACTCACAGGTGCAAACAGCTCACTGAACACGGTGAGGAACGCTGCATCAAATTAAGAGAAGTAGCTGGATTCTCAGCGGTGCGAACGATATTTCAAATCGTTGGG
>LARN01000198.1 GCA_000980495.1 Acinetobacter sp. N54.MGS-139 | reverse complement strand
CCTTTACACCCAGTAAATCCGGATAACGCTTGCACCATACGTATTACCGCGGCTGCTGGCACGTATTTAGCCGGTGCTTCTTAGTCAGGTACCGTCATTATCTTCCCTGCTGATAGAGCTTTACATACCGAAATACTTCTTCGCTCACGCGGCGTCGCTGCATCAGGCTTTCGCCCATTGTGCAATATTCCCCACTGCTGCCTCCCGTAGGAGTTTGGGCCGTGTCTCAGTCCCAATGTGGC
>LARN01000112.1 GCA_000980495.1 Acinetobacter sp. N54.MGS-139 | reverse complement strand
ATTTTTTAATTTCTTAACTCGTTGTAGTAGAGCCGAACAAGTCTCGGACAGAGCGATACAGCCTCATCTTCTTCTTTAACGATCCTGCCTCCTCATAAGTTAGAGGAGGCGTTAGGCCTACGACACTCATAATGTCCTTGACTACGGTATTAAATCCGCTCGTGCCGTAAAGCTCTATACCTTTGGCCGGACTGATCAGTGCAATCAGAGCATTGTTCAAGCCGTCGATGATTTGGTCGGTGGTAGCTTTCTTGTTTTCCCTCTTTAGCCTGTATTCCAAGAAGCGATGCAGACACAGAGCAAGGAAGCAAATTAAGAAGTGACCTCGGACGTGATTTTCCAGCCGAACGTAGACAGGACGAGCTCTGAAGCTGCTCTTCAGATGTCTGAAGCTGTCTTCAATCTTCCATAAATTTTTGTAGATTTTCACCACTTCTAATGCCGGAGCATCCAGTGAAGTTTCAACAACGTGAATGCCGTCGAACTTGGATTGCTCTGCAATTAGAGCATCGTCTATTCGGGCAGACTCGGGGTCCATATCTACAACAACGTAGCTTCTGCCGCCTCTTTTAAAGCCGGCCTTGATGTCACTCGGGCTATCAACCAGGGCCTTGGCTTTTCTGATTAATCGCTCCCTGTCTTTCTTATCTTTCCTGGCACGGGATGCGGTCCAAGTAATGATGTATCGACGTTTCAGCTTGCTTTTCACGGTTTTGCCTGAGGCTGTTTTCACATGCTTCAGCTTGGCTTCCAGATCTTTTGTCTTCTCCTCGTTAGCCTCTTCAAAGGCGTACTCCGGAGTATCGTATTTGATCGGGCCGTCGGTATGGATTTCCTTGTACCAGCCGTAATCTATGATTTCACCATCGTCCGTGACTTTATTCATAGAAATTCTTCCTTCCTCAGAAAGCACCTGAGCTTTGATGTCATCGCTCGCTCCTCGGATCTTGGAAGATAAAACGTAGTTGTCCCCCAGCTTCACTAAGGAATCGATGTTTCCTTTGCTGTTGAGGCCGCGGTCGGCAACGACAGTAAAACTTTTAATGTTAAATTTTTTCTTTAACTCATCGACAAAGGGCACCATTGTCGCGCCTTCGCCCTGATTACCCTTGTATAACCCGTAGTCCAAAGGAAGTCCGTCTTTGTCAGTGGCTAAAGCCATGACCACTTGGACTTCATTAAATTTTTTGTCTTTGGAGTAGCCGAAGTCTCTGAGATCATCGGCGTTCGTACTTTCAAAGGCATAAGTCGTGATGTCATAGAGACAAACTGAGGTGTCCCGCTCAGGGACTTCTTTACCGATTTGCCGATTCCAATAGCGAATGATGTCGGTCTTGTGTTTACTCAGTACATCCAGCGATTTGTAAATATGATCAAGATTATTCAGCTCGACTCCGAGATAGTGACGAGGTCCTTCGATAGAGGAACGGCGTTTGGAAGCCGGATTTAGGATTCTGAGCAGGATCAAGTCTTTCGCAATCTTTGCCAGATCGTACTGGAACTCGGAACACTTTTTGATGTAGTCAAACTTCGCATCGAATTTCAATTGGTCATACAGACGCTGAAGAATGAGGCAGCCGGCACTTCGGGTTTCAAAAACGGCCTGTTTATCTAAACTTTGCCTTTCTAATAGCGTGGATAAATCGGAACTAAGGCTTTCCAGAGATGCAGGGGACGAGACCAGCTGTCTGCCTTTGCAGTTTCGATTCATTTCATCGACTTCCCGCTGAATCTTCTCCAGAGCAAGAGGATCTTGAGCCAAGAGATCCTTCTTTTTGCCAAACCGCTTAACGATCTCACGGATAGGATGATTGACTCCGGGTTTCCGAACGGAGCACTCAATGTAGACGCTGGAGTTTTCCAGTTTTGAACTAAATCCAAGTCTGTAG
>LARN01000014.1 GCA_000980495.1 Acinetobacter sp. N54.MGS-139 | reverse complement strand
GCGCACGAAGCGCAAGTCATTTTTGTGGTTATTTCAGGCAACCGTTGCCGTTTTTAAGCTACCTCTGGGTAGGGAGTAGAAAAACGCTGGAAGTTGACGTTAATCGATAGCTCTCTTCCCGAAATCCTTGCTCAACTTTTGGTGGCCCGCTATGTCGACTATGAGACTAAAGAAAGTTTTGCCTCGCTGGTAAAAAAGGTTGCAGAAAAACCGGAAATTCCAGAGATTGCCGAGCTCGGAGATTCGGTATCGAGGAGAGAAAATTCTCTTACCTTTAAGCTCCAAAATTTTCTATTTGCATTTTCAACCGGAGCTACTGTCAGCCGCTTTTGGGACGGTCAAGAACAAGCCACCGGAGGTCTTATCATCGTCACGAAGAATGGGCGAGTTCAGTGTCTTGAGTTGACTACACGAAATGCTATTGGTCAATACCTAATGAATTTTTCCTATTTAGATAACCCTTCGACCTCCAGACATGGTTACGGGAGAGTGTTTGCAGAACCTGATGGAAAGTACTACGTTGATATGCAATTACAAGTACGAATAGGGGAAAAAGAAGAGTCGGAATCCTGAAGGGGAAACCTGACCCGATAACGAGAAAATGACAAAACTGCAGTTACCTCCTATCTAAACGGAAGAATAGAGGAGGAAAATGCAGTTCTGATTTGAATGGACAGAGATTTTTAAATCTCTGTCCATTTTGTTTGGAGAAAGTTTTAGAGAGCAGTGATTCGTTCGATCTGCTTGCCGGGATCGACCACAATCGCCTTCATGCCGCGTTTTTCAATGGCGTTTTTGCCGTGTTCCGTGCAGATGACGGTTGCGCCCTTAGAAACCAGTTCTCCGTTGAAGAGAACCTTGCGGCCTTCGATGAAAGAAGCCACAGGCATCTGAGTGGCGTAGTCGTAGACGGTGATGTCTGCATCTGCGCCGACGGAGAGATGACCTTTGTTTGCCAGACGAAGCATGCGAGCAGGATTCAAAGAGGTCTTCTGGGCAAATTCACTGAGACTCAGAATATCGAGTTTTACGAGAGACAGGCCCTGAGAAAGGATGACGTTGCGGGGGATGCAACCGCCGTCGGTGGAAATTGCGTCAACGACGAAGGAGCCGTCGTCGCGTTTGGCCTGAGCCAAGGCGATACGGGGCAGCGGCGGATTGATGTTGAAGCTTCCGCCGACATTTGTGTCTGCTGCTTCCCAGCGGCGAAGGGCTTCTTCGCCGGTCATCAGGTCGGAATAACCGCCGGCGTCGTAAACCACGAAGGCTTTTCCGGCTAAGAGCGCGGCTCTGACGCCGTCTTTGTCTTCGGTGAAGCCGAAAGCTCTCAGGCAGTTGCCCGTCACCTTGGACTGGATCTTGCCGTCCTTGTCGCAAGTCAGGCGTGTACCGTTCTTCGGAGAGACATAGCTTTCGCAGAAGATATTGGGGTTGGCTTTAAGCAGATCAATCGCGATGGCCGTTTCTTCCATGGCGTCCTTGATGGCGCCGCGGCAGTAAGCATTGATATGGGCCAGATGCATCGGATAGCCGTCGGCCATCTTCACGGCTTCAATCATGCCGTTGATGTTGGAGCCGTTCTTCGTTGTGCCGGCATGCCAGGCAACGTAGGCTCTGCGTTCCAAGGCGGTGCGGATGAGCAGAGAAGAGACTTCGGGTTCAAGCGGATAGTGGCCGCCGAGGAGTTTGACGCCGAGAGCACCTTCTTCCAGGGACTTATCGATCAGGTCGATCATTTCCTGCTGGGAGGGATTGGCATCTTTGAATGTAAAAGGAGGGGAGGCGAACTGCAGGATCGCCATGTTAATGCCGACGCCGTATTTAGGGACGTTGTCAAGAATGTTATCCAGAGGACCGGCCATATCCAGGCAGGTCGTGACGCCGTTCATGGCCAGCATTCTCGGGCCGAAGGGAGAGCCCCACATTTCGCCGAGGTGAACATGGCTGTCAATAATGCCGGGCTGAAGGGTTTTACCGGTGAAGTCGATGACTTCTTTAGCTTCTTCCGTAATGTCGCGCTGGACCTTGGCAATTTTGCCGTCCTGAATAGCGACATCGGCAACGCCGTTGACGGAATTCAGCGGATCGACGACCCAAGCATTCTTGAGAAGTAAGTCGTACATGTTTTCTCCTTAGGATTAATTGATCAAAGGAAGATCAATATGTTTTGAAGATCTTTTTAATTTTTTCCTGATCAAGCCCGAACTTCTTAAGGCTTAACTGAAGCAGGATTCTTGCTTTTTGAGGATTTAAGGTTCCTGAGGGAATAATACCGTTGACTTGCCACCGCGTCATCCCCTCTGTTACAGGTCCGCTTCCGGTCCTGCTGGAACGCACGCAGATGACGTTCCGGGCCTTCTGAAGGACGGGTTCGAATACCAACGGAACGGAACCGTTTCCAGTGCAGCTTAAAACAATGCCGTGATAGTCCTTGTCAATGGCTGCTTCGAGAAAGTCTGAGTTTTGGTCGGCGCAGCAAAGAAGCGCGCAGACTTTCGGATACTTGTCAGCAGTGTCTGTTTCGTCGACTTCGAAGCAGGATTGAAGCGTGTGCGGTTTGGCGGACTCGGTCAGAAATTCAATTTGATCTCCGATGATGTATCCGAGCGGGCCGCTGTTCGGAGACTTGAAGGTTTCAACGGCTACGGAGTTGGTTTTGACGACGTCGCGAGCCCCGTGAATGGCGCCGTTAAGCGCAACGAGGACACCTTTGCCTTGCGCTTTGGGAGAGCCGGCCAAACGCACGGCGTTTAGAAGATTTAAAGGTCCGTCGGCAGAGAGGGCCGAGGCCGGTTTCATGGAGCCTGTGAAGACGACAGGTTTATCTGTCTTCAAAGTCAGATTCGCAAAGAATGCGGTCTCTTCCATGGTGTCGGTCCCGTGCGTCACGACAAAACCGTCGTAGTCGTCCTCAGACAGCTTATTGATGAGACGCACGAGTTTGAGCCAATTAGAGAGGTTTATATTGCTCGAACCAATATTGAAGACTGAGAAAGTGGCAATTTCAGCGATGTCATTGAGCTCCGGCAGAGCCGTCACAATCGTATGAATATCGGCATCCGTGATGCTGTAGCCCGTCATTTGTGTTGCAGTCGAACCGCTGCTGACGATTGTGCCGCCGGTGCCGATGACTGCGATTTTAGGTTTTGTCATGACTGACCTCGCTGGTTTGAGGTGTAGTTGTGAAGCGGGAAGTTTTTTCTTCCCGCGCTGAGAAGTTCTTTTTATCTCATAAAGATGGCAAGGAGAATAACGGCGACGACCATCGGAAGGAACGTTCTCTTTGCAACATCGAATGGGTTGGCTTTAGCCAAGCCGGCAACAAGAATGGTGATACCGGCAATCGGGGAAGCCGTACGACCAGCGGCGCCGGCCAAGAAAGCCAGAGAGCCGAGACTGTGGATCTGCATTCCGAATTCCTGAGCGTGCGGTGTAACGGCACTGTTAAAGGCCATGGCACCTGCGTCGCCGCTGCCCATCAGAACGGAAAGGACGAACGGTCCGATGGAGCCGCCCCACTGAGCAATTTCCTTGGACTGGACCATCAAAGCGATGAGGCCTTTAATCAAGCCGGAAGCAGTTAAACCGGCCGCCAACACGCCCGCCGCAATGATGATGCCCATGATGCTTCCGTAAGAGTCGCCCATGCCCTTGAAGAACTGCTTGGAGAACTTCTGCGGGTCGCACATGGCAACGATCAGACAGACGATCGTACCGATCAGCATGGCTTGTGCGACGCCCATCTTGACGGAAGGAATCCAGAACGTGAACACGAGCATGAGGATGATCGGGATCAGCGGAACGAAAGCCTTGATGGGGTTGGCTTTGAAGTTAGAAGGTTCTGCATCGGAGGCGGGGTTGGCTTCAGCGATTTTTTCGCCTTTGTTGTCGCCCAAAACCCAGCAGACAATGCACAGGCCGACGGCACCTACCACACCGATCATCAAGGAGTAGATGCCGTGGTAGCTGATTAAGTCCATGATGGACATATGAGCCATGTCGGAAACGTAGGCATTGTGAGACAAGCCCGGAGAAAGCAGGGAGCCCGTGGTACCCATCAGAACGGCGGCTGCCGCGGCAGCCGGTTTGAAGCCGGCCCTAAGAAGCAGAGGAATCAAAGTCGTACCCACAACGGCGCCGACACCGGCAGCAGAGGGAATAGCGATGTTGATCGCAAAGGTGAGCAGCGAAGTGATCGGAATCATCAGAATACCGACGTTGCGGATCGGACGGGTCAGGTAATGCACTAAAGAACGGTCGCATTCGGTGAACGTGACGCAATAGGCAAAACCGGTAGCCGAGCAGATGGCCATGATCAAAGCGCCGTTGGTCATGGTTTTGGCAAAGGCGTTTAAGCCTGCCATCGGGGTGAGGGAAATGCAGCAGAGAATGAAACCGCCCCCGAACAGCACCATACGAGTTTCGTACTGCTTGATCAGCATGTAGCACATGACGATCAGGACGAGGATGGCAATCCAGCCTGTGATTGGCATAGTTTTCTCCTTTTTGGGATTTTTGGTTGGAAACCTCTTTTGTGGTTTGAGGCTATACCAATATTTTAGGATTCGGCTTCGGAAACCGAAGAATAAGATCTATGCCGTTTTGGAATACTTTAGATTTTCTAAATTGTCATTTATTTGTATGGAATCAATGAAATAAGTTTCTATCCAACCGTAAATCCATCTTTGACCCAAGGCGCAAATTTGAGACTTTCGGGAATAATATTCTCTTGCACGAACTGTTTGGCAATTTCAGCAATGACCTCGGATTCCACGACAAATTCTTGTTCCCGTCCAATTAAATACACTTCGCGGCTAAAGTTTGGTTTCTGCATTTCACGGACGATGAAATGAGAATGCATATGGATGTTTTCAATCACGGTTGTCGGCCGCGAAAACCCCCAGCCGATGCCTTGAGAGACGAGCGTGACCAGAAGAGAGTTAGTGTCGACAGATATTTTGTCGGGGAATCTTAGCCCGTGCGTTTTCATGAACATCTCATTGATCTCACCGGCGCCGCTCTCGTTCCAATAGCGGATCAGCGGCAGCCCGCAGACGGCAAGACGCTGCCAAGTCCAGTTTTGATCCGGGTCTTTCTCAAAAGGTTTGGGAAGAATTAAAACGGACGGTTCATGAAAAAGCAGTTTCCTAAAGACATGTGAAGGTTCGGTTGAAACGTCATTAGTGATAATGAGGTCGAGCTTTCGTTCGATGAGTCTCTGTATCAGAACATTGGCGCTGGCGGTCAGCATGACGATCTGGGACAGATTCGGCAGAAGATTTTTGAGGATCGCCAGGCCCAAATTTAAATGCAGGCTTTCCAAGATTCCGATGCGCAGAATCGGCTTAATGTAGTTTTTGCTCTGCAGAGAGGATAAAGAGCGCGTCATCTCGCCTTTGAGACCCCGAAGCTGACGGTGCAGCAAATGAGCTTCCGGTGTTAGCGTCAGCGGCCGGGAGTTGCGTATAAACAACTCAAATCCGATGGCGTTTTCAAATTTCCGAATGATCTTCGAAACAGCAGACTGAGTGATGCCCAGGGCATGCGCAACTGCAGAAAAGCTTCGCAAGTCGCAGCACATGAGAAAAACTCGGGTTTCGCTGCTCAAGATGGAGTCGGTGATAGGTTTGCTCATGGTCGTCCTCGAAGCCGATTACTTTTTCAGTGTAATGAAACTAAAAACAAATGAGCCTCCCGAAGGAGGCTCAATTAGCGAGAATACTAATGCTTAGCGAACGACGCAGGGTGCTTCGCCGGCAGGCAGGGCTTCGATCGCTCCGATGCGATAAACCGTTTCGCCGGCGGCTTCCAAAGCTTTCTGAGCTTTTTCGGCCTCTTCGGCGGCGACGATGACGGCCATGCCGATGCCGTTATTGAAGACGCGATACATTTCATGATCTTCGATATGGCCTTCCTGCTGGAGCCAGTCAAAAACAGCCGGACGCTTCCAGGAACCTGCTTTGATGACGCACTGAGTGCCTTCGGGCAGGACGCGGGGAATATTTTCAAGCAGTCCGCCGCCTGTGATATGGGCCATGCCTTTAATGGTTACGCTCTTCATGGCTTCAAGAACCGGTTTGACGTAGATGCGGGTCGGTTCCATGACGGCGTCAGCTAAGGTCTTTCCGTCGGAAAGTTCGGTTGTCCAGGGCTTGCCGGAAACTTCCACAACCTTACGGATTAAAGAGAAACCGTTGGAGTGGGGGCCGCTCGAAGCCAGTCCGAGAACAACGTCACCCGGTTTGATATGGCTGCCGTCAATAATTTGGCTCTTTTCGACGATACCTACGGCAAAGCCCGCAAGGTCGTATTCTCCGGCCGGATACATGCCCGGCATTTCAGCGGTTTCACCGCCGATCAATGCGCAGCCGGCAAGTTCGCAGCCGTGTGCGACGCCTTTGACAACGCGTTCGGCAACGTCAACATCAAGATGACCGCAGGCGAAGTAGTCAAGGAAGAATAAAGACTTAGCGCCTTGAACCAGGATGTCATTGACACTCATACCGACCAAGTCCTGGCCGACGGTGTCGTGACGATTCAGCAGGAAAGCGAGTTTCAGTTTGGTGCCCACGCCGTCTGTTCCGGTAACCAGAACCGGTTCTTTGTAATCTTTGGAGATTTCAAATAAAGCGCCGAAACCGCCGATAGAACCGAGAACGCCGGGAATCAGCGTTTTTTTAGCGAAGGGTTTGATGCGTTCAACTAACTCGTCGCCGGCGTCGATGGAGACTCCGGAGTCTGCATAGGAAAGAGTTTTTGTCATCTTTAACAGCTTTGAGATTGAAGATTGGGAATTGCTCAATTTTAGAGGAGAAAAGGCCTCTGAGCGGTAATTCAATTCCGCCGATGCGGTTAATTGCTAACAAAGCTATCCTGCAGGTGTTTTGTGAAGCAGAGAAAACAAAAGCCGGCGATGAGCCGGCTCTGAGAAACGAATGCAAATTAATAATGTTCGGCAGAAATGATCTTGTGGGTAAGAGCTTTGGCGCTCATTGCTCCGAATGGTCCGCGACCGTCGGATAAAAAGATTGCGGGCGTCCCTTGAAGACCGAGGTAATCAGCCAACGCGATGTTCTGTTCGATCATTTCTTCCGAATATTCATTCGACATTCCGGTGGGCATCTGATCGTATTTCATCCAGCGGACTAAGGCGTCTGCCTTGTCGGCGCTGGAGTAGATGCAGCCGGCGATCTCTTTGGATTCTTCGCTTAAGAACGGCCAAATGTAGCAGTAGATGGTGACGTTCATTAAATTGGCGAGCGTTTCGCGGCTGAGCCGTTTGCAGTAAACACACATCGGATCCATAAAAACAGCGAGCTTGCTCACACCGTTGCCTTTCACTACCTTGATTGCGTTTTCTCTAGGCCATCGTGATTCATTAAATGTCATTGTCATGGATTTTCCTCCGATCCAGTTCAGCCTAGGATAAACCCGAGGAAAAGACGACGGGGGCGAGCTGTTTCGTTTTGAGTAGCAACGAGAAAGGCCGATTAATCTCAGTCTTACCGAGAAACCTTTAGAATCCGAAAAGTACACAAACAGACTGATGCAGGTTAACGATTTGGTTGAATCCGAGAAAGACAAGAAGGAACAAATAAGGGGTCAGCTTCCTTTGGATTTTTTCCCTGAAAAACAGCCGACTCTCTCTAATTTTATTGTGGGGTCGAACAGCGAAGCTGTCGCCGTGATTTCCGAGCTGAAGGAAGGACGCGGACCGCAGTTTAGTTACCTTTGGGGATACGAAGGTGTGGGCAAAACACACCTTGTACGCGCTTTGGGCAAACAAAGCGAGGGCGTTCCTGCTTTCGACGAAAACCGCACAATCTACGCCGTAGACAATGTCCAAGATCTGAGGCCGGAACAACAGCAGGAGCTGTTCGTTCTATACAACACCGTGCGGGAGCATCCCGGAACCCATCTTGTCGTGACTGCAGACCGCAGTCCGAAAGATTTTGAACGTCAGGGCTTTCGCAAAGACCTCACCAGCCGTTTCAGTTGGGGCGTGGTTTTTGAGCTCTCTCCGCTGTCCGACGAACAAAAGCGTCAGGTTATTCTGGAGGCGGCTTCTCAGACCGGCCTGAAAGTGGCGCCGGAAGTTCTGAACTGGATCGAGAATAATTTTCCGCGCGACATGCACACGATGAGTAATCTGCTTCACAGCTTGGACCGTTATGCCATGTCAGCAAAAAGAGCCGTGACCATCCCCTTAATTAAAGAATGGCTCGAACGCAATCAAGACACAAAGGAAGATCGGTGAAATACGCGTTTTTTGATTTAGACGGCACCTTGATTCCCGTCGACAGCTCAATCCTGTGGGCCGAAACTTTGCTTTCCCACGTCGGCAAAGACGAAAAGCAGCTTCGCGCCGAACGAATTCAATACGACGTCGACTATAAAAACGGCTGCCTCGATATCAATAAATTCGAAGATTTTGAAATGAAGCTGCTGGCGCGTTTCCCGCGCCGCGAACTCGATGAACTCCGAGTTCAGTATTTAAAGCGGGACATCATGCCGCACGTACTGCCCATCGCAGTGGATCTCGTCAAAAAATACCGTGAGGCCGGTGCTAGAGTTGTCATGATTACTGCCTCATACCGTTACGCGGTGGAACCGATTGCCGAGCTTTTCGGTATTCGTGACCTGATCTGCGCCGAACCGGACGAAAAGCCCGACGGAGAGTTTACAGGGCGCTGGATCAGTGAAAACTTTGCAGCGCAAAAGGTCGTTAACGCCGAGCGTTTTATACAGAAGTGCGGCGGTTCAACGGCGGATCTGAAGGAGTCGGCGTTCTTTTCCGATTCCATGAACGATTTTCCGCTGCTTGATCATGTGGCCCGTCACGGAGGAAAGACTGTAGCAACGAATCCCGATGACCGATTAAGAAGTACGGCTCAGGAGAGACATTGGGAAATTCTGGAATTATTCAGCGAACATAAGCTGTTCTAAGAGCTGTGTCCGTGCGGAGTACGAGAGTTGGTTAAAGAAGAAGAGGGCTTCAAAGCGAATGTGCCGACAAAAATTCGGAAGAGAGCTCATATTGTTCCGAGAGAAGAAAACGGAATTGACCTCTCGGCCGTGAGTCCTTTTGCGATATCCGTCTGTCAAAAACTTCAGGATGCCGGATACAAAGCTTTTATTGTCGGCGGTGCCGTACGAGACCTGCTGATCGGGGTCAAGCCGAAAGACTTCGATGTGGCGACCGATGCGACCCCGGAAGAAGTCAAAAAAGTCACAAGACGCGCCATCATTATCGGAAGGCGGTTCCGTCTGGTTCATGTCAACAAGGGTGCTGAAACAATTGAAGTTGCGACCTTTCGCGGCTTTGCCAAACAAGGTGTGACGAAAGACGAGGACGGCGTCATTACCAATGACAACGTTTTCGGGGAACAGTATGAAGACGCCGCCCGCAGAGACTTCACCGTCAATGCGATGTATTTCGACCCTATCAGCGGCGACCTATATGACTACCACCACGGATTAGACGATATCCGTGAGAGAAAAATCCGCATGATCGGAGATCCGGCCACTCGTTATCGTGAGGATCCCGTCCGCATCCTCCGTGCGATCCGAATCGCCGCCAAACTCGGTTTTACGATCGATGAGAAAACCGCCGCCCCGATGCATTACATGCAGACGCTGCTGCTCTCGGTTCCGAGTGCACGTCTGGCGGATGAATTCTCGAAGATGGTTTTAAGCGGATCTGCTGTTGCCTGCATGGAGCTCATGAACCGCTATGACATCAGCATTCCGATTCCGCTCTTTGATGTTCTGAAACGCACTTTCGGTCTTCCTTTTGTTCGCAAGGGTCTGGAGCGCTGTGACGCTCGTGTCGCGCTCGGTAAGTCGATTTCGACGAGCTTCCTCTTTGCCGTTCTTCTGTGGCACGAGATGAAGGAAGAAGTGGCGAAGTCCACCGGCAAAACACCGGGACAGATTTACGAAGAAGCCGCCAAGAAAGTGGCCGACAGCTATCGCTGGGACGGACTGCAGTCCCGCTACGTCAGCGACATGGCCATTATTTGGAAACTTCAGCCAAGATTTTTAGTCAGGAGCCGCCGCGCTGCGATGAAACTTCTTCAGCATCCGCGCTTCCGCGCCGCTTATGACTTCCTTTTGCTTCGCGCTTCCAGCGGCGATGCCTCCCACGAGCTCGCCGATTGGTGGACGGCCTACGAAGGCGCAACCGATGAGGAACGTCTGGAGATGAGCAAAGAAGCCGAGCACCAGGACCGCAAGGAGCGGGAGCGCCTGCGTCAGGAAAGAGCTGCCGAGGGTAAGTCGGAAGAAGGTGAAGCCGACGGCGAGGAAAAAGAAAAGAAAAAACGCCGCAGAAGACGCAAGAAACGTTTCGACAGAAGTAAGCCGTCCAAGTCGGAGAAGGCTTCGTCTGACAAAGAAAAGGTATCCAAGTAAGCCATGATGCTGCAGGCATTTATCGGGCTCGGCGCAAATCTCGGCGAGCCCGAATCTACATTAAAGGAAGCAGTTCTCCGAATTGCCGATATTCCGGGTATCCGCTTCGTTCAAGTCTCCTCACTTTATAAAACAGAACCCATTGATTCGAGCGGTCCGGACTACACCAATGCCGTCCTGGAGATAAAGACGGAACTGTCTCCGCGAATGTTGCTGACACAACTTTTAGCAATTGAGTCGGACCTGGGACGTGTGCGTCCTGCGGGCGTCCATAATGCGCCCCGTACGATTGATTTAGACCTTCTTACTGTCGGAGAGCAGCGCTCCGACGATCCGTTTGTTCTCCTTCCGCATCCGCGCATGACGGAGCGGGCCTTCGTGTTAGTTCCTCTTGCAGAGATAGCACCGCAGTTTAATATTGCGGGAAAAGGTCAGGTTCAAGCCTTTTTGGCTTCTACGGCTGACCAGCGAATTAACCGATTTAAATCTGCCGAGGAGTGGTTCGGCAATTTAGGAGAATGCAATGGATCAGAAAACGGAACGCAAGCCCGTTAGACTCAGCACCATCAAGAAGATGTACGAGGCAGGAGAGCCGATCGTGATGCTCACCTGCTATGACGCAACTTTCTCTTCCGTTGAAGATGAGGCCGGTGTAGACATCAAACTCATCGGAGACTCTCTCGGCATGGTGATGCAGGGACGTGAGACAACGCTTCCCGTGACCATTGACGACATGGTTTATCACACCGCCTGCGTCGCTCGCGGCAATAAGTACGGCCTGGTTTTAGCAGATATGAATTTCGGCAGCTACCTTGTCAATGAAGACGAGGCTGTGGCTAATGCCGTAAAACTGATGCAGGCCGGCGCCCACATGGTTAAATTCGAAGGCGGCACAGAAGTTTGCCCGCTGGCTCGCCGCTTAACAGCGATGGGCATTCCCGTTTGCGGTCACGTCGGATTTACACCTCAATCCGTTAACGCTATCGGCGGCTACTTCGTCCAAGGCAAGACTAAGTCCGGAGAAGAAAAGCTCATGGCCGACACTCTGGCTCTGCAGGAGGCCGGCGCATCCATGATCGTTCTGGAAATGGTTCCGGCAGACGTTGCCAAACGAGTGACGGAAGCTTTGAGCATTCCGACAATCGGTATCGGCGGAGGCCTAAATTGCTCCGGTCAGGTTTTAGTATTACAGGATCTGCTGGGAATCTTTCCCGGCCGTAAACCGAGATTTACTAAAAACTTTATGGAGGGAGCCGCAAGCATCAAAGAAGCGGTGGCTAATTACGTGAATGCCGTTAAAAACCGCGAATTTCCGGCGCCTGAGCACTCCTTCTGATTTTTGAAAAAAATGAAAGTTGTTCACACAATCGAGGCTCTTCAGGAAGAGCTCAAAGGAAAGAAGAATATTGCTTTGGTTCCGACCATGGGCAATCTTCATGAAGGTCATCTGCATCTTATGCAGGAAGCCGGCAAGTACGGCGACACGGTGGTTGCGTCGATTTTTGTCAATCGTCTTCAGTTCGGCCCGAACGAGGACTTCGACCAGTATCCCAGAACTTTGGAAGAGGACTGCAGAAAGCTTGAAGAGCAGGGTGTCGTTGATTATGTCTTTGCGCCGAGCGAAAAAGACATGTATCCGCAGCCTCAGACTTTCCGCGTGAAGCCCGATCCTGCCTTGGCTGATATTCTCGAAGGATTTTATCGTCCGGGATTTTTTGAAGGCGTCTGCACGGTTGTTATGAAGCTTTTCTGCATTGTGCGACCGGACGTCGCAGTTTTCGGTAAAAAAGACTACCAGCAGCTGACGATCATCAAGGAAATGGTCAGCCAGTTCGGCATGCCGATCCGCATTGTTCCGGCAGAACTGCAGCGCAATCAGGAAACCGGACTGGCGCTCTCTTCCCGCAATCGTTACTTGAGCGCACAGGAACTTGAAGACGCTACATTGCTCTACAAGACAGTCAAAGGCGTTAAAGATGCGCTGGAAGCCGAGACGGCAGATCCGGACGTGTTGGAAGAAAGAGCAATGAAGATGCTCGACGGTCACGGCTGGATTCCTGATTATGTCGCCGTGGTTCGCAGAAGCGATCTGCTCGCACCGACAAAAGACGATCTGGTTAAAAGAACGCCGTTAGTCGTTTTAGCAGCCGCAAAAATCGGCACCACACGTTTGATCGATAACGTCGAAGTGTTCTAAAAATCTAAGTACGAGTTCTCAAGTGCCCGGAAGAGCGGCTTGAGAACGAAGATAAGTTTTTTATCCGGTCGGTTAGACCGGATTTTTGTATCCGCCTCTCTTCTGCTGAGAGACAGAAAAGGAAAATCGATGATTGTTCGAATTGCTGAAATTCAAGTGGACCCTGCGAATCTCGATGAGTATCTTGAACGCGCGCGGACGATCGGCGCAGATTCTGTGGCCAATGAACCTGGCGTTATCGCGATTTTTCCGATGCAGGATAAGCGAAACCCGGGCCAAATCCGAATTTTAGAAATTTACGCGGATGAAGCAGCGTACCACGCGCATTTGCAGACGCCTCATTTCCTGACGTACAAGACTTCAACACTGAGCATGGTTGAAAAACTTGACCTAGTCGACATGAACCCGCTTGATGAAGCAGCAATGCCGTTGATCTTTAAAAAGCTTGCTGACCGCAAGTAATCACACGGCCTAAGCGTTAATTTTTCCTTCCTCGAACCGGAGACGCGACTACGAGGTTTGGTGTGCCGCAGCCGCTGAGCGTATTTTTTGTCTGAAGATCTTGCCGAGACTCCCTCGCAGATTTCTGTCTAATGGATTTACCTAGGGGTTTGCGTTATTCCTGCTGAAAAGCTGCCCAATGTGGGTTTGACTGTGGCATGATGATCAGAATGGCCGCGACGTATACGCGGTGACGAATTCTTCTATTGGAGTCTATTAAATGTTGATGAAAAAGCTGCTTTGGACAGCATGCGCTGCAATCGCATTGACTGCTTCCGCCGGTATTAATGCTGAAGAGTATGTCGTCGGAACAGGTGCGACTTATCGTCCCTTCGAATATGAAACGCCGCAGAAAGAGCTTGTCGGTTTCGACGTTGATTTGATGCGTGCCATCGCAAAGGCCGAAGGTTTTGACGTTAAGTTCATTAACACACCGTGGGAAGGCATTTTCGCGACTGTCGATAAAGGTGACCGCGACATCATCATGTCCGGCATTACGATTACCGACAAGCGCAAACAGGTTGTCGATTTCTCCAAGCCCTACTTCCTGGCTCATCAGCTGATCCTGACCGATAAGTCCGTCAAGATTAACAAGCTTTCCGACCTCTCCAAAGGCAGCGTAGCTGTTGTGAGCGGTTCTGCCGGTGACGTTGCCGCTTCCAAGGCATTCGGCAAAGCCTCTACAAGAATTCGTCGTTTTGACAACACTCCGCTTGCTCTGGAAGAACTGAATCAGGGCGGTGTCGTCGCTGCAATCGGTGATATCGGTGTTCTGGCTTTCTACGCTCGCAACAATCCCGACAAGCACTTCAACATGACCCGTGATCCGGCCTTCGAAGAACAGTATTTCGGTATTGCTGTTAAGAAAGGCAATCAGAAGCTGATCGATAAAATCAACGCCGGTCTCGATAAGGTTGTTGCCAGCGGTGAATACAACAAGATTTATCGCAAGTGGTTCGGTACTGATGCACCGAAGCTTCCTCAGTAACAGGAACTAACCAATGAAATTGCCCGATCTACATGGTCGGGTAATTTTTAAATAAAATCTCGGGAATTTTTAATACCAAGGAGCGAACGTGGGCGGATTTCGGTACGAAGTAATTACAGAATATTGGCCTCTCTTCTTAGAAGGCGCCAAGATGACCATCCAAATTACGGTGATTTGCGTCACCTTGGGTGTGATTTTGGGTATGGCTTTAGGCATGGCTCGACTGGCCGATGCAAGACATTCCCCTTGGAAACAGATTCTTAAATATTGTGTGCGCTGGCCGGTGACGGTTTACGTGAGCTTCTTTCGCGGAACGCCTCTTTTCGTTCAGATTCTGCTGATGCAGTTCGCGATCCTTCCGTTCTTCATTCATCCGACCGAAGGCCTCTTAATTTCCGGTGACCTTGCCCGTGAGATTCGTTCTACTTACGGTGCGATGCTTGCCGGTATCGTGGCCATTACGTTGAATGCCGGTGCTTACCTTTCAGAGGTTTTCCGTGCCGGTATCCAGTCTTTGGATAAAGGACAGATGGAAGCTGCCCGCTCTGTCGGTATGACTTACTGGCAGGCAATGTTCCACATCATCCTGCCGCAGGCTTTCCGCCGTATGCTTCCGCCGTTGGGCAATAATGCGATTGCGATTTTGAAAGACTCTTCTCTTGTTTCTGCGATCGGCCTGGCTGAACTGGCCTACGCCGCACGTACTGTGGCCGGAGCTACAGCTCGCTACTGGGAACCGTACATTACGATTTCTCTGATGTACTGGGTCATGACTTTAGGTCTGGCTTATCTCGTGAAGAAGATGGAACAACGCTTGGGTAAAGGAGACGACAACAGATGAGCGACAACAAGACCGAACAGAAACCGGTTATCCGTATCGAAGATCTGCACAAGTATTTCGGAGATAACCAAGTTCTTCGCGGCATTAACCTCGAAGTGATGCCCGGAGAAAAAGTCGTGGTTTTAGGGCCGTCGGGCTCCGGCAAGTCCACGATGCTTCGCTGCATCAATGCGTTGGAAGAAACCACCAGCGGCAAGATTTACGTCAATGACGTTGATATCACTTCTCCGAAGACCGATATCAACAAAGTCAGAGAGCACCTCGGAATGGTTTTCCAGCGTTTTAATCTCTGGCCGCATAAAACCGTTCTTGAGAACGTTGCTTTGGCGCCGAAACTCGTGTCCGGTGTCAATAAAGCCGAGGCTGAGAAAAAAGCTATGGAAATGCTTAAGCGCGTCGGTTTGGCAGAAAAAGCCAATGCTTATCCTGCAAGCCTTTCCGGTGGCCAGCAGCAGCGTGTGGCGATCGCCCGTGGCCTAGCAATGGAACCGAAGGCTCTTCTGTTTGACGAACCGACTTCTGCGCTTGACCCGGAACTCGTGGGTGAAGTGCTGAAGGTGATGACCGATCTGGCGAAGTCCGGTATGACGATGGTCGTGGTTACGCATGAAATGGGCTTTGCCCGCGAAGTGGCCGACCGCGTGATCTTCATGGACGGCGGAGTGATTGTTGAACAGGGCAAACCGGAAGATGTTCTTCTGCATCCGAAGGAAGAAAGAACACGTACCTTCCTGAAGCGCGTTCTTCCGAACGCGGAAGAAAAGAAATAGTTCGCAATTAGTTCTTTGATAGCTCGGTCTCGAAAAAGATGCCGAGCTATTTTTATGCCTGCGCTTTCTTGCGGGAGGCCAGAAGCCAAACGGCTGCGAAAACTAGAACACCGCCGACACCTTCAGCCGGCGTGAGCGGAGCACCGAGCAGAACGACGGAGAGAACGACGGCGGTGATCGGCTCAAAGCAGCTCAAGAGGCTTGCCGAAGTCGCTGAGATCATCTTGAGACTTGAAACATAGAGCAGGAAAGAAACCAAGGTTCCGACCACAACGATATAGGTGTAGAAAAGCGCCGACTGCGTCGTCCAATTGGCTTCAATCGCCCACGGCGGAAAAAAGATGCTCATCACTATGCCTCCGACCGTCATGCCGCCGCCGACAACGACGGTAACGGGAATTTTCTTAAGAACGGCATTCGGTTGGATATTGCTGGCGGCGCCGGCAACCGAGGATGCAAGGCCCCAAAGGACACCCGTCAGAGAGAGTGAAACGGAATCAAAATCTCCTTTGGTGGTAATCAATACAACCGCTATGATTGCCAGCGCCGTGCACGCCATTTCACGAATCTGAGGTGCGCGATGCTTTACAAAGATATCCCAGATCGTCGTGAATACCGGAATAGTGGCCGCGAGGATGGCGGCGGTGCCTGCGTTGCTGCACTGAATCGCTAAGAAAAACGTCAGTTGGGTGAGCAGGACGAGCACTCCGTAGAGCGGAATGTCTTTTGCTACGCCGGGTTGAGAAAAATACTTCAGAAGTGATCGGCGCATGAAGAAATGCTCGAACATGAGCAGCAGCACTCCGGCACCCAGAAGCCGGCCTGCGACCAGATCGCCTACTGTAAAGCCGGAATCTTCCATCAGCACTTGCGCTGCGACACCCATCGAACCCCAGCAAATTCCTGCGCTGATTGCAAAACAAATTCCTTCGGTTTTCTTTTGCATAACCAAGTCCTCGCTTAGGTTTTGAGAATAAGCGGATAATGGCGAACATACCGATTAAGTTGTGAAATTCACAAGTTGTAATCATGCGTCCGTCTCTCAAAATCGAAACCTGGAACCTCCTCTCGGAATTAGGCAGAACCAAAGGCCTGGCTCAAGCTGCAGAACGTTTAGATATGGACCTTCCTGCGGCATCCCGTTTGGTTTCTTCGTTAGAGAAAGAGCTGGGAATCGAACTTCTGGACCGCAAACGAAAGCCCGCTCAGATTGTCACGAAGTAGCTGGAGCTCTTTTCCGAGGCCGATCGCATAGCTCGCCAATACCAGCGTCTGCTGAAAACTGTCGACTCTATCAAGCATCAAGACACGATTAAGCCGAAGCGGATTTTGAAAGTCAGTCTTCCGGCGAACATTGACCGAAGCGCTTACTTGAATGCGTTTTCAAACTTTGAAAGAAAGCATCCAGGGCTGCGTGTTGAAGTGCTGATCGACGCCGGAGAAGAAGGTTTATTAAATGGCGCGGCAGATGTGGCTTATTTCGGATATCGGCCTGCAAAAGAAGGTATCACATGGATTCCAGCGGACACAACGTTACGTTTCTCATGGCTTCACGCGGCTACCTCCGTCGGCACGGATCTCCGCAAAGCGTCGAAGAACTTCGGAACCATACGCTCCTGCTGAGATACACTTCCAATCGATCTTTTAGTCGGCGTTTAGAGAATCGAGACGCCTCTTTTGAAATCGAATCTGATGACAAGGTGCATTTTGAAGATGCATATTCCTGCCGCACGCACTTGATTGCCGGAGAAGGCATATCGGTAGATTTGGTGCCTTCTTTCGTCGCTGATGAGCTGATGCGAGGCGATATTGTTCCGGTGCTTCCCAGCTGGCACCGTCGGCCTTGGGAGATCTGCGTCTGCCGAAGAGAATCGGATCATTCGCCGTTAGTTTCTGAAATGGCAAACCTGATCGTTGAGAACTTCAAGAAGCACACGGTGGACAGCTGGATGTTTTGGTATCGATATTTTGCGATTCCACTGGATTCAGTTGTTTTGCCGAAAGCAGATTAGAGTTTGTCGCGGAACATGAAGTAGGCGGCTCCGAGCATGCACAGAGAGGCCCATAGATAGTCCAGCTTTAAGGGCTGCTTCATGTAGAGGAACGCAAACGGAACAAAAATGCCCAATGAGATGACTTCCTGAAGGATTTTGAGCTGACCTAAGGAAAGGCCGGAGAAACCGATTCGGTTGGCCGGAACCATGATGCAGTATTCGAAGAACGCGATAAGCCAGCTGGAGATAACCGCAACCCACAGAGGAGAGCTTCCGAGATTCTTGAGATGTGCATACCACGCAAACGTCATGAAACAGTTTGAGAGGAGAAGCAGGGCAGCTGTTTTGTACAGAACCGGAATCTGAGAAAAGAACTGGCTTAGTGTCTGCATTTGACTTAAGAAAAGATCAACGAAGCGTTTGGAGATTATAGAAACCCAACAAGCGCTTTGCCGAGACTTAATTGGCTTTTTCTCGCGGCTTGCTAAAGCCGAGAATAACGACAGCGACAAGCACCATCGCTGCACCAGCGAGCATGAAAGCATTCATCTTCTGCGAGAAGAAAAAGTATGAAAGTACGATGGCAGTCAGCGGTTCAATGGTTTCAAGCACGCCGGTAATGGTCGGAAGAATCTTAGAGGCGCTGACGATGTATAGCGTGTAAGCCACGATATGTCCCATGATGGCGACCCATAGGACACTGAGGCTCGTTAAGAAATTCCATTCAAGGCTCACTTTCCAGAACGGATAGTAGAGGTTGCAGAGGATCGTGGTAAAAAGCATGGCCCACGTCATGGCGATGAGCGGTCCGACCTTTCGAACAATAGAGCGACTCTGAATGGTGTAGGCGGCGCTAAAGAGCGGGGCGCCGAAGCCGACCAAAAGCGTCAGCCAGCCGAAAGACAGTGTTGAGAAATCTCCTTTGGTCATCATCAAACACACGCCGACGAGCGCCAGAGCGCAGCAAAGAATCTGCGAAGCCGTCGGCATGACAGCGGCAAAGAGTAAAAGACCCATGATGCAGAAAGGCCGGGTTGCGGCAATGACCGCAGCCGTTTCGGCGTTGGAATACTTCACACAAACATAGAAGCTGACCTGCGTAAGGAGGACCAAAACACCGAACAAGAAGAACTGAAAGACGTTTCGTTTGTCTGTGGCTGCGAGGAAGGTTTCTTTCGGCTTGGTAGCAATAGAAATGGCGAAAAGAGCGACGGTCGTGACGACCATCGTCAAAGAAATGAATTGCGCCGGCGCCATGCGGACGGTGTGCAATAAGTACTGAGCAGCAATATCCATCGTACCCCAAAAAAAGCCGGACAAAATGCCGCAAAAGACGCCGAGTGTTCGAATATTCATCATTTCCTCCCACAATGTAGTTATAGTTCTTGGAGTGGATTGATCTACCCAGAAAGATTAAATTTGAGCACTCCGTCTAACTATCTTTGTTCTCGGATACGTAGAATCTTGAGAACGAATTTTGTTTTGAAAGGATGAGCAACGTGCAAGAAAACCGATACTCCCGTCACGAACTCTTGAAAGAGGTCGGTATCGAGGGCCAAAAGAGAATTGCTCAAGGCCGAGTGCTAATCATCGGCGCCGGCGGCTTGGGTTCGCCGGCTTCTCTGTACCTGGCTTCTTCCGGCGTAAAGAAAATCACGATTGTGGATTCCGATATGGTGGATTTAACCAATCTGCAGCGTCAGGTCATTCACAACATGGAGCGCTTAGGTCTGAATAAAGCCGAAAGCGCAAAAGTCGCTTTGCAAGCGATCAACCCGGAGGTTGAAATTGTTCCGGTAGATCACAGGCCGAGCCTCGAAGAATTGGAGAAGCTTGTTTCCGATTGCGATGTCGCTTTGGACTGCACGGATAATACCGAGTCCCGTTATACCTTCAATGACGTCTGCCGACGCTTTAAAAAACCGCTTGTCACGGCCGGCGTGGTCGCGTTCGATGGTCAAATTACCGTCTTCGACTTTAGAGATCCCGAGTCGGCCTGTTATGCCTGTCTGTTCCCTAATCACGAAGGAAAGGACGAGAAGGCTTCGACGAAGGGCGTATTTGCACCCCTAGTGGGCATGCTTGGATGTATGCAGGCGGCCGAGGCTCTTAAAATTATCGGAAAGTTCGGCGAGCCCTTAACGGGCCGTCTGTTAATGGTGGATGCCCGCACAATGACATGGCGTCAGATGAAATACAGACGCGATGACGAGTGTCCCTGCTGCGCAAAGGAAAAATAAGAGATGAAAGTAAAGGTTCTTTATTTTGCTTCTTTAAAAGAACGCCTCCTCAAAGGCGAAGACACGGTTGAACTGCCCGAAGACGTGAAGACGGTTGAAGATCTGATTAACTACCTGTCGGAAAACGACGCAGCACTTAAGGCAGCTTTTGAAGAAATGCCTCGTCTGCGTTTTGCCGTGAACCAGGAAATGGCTAAAGAATCGACGCCTCTGAAAGACGGCGATGAAGTGGCATTTTTTCCGCCGGTCACCGGAGGTTAAATCTTAACTAAGCAAAGAGGTTCTCGAGTGAGCCTCTTTGCGGAGATTTCTTATGATTGGCGCCGGACTCCGAGCAGAGATCGGAACGAAATCGCGTGTGACTGCAACTTTAAGATTTGTGATCACGATTTCGACGGCGCTCCTGTTGTCCGGCCTTTTTCATAGCCCCCAATTAGGCGGTTTTGCCGCGCTGGGGGCTTTTATGGCTCTCTTAAGCGACACCGAAAGCGACTTAATTTCGCGCTTGGGCGGTGTTGCCATAACTTTTGTCGGCGTAATGTGTGCCGCACTCCTCGGCGTTGTGCTCAAAAACATGGAGTACGGCAAATGGCTGGTCATCGCATTGGTCTGTTTTGGCCAGAACCTGGTGACCTTTGCTG
Organism: Acinetobacter sp. N54.MGS-139; assembly: GCA_000980495.1. GTDB lineage: Bacteria > Pseudomonadota > Gammaproteobacteria > Burkholderiales > Burkholderiaceae_F > Parasutterella > Parasutterella gallistercoris. Next base: position 23,161 of record LARN01000014.1, on the reverse strand, counting down.
AGAAATTCTGGTGGCTTTGGGGAAAGTACGTTTTAGTTTTCCTTCTCATCTCCATCTTTGATTTCACGCCGGATCTGATGGCTTTTGTCGGCTACTTCGTCGGTTTTAGCCTGGCGATGGCTGCCATCGTGCTCGATCACTTCGTTTGGAGATACGAGAAACTGTCGCTTCGACCAATGGCTCAGCTCAAACTCGTCGAAGGCGGCAACCGCAACTCTTACGCCTACGCGGTCATTTCCACGGCTACTCTGATATGCGCTTTGAGCTGTTCTTTTCTGTTTGATTTTTCCGAACCCGGATGGGTCGGAATTACCGCGCTTTATTTATTAAATTCCAACGTGGCCGCCGGCTATAAACGTGTGGTCCAAAGAATTCTCGGAACACTGCTCGCTTACTTCTTAGTCATCCTTATCTTTCCGCATATTGACGATAAGCTTGTGCTCGGTGCGCTGATCGTGGCATCTTCTGCGGGCATTCCGGTATTTGTCGGCGGGAATTACACCTGCATGACTTTCTTTATCACGTGCTACATCCTTTTTGTATTGGATTGGCTAATGCGTGCATACGGAGGAGACTATTCCATCCTTATTTGGAGGATTTGGGACACGCTGATGGCGGCAGGATGGGTCGCCTTCGGACTCGGCGTACTTTATCTGTGGGAAAAGTATCAGAAAAAGGCGACTTTAGGTCCGACATCCCAAGAAACGAGAATTGACAAAAATTGACCCCCAAACCAGAATTAACCGTTTGAGGAAACAAAAAGTTCTTCACAGAAAATCACATAATCAGGAACGATTCCATGGCTGACGACAACAAGACACCGAACGCAACATCAACCGCAAAACCTGCTGCTGCAGAACCGACCAAGGCGGCTGCTCCGGCAGAAGCAAAGCCCGCTGCCAAAGCTCCGGCAAAGCCTCGTACTGTTAAGGCACCGACCATCCGCAGACCGGCTGTACGCCGAACGGCTGTTAAAGCTGCTGCACCTGCTGCAAAAGAGCCCTCTTTGAAGGAAGTGTCTTTGGACGATCCTTCTCTGTACATTAACCGCGACATCAGTTGGATTGAGTTCGACCGTAAGGTTCTTGAAACGGCAATGGATCCCGAGATCCCGCTGCTCAACCGAGTTCTGTTCCTGTCCATCTTCTACAATAATCTCGACGAATTCTTCATGGTTCGCGTGATGAACGTTCAAAGACAGGCCAGAAGCGGAGCCGAACCGACCGGTCCGGATAAGATGCCGCCCGCCCGTCAGCTTTCCGAAATTCGCCGTAAAGTCACGGAGATTCTCGAAGAGGCCGAGAATCTCTGGATTGATACGCTCAAACCCGAGCTCGAAACCAAAGGCATTCGTTTCGCTAAATACTCTGCGCTGAATGCGGCTCAGAAGAAAGAAATGAACCGCTATTTCGACGAAGACATTTTCCCGGTTCTGACGCCTCAGGCCGTTGACAAAGGCCGCCCGTTCCCGATGATTTCCAACACAAGCTTGAACTTTGTGATGGAGCTTGAGGCGGTAGAAAGCGGTGTTTCGGTGAAGAACCGTTTTGCTCGCTTGAAGTGCCCGAACAATGTGCCGCGTTTCCTGTTTGTTTCCAATAAAGACAACACCGTTACGCCGGATCTTTCCTATGCTACAACAGACGGCGTGATCGTTCTTACCGAAGATCTGATCGGAAACCGTTTGAATACGCTCTTCCCGGGTTACAAAGTTAAGTCTCAGGGTCTTTTCCGTATCACCCGCAACACTGACGGTGAAATTGAAGAAGACGAAGCCGACGATCTGCTGTCTGCTGTTCGTGACTATGTCGAACAGCGCCGTTTCGGTTCGATCGTCCGTGTCGAAATTGAAAAGGGCATGCCGCAGCGTCTTCAGGACTTCCTGTATGAACATCTGGATCTCCATCCGAACCAGTTCTATCGCTGCCGTGTTCCGCTGGCCTTCTCCGAATTCGGCCGCATGATGAAGATCGATCGCCCGTCTCTGAAGTATCCGGCTGATCATCCCAAGACACCAAAGGCTTTTGAACCGGGCCGCAATTGCTTCGACGAGATCCGCAAACGCGACATCCTTGTCTACCATCCGTATGACTCTTTCAACTGCGTGCTGGAGTTCTTAAAGCAGGCCGCGCTGGATCCGAATGTTGTCGCAATTAAGCAGACGCTTTATCGCTGCGGCAGTGACTCTCCTGTTGCTAAGGCATTGCTTGAGGCACGCCGCCGCGGCAAGCAGGTGACAGCTGTCGTCGAATTGAAAGCTCGTTTCGACGAAGAACAGAACATTAACTGGGCCGAAGAGATGGAACGCAATGGTGTCAACGTTGTGTACGGTTTTGCCGGTCTCAAGATTCACGCCAAGCTCTGCTTCGTGGTCCGCCGCGAAAAAGGCAAGCTCGAGCGCTACACGCACATCGGTTCCGGCAACTACAACGCTGCTTCTGCCAAGATCTATACCGACTTAGGTCTCTTCACGGCTAATAAAGACATCAACGATGACGTCCAAGATCTGTTTAATGTGATGACCGGCTACGGTTTGGTCAGCCATTACCGCAAGCTGCTGGTGTCTCCGCACACGCTGCGTCCCGGCATCACCAAGCTGATTCGCCGCGAAATCGAACAGCACAAGAAGCACGGCAACGGCCATATCATCATTAAGTGCAACCAGCTGGTTGACTATGAAATGGTCAAGGTTCTTTATGAAGCCAGCCGCGCCGGTGTGAAGATCGAATGTATCGTTCGCGGTATCTGCAGTCTGCGCCCCGGCTTGCCCGGCGTTTCCGATACGATCACAGTTCGTTCGATCGTCGGACGTCTTTTGGAACATGCTCGCATCTACTACTTCCATAACAACGGAGATGAGGAGATGTACTTTGGCAGTGCCGACTTGATGACGCGTAATCTGAACGGCCGTATCGAAGTGTTGACGCCGCTTCTGCAGGAAAACCTGCGCAATAACGTTATGAATCAGATCGTCATTCCTCAGCTGAAGGACAACATCCACGCCTGGGTCATGAATTCCGACGGTTCCTACACCAAGCTTCAGCCTAAGAAAGATGAGCCTGTGTACGACAGCCAGGAAGAAATTGCGAAGAAATTAAACCTCATGAAGAAATAATCTTCTGATGCGTTAACCACAAAGCTCCCGCGGTTTGATACTCGGGAGCTTTTTTTGGAGTAGAGATACATGGCACGAGACACTTCATCTCTTCAAGAAGCAAAAATGCTCCTGGAGGTTCTGAAGCGGATTCCTCTGAACCGTAAAATTTCCACGACAGACCTGCATCAGCAGCTCACGGCGGCAGGCTTTGAATTAAGCCGCCGGACTCTGCAGCGTTATTTGAAGGCTTTGTCTGAAAGCGATATGGGTGTTCAGTGCGACGACAAATCGAAGCCTTTCGGATACCGGCGTCTTTTGAATTCCAACGACTTGGATCGTGTAGGGCTTGGCGCCGACGGAGCGCTTTTGCTTCTGCTTGCTCGAGAGCATTTGCGCTATCAAATGCCGCCCGATCTTACCAATTCACTGTCCTATCTTTTTGATGCAGCAGAAAACTACATGCACACTGCGTCGGGCTCTTCGCCGGAGAAGCGCTGGCTGAGCAAAGTGCGTTTTGTGAGCGGAAGTCTGCCGCTTTGCCCGCCGATGATCCGTCCTTCGATATTTAATAAGGTTTCCGAGGGCTTATTTAAACAAGTCAAACTCGATATCGTTTATTTCAAAAGTGAGAACGAAGAAGAGGTTCAGCTGCGGGTATCTCCGCTGGGACTGGTTCAGCAGGATGTCAGACTGTATTTAGTCTGCTGTTATGAAGACACGACACAGATCAGGAACCTTGCACTGCATCGCATAAAGAAAGTTGAACTGACCTCTTTCATAGCTGAAGAGCCGAAGGGATTTGATCTGCAGCAGTACGTTGACAGAAGTCCGTTTAATTACGGCAATGCACAAAAGGTATTGCTGGAGATGGTATTTAAAAACCGTCAGACAGCTTTGATTCTCAGAGAAACACCGTTTAATCGGATGCAGAAGCTGGAAGAGAGAAGAGACGGAACGTTTAAATTAACGGTAGAAGTGGCTGATACGGTTTTGCTCACCGGGTGGATAGAAGCTTGGCGAGAGAAGGCCGGAATTATTTCGGTCAAGAAAACGCCAATCCGATAACAACAAAAATCCCGCCACAGCAGCGGGATTTTTGTCGAATGCTTAAGAAGAATTACTCGCGGTCAGTGCGATAGAAATATTTTTGATGACGGCTGTTTCTTCTTTGATCATATGCGTAGCGAATCCAGGCTTCAGAGAGAGATTCTCCGTCTCTCCAATTGAAGGTGCGGACGCCTGCCCAAAGTTTCGGGTTCCACATCGGTTCGTCAGGAATACGAATAAAGGCATTTAAGCTCGGATATTCCTTCGGATTCTGCTTCATCATGACCGTCTTGCAGTCACGCACGAAGTCACCGTAGAAGTCGTCTACGAAGCGGTCAAACTTGGAGAAATCGATGGTGACGTCTTTGCCGCCGTTCGGAGAAGGTTCAACGAGAAGAATCGGAGAGCCGGTACTGTTCTTAGCAAGACGAAGCGTGATGCCGCCGTAGGTTTCATAGACGCTCTTGGAATAATCCGGCGTCGTCTGGAAGAAGTCTTCCGCGATCGGATTTAAACGAGGTTTGCGAAGCCAGGGCTTGTTCGGAACATTCGGTCCGGAAACGACCATGGTGCGGGGATCTGCAAGAACTTCGGGCGGAACGTTCAGATCTTTAGAGTGAACCATTTCCTCGAAAGCATGCTTATCTGCGTTTTTCTGCATCAGATCGAGGATTGCCCAAACTTCAGGAAGGTTTTCTGCCGGCAGATCAAATTCATCGACATAGCCGAATTTGGCGCTTTCTTCCTTGTAATTCGGACGCTGATCCAAAGCATGCATGACTTTCCAAGAACGACCTTGAGAAGCAGAGGGGACAGGCCATTTAGGTTCTTCAGCTTCCTGACCATTAGCGTTCATATCCACCGGAAGTTCGTTTTCCATGTCGTAGGCGGGAATCTGATAAATATTTGGGTTGTGTTTGGGAAGCTGGGGTTTATTTTCCTGTGCTTTTTTGGCCTGAGCAGAAGCTACGGCGTTGTCCACGGCGCTCTGAATAAACGAGTCGTGCAGGGCCTTTTCATTCTTACTTGCATTTCGGCCGCGCATCGTTCTTTGAAACAGAGAGTTTCTGCGGTTTCCTTTATCACGCTGCTGGAAATTTTCGCGTCGGCTGTTGTTTGAAGAAAATTCGGAATGTGAAGCGGGCGTTTCAAACGCTGGCTCTTTGACTTCCGGAGCGGAACGAGTTTCCTGAACGGTAGGTTCGGGCGTCGGACTAAAGACTCGCGGCTCGTTGCTGAAAGTCGGCGCCAGTGCGGGCATCGAAACGGCCGGTGCAGGACTGACAGGTGCCGGGGCAGCTGCTGCCGGAGTGACAGCTGTCGGAGCCGCAGCTTCCGTAGTTTCCGGCGGACGTTTCTTTAATTGGAGTTTAGGTCTTCTCGGGGCTTCAGCAGCCGGAGATTCAATAGGAGAGGAAGTTTCTACAGGGGTTTGTGTTGTCGGAGCGGACTCAGCTGCTTGTGCAGCCTGGGACTGAGCGTTTGCGATCGCCGTTGCCTTAGTTTTCTCGTAATCTTTCACCCAATTGTATAGGCTAACGATATTGATGCCTAAGTCGGCAGCTACGGCAGCCGCCTTTTCTTTGCCTTCTACAACTCGCAGAGCTGCATGATGTTTAAATGAAGGATCAAAAGTTCGACGTGTTCTTTTTTGTTCCATAAACAGCGTTTCTTAAGTATTGCCGTCATTGGGAAGTTTTCTATCCATAAGCATTAGGAAAACGGCTTTCGATTAAATAAAAAGGAAAGACGAACGGGAAATCGAAACGTTAATAAAAACTTTCGTAGAGATAGACGGCGACGTGTCTTCGGGAAAGATTGTACCTTTATTTAGGTAAAAAGAGTTTAAAAATTAATCAAAAAACTGCGTTATTTCTTATTCTGAGCGTGATTTTGTAAGGGTTTGGAGCGCCTGCGGTCAAAAACGGATGATTTCTCCCATGATGTGAAAGAAATTTTACATAGTGAGCCATCAACCTAGGGAAACTACTAAAAAAATCACTCGTTTTTAAATATTGATCCTCTTCAAAATGACGTCATTCTCCTTTTTGCTTTTATTTAGTTTTATTATATGACAACTAAGAACTCAACCTTTGGGAAGCTGACTGTTGCAGCTGCCCTTTGTTCTTCTGCCATTATGTGTGCAACCACGGCCTCTGCCGCCGGCTTCCAGTTGACTGAGCAGAGCGTGGCAGGTATGGGCCGTGCTCACGCCGGCGCCGGTATCGTCGGAGATGACGTTTCTGCGATTCACTTCAACCCTGCCGGTATGACGCTTTTGCATGGTCTTCAGACGACTGTGGCAGGTACTTATGTTTCTTTGGATATTGACTACAAAGGACTAAAAGGTCAGAGAGAAAACGGCCGAGATAAACCTGCAACTGTTCCCGCAGCTTTTCTTTCTTATCAGGTGAACGATTCTCTTTGGTTGGGTTTAGCCATTACTTCCCCTTATGGCATGAGAATTCGCTATGGAAGTGACTGGGCTGCGCATGAGAGAGGTATCAGCGGCTCCGTGACGACGGTCGACATCAATCCGAGCATTGCATGGAAAGTCAATGACTATGTCAGCCTTGGTGGTGGCGTTTCGGCACTTTGGACGCATTCAAAGATTAAAAGCGGCATTCCAGAAGGGGTTGGCGACGGCCAGTTTGAATATAAAGGTTCCGATTGGATGTTTACATACAACCTCGGATTAATGGTGACTCCAATTGAGGATTTACGTTTTGGTGTTTCTTACCGTTCTTCTGCTCATGTGACTACTAGAGGTGATTACTACATCCGTGGTAATAACTACATGAATGGTGAAGGTGATGGAAAAGGCCGTCTTCAGACCCCTGAAACGGTTTATATCTCCGCAACGTGGAAGCCCATCCAAAGATTGAGACTTTCCGGATTGGCTCGCTGGGCCAATTGGAAAAAATTTGAGAACATGCGATTCAGCATGGACGACTCTAATAATTTACAAAAAACTCAATTTGGACAGATGGTTTCCATTGGGAGTCCTGGCTTAGCAGGCATGTTGCAAACAGGCCTGTCTAATATCAGTATCCAAAATGATTGGAAAGCCGCCTGGTTATTCTCTCTCGGCGCTGACTTAGACATTACTGATCAGTGGACCATCCGAGGTGGTATTGCGTTAGAGACTGATCCCATTAAGCACCAGCAGCTCAGAACAGCTTTGATTCCGGATACGAAGCGTCTGTGGCTGACTTGCGGCTTGTCTTGGAAACCCACACCTAAGTGGCAGATCGATATGGCTTACGGCCATATCCGTGGAATTGGTCACAGAGACCTTTATCAAAGCGATACCAGTAACGTAAAGGTCGGTAAGTTTGAAAAGATGAACGCGTGGATGGCCGGCGCTGCCGTCACCTATCGCTTCTAATTTCAACTATTTTCTTCAGCAAAAAATCCGGCTTCGGCCGGATTTTTTGTGTCTAGCGTCGTGGATATCGGAGCAATAAGCTGATAAATACGATGGCGGAAATAAAGCTCAGAATGCTTCCAGGCAGCGCGCTGAAGTTGGCAAATCCGTAATGTCTGATCGCTTCTCCGCCGAGGAAGGCACCGATCGCATTGGCGCCGTTATAAGCGATCTGACCTAAAGCCGCGAGAATCACTTTAGCGTCTCCCGCTCCGGCAATAATCAGCGCCTGCATGGGGCCGGAGATGAAAAAATAGCCGAAAGCGGCAAGGGACATGGAACTGATTGCCAGCCAAGGAATGTGCGAATAGAAGAGAGCACCTAAGACAGCAATAGCAATAAGCGTTTGGCCGACGCAGACCAGTGCAACATCCGAATAATATTTTGTGAGCGGAGCCGAAACGATGTTTCCGATGAACATTGAGGCGCCTGCCAAAAACATGATTAAGGTCATGGATGCTGCCGGCAGATGGGCGATAGTGGCCATGATCGGATCAGCGTAGGAGTAGTAGGCGTAGAAGCCGGCACTGCCGATAGCGACTCCGGAAAGGATGAACCAAGGATGCCAGCTTTTAAGAGCCGTAAGCTCGTTGGACAGCGGCTTCTTAACAACAGGCATGGAAGGAAGCCAGCGTGTTAAAGCCAGGATTAAAAGTAAGGCTAAAACGGCAATGAAGCCGAAAATCAATCTCCAGCTCACGGCTAAACCAATGAGAGATCCGAGCGGCACGCCGACGAGGTTTGCTGATGTTTGACCTAAAACCATCAGCGTGACATCGCGAGAGGCTTTGCCGGGTTCGGCGAGACGTTCACAAACGACAGCGCTTAAAGCAAAGAAAATTCCGTGAGGAGAGCCTGACACGAATCGTGCGGCGAGCATCATGATGTCGTTCTGGGCCAGAGAAGCACCTAAATTCCCGCAAAAGATCAGGCAGGCCGCAACTAAAAGTGTGGTTTTAAGGTTCGCGTTGCGCCCGAATGCTAATAGGCCGACGATGCCGGCGCAGACGCCTGCCGCATACGCAGAGATGTAAAGACCAGCCTGCGGAATCGTGACATGGAAATCATTAGCGATCGCCGTTAACACCGGCACGATGCCGAGTTCGGCAACACCGAGGCAAAAGGTTCCGATGCAGAGAGCTGCAATATGTTTATTAAGCTGCATAGTGAGTTATAGATGAGTCGAGTCCACTTTATGCAAAAACCAGAGACAAAAATAAAAGGCCTGCTCTAAATCGGGAAGGAATACCCTGAGCAGGCCGAAACTCTAACGAAATTGTCAGACAGCAGCCATTAATTCCACTTCAAGTCGATAGCCGAAATGCAGTTCTTTAACAGGAACGACGACTCGAGCCGGACGAGCAGATTTGAATCGTTCGCTGTAAAGGCGATTGATATCGGGCCAGTCATTGAGGTCAGCAATATAAATGCGGCAGTTCACAACTTTTTCTAAAGAACTCTCACATTCTTTAAGGATTGTTTCGATGACGTCGAATACAGCATCAAACTGTTCTTTGACACTGGCTTCCGGTTTCACGCGCATTGGAAGGACGCCGGAAACATATGCGGCACCGTTAAAAATGACAGCATGCGAGTAATGGCCGTTGGGAGGCGGCAAAGACGGAAGAATAACTTCTCTCATAATGAAACTCCTTTCGGCTGCCAGCCATAGATGCGGTTCCAAATATCAACGATCTTGCCCTTACGAATGACGAAGTACTGAGGATGCTGAGCAGCCATTGCGCAGGCATGATTCGGAAGGATTCTGAGACGAGTCCCGATCGGGAAATCCTTGGGATCAACTAAGCGGCCGTCACGGTGAGTAATGATGCCGTGCTCTTGGTTGGCGGAAGCGACGATGAGATCATCAATCGGATTTCCGTCGATGTCGCATACCACCCCGTAGCCTTGATCGACAGCTTGAGCTGCTGTTCCCCGATCGCGGGAGAGAGCCATCCATCCGCCGTCTGTGATGATCCAGCCTTTTTCTTTTTGATGTCCTGTGACTTCAACTAACAAGGACAAAGCAATTTGATCAATTGTGCAAACCTTTAGCCCGGCCATCACCAAGTCAAAGAGACAGTAAACGCCACAGCGGACTTCGGTAACGCCCTCCCAAGATTCGGCAAAGACGGCGGTAGGAGTGGAACCTGCAGAGATAATCTTCGGATCGAATCCGGCCTTGCGCAGACGATTGGCGCAATGAACGAGAGAATCTCTTTCATTTTCCTGAGCCTTGAGGCAAGCGGCTTGACCGACACACTTATAGGAATCGCCTGCGTGTGTGAGCACGCCGGCGAAATAGGCCTTTCCTTGGAGAATTTTTGCGATTTCGATTAGATCGTCAGAGTCGGGCTTAACACCGGATCTGTGTCCGTCGACGTCGATTTCAATCAGAACTGGGCAGGGGATCTTTCTTTCTTCGCAGTAAGCGCTGAACTGCTCGGCTGTTTCCTTGTTGTCTAAGATGACCTTCAAGTCGCAGCCTGCTTCTCTTAAGTTTATGGCGCGTTCGAATTTTCCCGGCGAGATACCGACGGCATAAATAAGATCAATAACGCCGAGATTAAAGAAATACTCAGCTTCTAACAAAGTTGAAACGGTCGCAGGCCCCGAAGGGGATGTCATTTGAACCTTTGCGAACTCAATGCATTTTCCGGTTTTGAGGTGAGGGCGGAGCGCTACATGCAGACGTTCTGCTTTTTCTTTCATCCAATTACAGTTCCGAGTGAACTTGTCTAGGTCAAGGAGAAGGGCCGGGGTTTGAACGGTTTTGAGATTCACGATTGCTCCCAGAGATTGTTATTTTGATGGTTGTTATTTTAGATCAGCACTTAAATCCAAGGATTGAGGGGATTGAGACATGAGTGAAAACAAGGACATCTAAACCTAGACTTGTATTGCAGAAGCCACCCGTTTTCAATACCTGAGCTAGCTTAAAAAACTTCGCGAGCCCCCGTGGGCTCTCTTTTTTGGCTAAAAATATTTTTCTAAATTCACGTATTATTTGTAGTATAATTAATCTATGATTAGCCTAGGAGGAGCTATGCACTACAGGCTTGGATTTAGCTCAAAACTGGAAAACTCCAGCGTCTACATTGAGTGCTCCGTTCGGAAACCCGGAGTCAATCATCCGATCCGTGAGATCGTTAAGCGGTTTGGCAAAAAGAAGGATCTATTGGCTCAAGATCCTCTTGCTCTGGAGAAGATTCAGAGGGAAGTCGATGAAATGAATCGGAAGTGCAAAGGCAGACAGCTGGTCTCGTCCCCCTCATCTTTGAAAAGTCTTAGTTCCGATTTATCCACGCTATTAGAAAGACAAAGTTTAGATAAACAGGCCGTTTTTGAAACCCGAAGTGCCGGCTGCCTCATTCTTCAGCGTCTGTATGACCAATTGAAATTTGATGCGAAGTTTGACTACATCAAAAAGTGTTCCGAGTTCCGGTACGATCTGGCAAAGATTGCAAAAGACTTGATCCTGCTTAGAATCCTAAATCCGGCTTCCAAACGCCGTTCCTCTATCGAAGGACCTCGTCACTATCTCGGAGTCGAGCTGAATAATCTTGATCATATTTACAAATCGCTGGATGTACTGAGTAAACACAAGACCGACATCATTCGCTATTGGAATCGGCAAATCGGTAAAGAAGTCCCTGAGCGGGACACCTCAGTTTGCCTCTATGACATTACGACTTATGCCTTTGAAAGTACGAACGCCGATGATCTCAGAGACTTCGGCTACTCCCAAGACAAAAAATTTAATGAGGTCCAAGTGGTCATGGCTTTAGCCGCCGACAAAGACGGACTTCCTTTGGACTACGGGTTATACAAGGGTAATCAGGGCGAGGGCGCGACAATGGTGCCCTTTGTCGATGAGTTAAAGAAAAAATTTAATATTAAAAGTTTTACTGTCGTTGCCGACCGCGGCCTCAACAGCAAGGGAAACATCGATTCCTTGGTGAAGCTGGGAGACAACTACGTTTTATCTTCCGAGATCCGAGGAGCGAGCGATGACATCAAAGCTCAGGTGCTTTCTGAGGAAGGAAGAATTTCTATGAATAAAGTCACAGACGATGGTGAAATCATAGATTACGGCTGGTACAAAGAAATCCATACCGACGGTCCGATCAAATACGATACTCCGGAGTATGCCTTTGAAGAGGCTAACGAGGAGAAGACAAAAGATCTGGAAGCCAAGCTGAAGCATGTGAAAACAGCCTCAGGCAAAACCGTAAAGAGCAAGCTGAAACGTCGATACATCATTACTTGGACCGCATCCCGGGCTAGGAAAGACAAGAAAGACAGGGAGCGATTAATCAGAAAAGCCAAGGCCCTGGTTGATAGCCCGAGCGACATCAAGGCCGGTTTTAAAAGAGGCGGCAGAAGCTACGTTGTTGTAGATATGGACCCGGAGTCTGCCCGGATAGACGATGCTCTAATTGCGGAGCAATCCAAGTTCGACGGCATTCACGTTGTTGAAACTTCACTGGACGCTCCGGCACTAGAAGTGGTGAAAATCTACAAAAATTTATGGAAGATTGAAGACAGCTTCAGACATCTGAAGAGCAGCTTCAGAGCTCGCCCTGTCTACGTTCGGCTGGAAAATCACGTCCGAGGTCACTTCTTAATTTGCTTCCTTGCTTTGTGTCTGCATCGCTTCTTGGAATACAGGCTAAAGAAGGAAAACAAGAAAGCCACCACTGATCAAATCATCGACGGCCTAAACAATGCTCTGATTGCACTGATCAGTCCGGCCAAAGGTATAGAGTTTTACGGCACGAGCGGATTTAATACCGTAGTCAAGGACATTATGAGTGTCGTAGGCCTAACGCCTCCTCTAACTTATGAGGAGGCAGGATCGTTAAAGAAGAAGATGAGGCTGTATCGCTCTGTCCGAGACTTGTTCGGCTCTACTACAACGAGTTAAGAAATTAAAAAATCGTAGACTCTAGAACTGGCGGGGGCTCAAAGCCTCCGCTTTGTCATTCTGGTATTGAAAACGGGAATAAGATCAATAACGCCGAGATTAAAGAAATACTCAGCTTCTAACAAAGTTGAAACGGTCGCAGGCCCCGAAGGGGATGTCATTTGAACCTTTGCGAACTCAATGCATTTTCCGGTTTTGAGGTGAGGGCGGAGCGCTACATGCAGACGTTCTGCTTTTTCTTTCATCCAATTACAGTTCCGAGTGAACTTGTCTAGGTCAAGGAGAAGGGCCGGGGTTTGAACGGTTTTGAGATTCACGATTGCTCCCAGAGATTGTTATTTTGATGGTTGTTATTTTAGATCAGCACTTAAATCCAAGGATTGAGGGGATTGAGACATGAGTGAAAACAAGGACATCTAAACCTAGACTTGTATTGCAGAAGCCATTGTTATGCAAACTATTTGGTTGAAAGAGATTTGCTAGTGTGTATAATTACACACTGTTGATTTACTTCGGAGCGAAACCATGGATAGTTCCAAGGTAATCAGCATACTTAAGCAAAACGGCTGGGTGCTCGTAAGTGTTAGAGGGGGACCATTTCAACTTTAAAAAGGATGGTGTACGCTTTATTGCCACCGTTCCACATCCAACTAAGGATTTATCAAAAGGGGTTTTGGCTTCTTTGAGGCGTGTTACTGGCCTAGAGCTTAGGTAAGTTGTTACAGGGCGGGGGCTCTGCCCCTGCCTCTCTTTACAGATTGAGGAGAGGTTATGCGTTACCCTTGTGTTATTGAACCAGGAGATGAAACCCATGCTTTTGGTGTTATTTTTCCCGACTGTCCCGGTTGCTACTCTGGAGGAGACACGTTAGAAGAAGCGTTAAATAATGCACCCGAGGCGCTTGCTGGATGGATGGAAGACATGATAGACGAGGGTTTCCCTATCAATCCTCCTTCCTCGTTTGATGAAGTGGCTAAAAATCCTGAGTACAAGAGTTGGATCTTTGCCATGGTTGATGTCGATTTAGACAAGCTGTCTGATAAAACCGAAAGAATTAATATTTGTCTTCCATCTCGTGTTCTTCGGCGATTGGATAATTTGGCCAGGAAGAATAACGAGAATCGATCAAGTTACATTGCGAGCCTTGTTATGAGCGCTTCGGCCTAACCGTGGTAAGTAAAGCTCCGAGATTGAATGAATCTTGTGTGCTTTACCTCACGGGAAGTTGGCTGAAAAAATCAAGACAGACTGAAGGGCGGTTAGCCGTAAATTTATATAAATAATCGGTAAGCAAAGCTTCTAGTCGTTTCTGTTGTGTAGCGACTAGCTTTGAGTTTGTTTTGAAATTCGAAAGAATTCCTTTTATCGCCACAGAAGTCTTGATTCTCAAAAATAATGAGTAGAAGGACTTTGGGCAAGCAAAACCTCACCCCTTCGGAATTAAAATTGAAAGTCTTTAACTACCGCTTTTACAACCGTTAAAAACCGCTAATGTGGTCAAAAGGCTCAGGAATATTGATGCCGTGAAAATAAAAAAACCTTGAAAAACAAGGTCTAGCAGGCTTGAGACTTGAGGGTTGGTGCCTAGGGAGAGATTCGAACTCTCACGCTTATTAGGCGGGGGATTTTGAGTCCCCTGTGTCTACCATTTCACCACCTAGGCACTTTCTCTGTGGTGCCGGTAAGAGGAGTCGAACCTCCGACCTTCGCATTACGAATGCGCTGCTCTACCAACTGAGCTATACCGGCACACAGGAGTTGCGATTATATAGAAAAAGATTTTTTTGTGCAATTCTCTTGGGTTTGTGCGGCCGACTAAGCTTTAGGCTGCAAAGGACCGTAGAAGTAGGACGCTGTAGCACCCCCGTCAATCAAAAAGTCAGAGCCGGTGATGAAGGAACTTCTCGAATCCATGATGAGCTGGGCTAAATCTGCAACTTCGTCAGAAGTACCGGGTCTTCCTGCCGGACACTTCGCAAACATCTCCTTATAGAAGTTGCCTCTCGGTCCGTTGAACTCATCAATAGCCAACGGCGTAACGATAATTCCCGGAGAAATGGAGTTGATGCGTGCCTTCTTTGTTCCCCATTTGACCGCCTCAGCCATAACGCGTTTAACGTTGCATCGTTTGGCAAGCTGGTACGCGTGCAGCGTATTAGAGATGTTCTCAGGCTGAAGAAAATCTAAAGAGAGAAGTTCTTCTACAGGCGTTGTGGCGAGGAGTCTATCTTTTTCTTCCCCGAGCGCCGGCATTCTGTGTCCGGATTGACTGGAAATGGTGACTCCGACGCCGTTTGGCTCAATGACCTTGCCGATTTCTTCAATCAGCATAGCTGTGCCGTAAAGGTCGACCTTGAGAATGGTTTCGATGGATGCTTGACTCGGAGATACGCCGGCGGCATTAACAAAAGCTGTAATCGGTCCGAGTTCTTTGGAAAACTTAATTAACTCGGCAACGGACTCCTTTGAAGAGATATCGCAGCTGTGTTCAACGGCATCAAATCCGGCATTGTTAAGCAGCAGAGCGGCAGAGGCTGCATTGGCTGCGCTTTTGTCGGATACGACGATTTTCATTCCGGAACCGATACTTCTCACAATGGCTAATCCGATCTGTCCGGCGCCTGTAAGTACTAAAACGTTTTTCATTTGCTTTCTCCTTCTTTAATCACTTTCTTTGCCCAGTCCTGAATGGCCTTGGTTGAGTTGTCGACCTGCGTTCCTGCGATAGCCAGGGACGGAAGGTAGATCGCCCGCGGCTGCCGACTCTTTAGGTCGGATTCTGAGCCGCCGAACCCGCTTCCTTCATGCGTACAGAAGTGCGCGATCTTCTTTCCACTGAGGTCTGCTTTGTCTAGGAAGGTTCGGGCGACCATCGGCATCTCCGACCACCAGATCGGGTGCCCGAAGAAGATCAAATCGTATTGAGCAAGATCAGGCATCGAAAGTTTGATCTCCGGTCTGGCGTCGACTTCTTGTTCTTTTTGTGCCTCAGCAGTGGTCTGCCGATAATCGAAGGGATAGCTGTGAACCGGTTGGATTTCCCAGACGTCGGCGCTGGTCGCTTCTTGAATGACTTTTGCCATGCGGGCAGTGTTTCCGACGGAAAGATTTTTGGTCTCGCCGTGCCAATAGTTCATTCCGTTTCTAGAAAAATAGATGACTAAGGCTTTACTTGCCTTATTTTCTTTGCTTATTTCTTTTGAATTTCCAAGATTGAGAATTGACATCAGGCTTATTCCCATAAAAGTTCTTCGAATCATCAGATTGATCCTTGAATTTATGAATGAAATATTACAGAGAGGATGCTTTTTGTAATAAACTTAGATTCTCTTTAAATTGCCCTAAATTCTCATTTGATGATAGGTCGCTCATTACTCATTCAATCCTTGGCAGAAAATTTAGAGAAGATCACGTCGGCCCCACAGATATCTTCGCACCCCTTGGAATCTGTCAGATTCATTCGACGAGAAAGCGATAGGAAATTCGGTTGTCTGATTTCTAAACCTTCCTTTGCGCTTGTCGTTAATGGGTCTAAGAAGGCTTTGGTTGGTGACGAGGAATTTCTTTATGGCAACGGGGTGTGTCTGCTGACCGGAAGTTTTATGCCTGATTCTTTTGAGGCCGTGGGCGCTTCAAAAACGAACCCTTTCCTGGCAATCAGTTTGACGATCGAACCAAAGCTGTGTGATCAAGCAATTGCCTTTTTGTCTGATAAAGAGGCGCTTAAAAGCGGAGCTGAAGATTCGAAGATGTTTTCTTTGTTCGAGGCAGACGATGGGTTGCTGGATGCTTTTCTGAGACTTTCCGAGTTAGCTCTCCATCCTGAACATGCGGAGCTCTTTAGTGACATCGTCAAACGTGAGATCTATCTAAGAGTTCTAACGAGTCCGTTGGGGAGAGCATTTTCTCAGCTTTACGTCTCAGGAACTGCGGAGAACAAGATACGCCGGGCAGTGGATTGGCTCTCTGCACATTTCAGCCAGCCGATCGATCATTCGTCCGTTGCAGAAAAAGTCGGAATGTCTACTGCTTCTTATTACAGAAGATTCAGAGAGATCGTCGGAAGTACACCGAGCCAGTTCGTCAGAAACCTGCGGCTCACAGAGGCAAAGAGACTGATGATTGACGAGCAGTTTGAAGCTGCTCAAGCATGCTATCGAGTAGGCTATGACAGTCCGACTTATTTCAGCCGCGAGTTTAGAAACCTGTTCGGAGAGTCACCTTCGAAACACGTCAAACGCATAGCGGCTGAGATGCAGTAGTCAGGCGTGAAGGTTCGTTTAAAACAAAGGAAACTGCTTAGTATTCGAAAAAAGCTTTCGGATACTTAACCTGACCTGCGGCTCGAGAAGCTGCGCCTGGCGTCAACTCTTTCACCATACAAAACTCCGGCGGAACCTCGAAAGGAAAAGTAATGCCGAAATCCTCTGCCTTTTTGTAACCGAACCGCGGATAGTAATCTTTGTGTCCTAATACCAGTACGGTTTCGTAATTAAGTTCAGCGGCACGCTTGTGAGCCTCTTCAATTAACGCAGCTCCGATGCCGTGTCTCTGAAAACTCGGACGCACCGCAAGCGGTGCTAGGCTTAAAGAAGGAACAGGACCTGACTTTGAGAGAATTTCAATCTCTGTGAGCAGAATGTATCCGACGAGTTCGTTTTTTATCCACGCTGTCAGCGATAACTCAGGAACGAAACCCGGAGAAGAAAGCAGGCGCTCAACTAAAAATTGCTCGCGATGATCGCTTTCTTGCACGGATGCGAAAGCCTCTTCAATCAATCGGCATATTGCCGGCAGATCATGAGCTTCCTGCTGCTTAATATTTATCGGGTTGCTATCCATTTTTCTTCTTTCTGCTGTCGATTTAGATTGGAATGATACTGAGGAAATCAAAACTCTTTTTAGAGATGTCATTTTCTAAAAACGGTTGACTTCTTTTAGTTTTAAACCTGTGTTTAGTTGACTTTGATTGGAAGGCGGGAATCTTCATGATTTTTGAAGATTTCTCGGACAGGATCGGACTTAAGCAAAGTTGACCCGAGATGGCCATCTTGCCTGATTCAAAATCCCCGATGCTGTGGTATCTTTAGAATACTTTTCGAGAATTGAATGAACACAGACGCACATTCCTTAGAGTTTCATCTCGCTGACGAAGAAGCAACGTCAGAACTAGGCGCTCGGCTGGCTCGAGCCTTGGACTCCGTTAAATCCGAAATCCTGAAAAAAGGACTTAACATCAAGTTGGTCGGAGATTTAGGCGCCGGTAAAACCTACCTGATGCGATCCGCTCTGCGCGCCCTCGGATTTGAAGGCCGTGTAAAAAGCCCTACCTTCTCTTTGTTGGAGACCTACAAGGTCGACGGCTTTACGGTCAATCATTTTGACTTCTATCGTTTTGAAGACCCCGTTGAGTTTGAGGAAGCCGGATTCCGCGAGAACTATGGTCCCGGTAGGGTTGTGGCGTCCGAGTGGACGTCCAAGGCAGAGCCTTTTGTTCCGCAGCCGGATCTGACCATTACGCTTAAGAATGAGGGAGAGGGCCGCGTCTGTGATATTTCAGCAAATTCTGCTCTCGGCAATCAAGTTTTAGAAGTACTCAAAAAATAATGAACACTCGCAGGTCGTTTTTGGAAGGAGCGGGCGGCGCTCTTTTGCTCTCCTTTGTTCCCTGGTCTCCGGCGTACGGAGCTCAAGTGGTCGACGTCCGCGCCTGGCCTGCGGAAGAATACACACGCATCACGATTGAGCATGATGCGCCGATGAAGTTCAAATACTTTGTTCTGCGCAATTCCGATCCGGTCAGATTGGCTGTGGATATTGACGGTTTGCTTCTGACCGATAAGCTCAAGCAGATTATTCAAAAAGTTAAGCCTAACGATCCCTATATTTCCAGAATTCGAGTCGGCCAGAACCGACCGAATGTGGTTCGTATCTCGATTGATTTCAAGACCGATGTCGATCCTCAGGTTTTCTCGCTGAAGCCGGCCGGCCAATACCGATACCGTTTGGTTTTTGACATCTATCCGGCGACACAGAAAGATCCTCTGATGGCCATCATCCAGAAGGAAGAATCTGAGCCGGACGCGATTAAGAGCCTTTTGGCTCAGGTTGCCGAAGGTCAGAAGCGAATGGAGGAAAACCGCGCTGACTCCGGAGAAGAGGTCGATCAGCTGGGCCAAATCTTGGCGGGTATTGCGGATGGCACGCTTGCTCCGATGCGTCCGGATGAAGAACCGAAAGGGACCTCAAAGCCGTCGCAGACGAAGCCGGCAAAGAAACCGGAAACGCAGCTGGCACAGACAAAGCCTTCAAAGACGAAACCAACTCGCTCTCCGAGGGTCAGAACCTTGGTCATCATGATCGATCCGGGGCACGGCGGAGAAGACCCGGGCGCTATCGGAAGAAGACATCGGACAAGAGAAAAAGACGTCGTGCTGGCAATTGCACGAATTTTGCGCCAGGAACTTAACGAAATTGAAGGCGTCAAAGCGATGCTCACCAGAGACGGGGACTACTTTGTTCCGCTCCAGAGAAGAGTTCAGAAGGCGCGTGCGGCCAAAGCAGACTTCTTTGTTTCGATTCACGCCGACGCCTGGGTTAAGCCGACGGCGAGAGGATCGTCTCTTTACGTGTTGAATACCAGAGGTCAGGTATCTACGGCGAACCGCTGGCTTGCCCGCAAGCAGAATGATGCCGACTTGATCGGCGGCGTTAACCTCAGCAATAAAGACAAGCAGATTGCTCGAATCCTGATGGATATGTCTATGACGTCTCAGGTTTCGGACAGTATGGTTTACGGCGCTCGAATTCTGAACGAACTCTCGAGAATCAATCAGCTGCACCGTGGAAAAGTAGAGCAGGCAAACTTTGCAGTGTTAAAGGCGCCGGATATTCCTTCGGTGCTTGTGGAGACGGCCTTCTTGTCGCATCCTGAAGAGGAAAAGAAGCTGCGTACGAGAGCCTTCCAGCGTAAATTGGCTTATGCCATCGGAAACGGAATTCTGAAGGGTTTCGGTCACAAATCCAGATTAGGCTAACCGAACGGAGAGAGCGCCGTTTTCTTGGCTTCCAGACAAATAAGAGAGTTTTCAGAGATTTCTCTGAAGAAGTACACGGAATTATCTGAAACGCAACATATTGCTACAGCTCAGTTTTGTTATTGAAGGGGCCGATCGTATTTGGTTAGAATTAACAGATTACGGATTCGGTCAAGAATCCCTTTGGATTAATATTCGGAGATCAAAACATGGCTCTCGTGTCGTTGCGTCAACTTCTTGATCACGCAGCAGAAAATAACTACGGTATTCCGGCTTTCAACGTTAATAATCTTGAACAGGTTCAGGCCATTATGCAGGCCGCGGACGAAGTAAACGCGCCTGTCATCATGCAGGCTTCAGCCGGCGCTCGTAAGTATGCCGGTGAAGTTTTCCTGGAGCACCTGATTAAGGCTGCTATTGAATCCTATCCGCATATTCCGGTCTGTATGCATCAGGACCACGGTCAGAGCCCGGCGGTTTGCCAAGGCGCTATCAATCTCGGATTCTCTTCCGTGATGATGGACGGATCCCTCATGAGCGACGGCAAGACGATCTCTACGTTCGACTACAACGTTAACGTCACCAAAGAAGTCGTTAACATGGCTCACAAAGTCGGTGTCTCCGTTGAAGGCGAACTCGGCTGCCTGGGCTCTTTGGAAACCATGAAAGGCGACAAAGAAGATGGCCACGGTACCGACGCTGAAATGACACGCGACCAGCTGCTGACCGATCCGGATCAGGCCGCTCAGTTCGTGGAAGAAACACAGGTTGACGCTCTGGCCATCGCGATCGGCACGAGCCACGGCGCCTACAAATTCACTCGCAAGCCGACAGGAGACATCCTTTCGATTCAGCGTGTGAAAGAAATTCATGCCCGCATCCCGAATACACACCTTGTGATGCACGGCTCTTCTTCCGTTCCTCAGGAATACTTGGAAGAAATTCGTAAATACGGCGGTCAGTTCCGTACGACCTACGGCGTTCCTGTTGAAGAGATCGTCGAAGCGATTAAGTACGGTGTCCGCAAAGTCAACATTGATACCGATATCCGTTTGGCCATGACGGCTGCTATCCGCAAGTACTTTGTTGAAAACCCCGAAGCCTTCGATCCGCGCGCCTACCTGAAAGCAGCCCGCGCTGCTTCCGTCGAAATGTGCAAATCACGATACATCGCTTTCGGCTGCGAAGGTCAGGCTTCCAAGATCAAGCCGCTGCCGCTTTCTGAAATGGCTCGCCTTTACAGCGAAGGTGTGTTAAGACAGAAAGTGAACGGTTAATTTCGTCATTTTTCACGGACCGCTTCGGCGGTCTTTTTGTTGGTGCCTGTATCCTTGCTAAGATTTCAGACACGATCAACGAGAAGAGAACAAAATGGAAAAACACCAGCCGAAAGACGCTTCCGAACTTAAAGGCAAGACCGGATTACGCCGTCTGATGAATGCAACCAAGTATTCCGCACAGGGTTTCAGAGGCGCTTGGCAGACAGAAGAGGCTTTCCGCCAAGAGGCCATTCTGGCTTGTGCCATGCTCCCTATCGCCGTCCTTCTTCCGGTGACAATCATTGAGAAGCTTCTGCTGATCTTAGGTCTTTTTATTGTTCTCATCGTTGAGATCTTGAACTCTGCTATCGAAGCCGTTGTAGATCGTTTTGGCGGAGAGATCCACCCTCTCTCCGGGAAAGCAAAAGACTTAGGAAGTGCAGCCGTTTTACTTGCTCTGACGATTTGTGCCATTATTTGGTGCACGATACTGGTTTCGAACTTCTTGTCGTAGTTTTCGGTTTTAAGGTTTTACCCTGTAAATAAAAACGCCGGCTGCTCGAGAAGAACAGCCGGCGTTTTCACAAGAGGAAAACTTAGATTTCCTTAGCCAAAGTTTCGGCTAAGCCGATGTAAGTGGCCGGTGTAAGTTTCTGCAGAGAGGCTTTGGCATCCTCAGGAATGTCCAGCGTTGCAACAAACTCATGGATGGTTTCAGGGCTGATGCCTTTACCGCGGGTAAGAGCTTTGAGCTGTTCGTACGGATGAGGAACACCGTAACGGCGCATCACGGTCTGGATAGCTTCGGCCAGAACTTCCCAGGACTGATCCAGATCGGCGGCAATGGCTTCTTCGTTCAGACGAAGTTTGTTCATGCCGCGTTCCAGAGCGGTGTAGCCGACAATGCTGTAGCCGAAGGCGACGCCTAAGTTTCTGAGAACAGTAGAGTCAGTCAGGTCGCGCTGCCAGCGAGAGATCGGGAGCTTCTGAGCGAGGAACGTAAAAAAAGCGTCAGCCATGCCGAGGTTGCCTTCGGAGTTTTCGAAGTCAATCGGATTGACCTTATGCGGCATCGTGGAAGAGCCGACTTCCCCTTCTTTAAGCTGCTGCTTGAAGTAGTTCAAGGAGATGTAGCCCCAGATGTCACGGTCTAAGTCGATCAGGATCGTGTTGGCACGAGTAATGGCGTTGAAGAGTTCTGCCATATAGTCATGCGGTTCAATCTGAATTGTATAGGGATTGAACGTCAGGTGCAGACGGTTTTCAACAACATTGCGAGCGAAAGCAGGCCAGTCTTTGTCCGGATAAGCGATCATGTGAGCGTTGTAGTTGCCCACGGCACCGTTCATCTTGGCCAGAAGTTTCACTTTTTCGATGGCCTGGACGGCGAATTCGAGACGAGCGGCAACGTTGGCCATCTCTTTACCGACGGTAGTCGGAGAGGCGTGCTGGCCATGGGTGCGGGAGAGCATGGAAACACCGGCCCATTCGTGAGCGAAACCTTTGAGCTTATCGATGATCAGCTGCAGATGAGAGCAGAGAAGCTGACGGCCGGAAGAAAGCATCAAGGCGTGAGAAGTGTTGTTGATGTCTTCAGACGTGCAGCCGAAATGAACGAATTCGCTGGCGGCAGCAAGATGTTCATTGACGGTCATCTTGCTCTTAATCCAGTATTCAACCGCCTTAACGTCATGGTTGGTGGTTTTTTCGATGTCTTTAATTGCCTGGCAGTCGGCAACGGAGAAGCTGCTGACTAAGCCGCGAAGATAAAGTTTGTCTTCTTCGGAAAGATCCTTAAGTTCGGGCAGGTTGAATTCGGAAAGGGCGATGAGCCATTCAACTTCAACCGTGACACGGGCACGCATCAGTGCAAATTCGGAAAAAATATCGCGGAGTTCGGCAGTTTGGCGTCCGTAGCGGCCGTCGAGGGGAGAGATTGCGGTAAGAGCAGACAGTTCCATGACGATGAAATTCATAGAGAAATAAAAAGGAGACAACATTTTAGCAACTTGCAATGAGCATTTTTGCGTTGACTCCCGGACGGATGTTCTAAATCTTTACACTACTGTCCAAAATAAATTTGAACGATTGACATATCCCCAATGCAAACATGCTGGCGATCCGATAAAGTTGATTTTTGCGAAATAAACAAACGGAACGCCGGCATGCAGAGATCAACGATATCTATGTTTGCTCAACTTGTCCAGCTTATGGGCGGGAAAATTGAGTTTCATCAGGGGCTACGCATGAATTTATTTGTTAATTAGCGTGGCCAACGCCTCCAGAGCAGCCGTCGGAGACTGCAGCTTAGCCATGATTCGCTTCACGCTTTTAGCCTCTTTGCCGGTTTCGGTTTCCTCTTCTTTT
>LARN01000111.1 GCA_000980495.1 Acinetobacter sp. N54.MGS-139 | reverse complement strand
AGCGATCAAACAGAGTCTCGACCGCTTGCCTCAAGTCTGCGTACGCGGTTGAAGGATCTGAACCTAAGGAGATAAGTTCTTGAGCAGAGACCCGGCACTCAAGGCACCGGTCCTTTACCTGGAAGTTCTTAGCGATGGCGACAAAAAGAATACGCAATTCGCTGGTCGTGAGGCGTCGTGCAGCTCTATTAACCTCATTCCCGTACTTTACAATTAGCTCTCCCATGGTCGTACGCCTTAGTTATTAATTATGAGCTCATTATACAGACTCATAATTCACGGGGAAAAACTCATACTTACACGGGGAATTTCTCATACTTTACGGGGAAAAACTCATATTTAACGGGGAATTTCTCATATTAAGTTGCGTAGAAGCCTTGATCACCAAGGACTTTGGGATGTCTACAATTAATACAAATAAGACAAGTAAAACAAAACGACATTCGCCGAAACGATCCGATTGCTAAGAACTTAGCTCATCATCTGACGTTTTTTTTTTCGATTGATTTTTTGTTTTTTAGTAACGGGGAAAAACTCATATTAGAGATTTTTACTAGTGCTTTACTAGTAAAAATTACCAGATTGCAAATGTCTACACGCCTCTTCGCAGTTTTTTAGGATTACATGTACAGAGAATAGAAGGGAGCGGTGGTTGCAAGAATAGCTCTGTTTAGGGGATCACCCATGGGAAAGTCCCATATAACGATTTGTTAATATAGTAATTACTACAAGAATAAAACATCCCAAGACGTTTAAACACAAGGAAAATAAATGCAATCGCTTGGACCCAGACCTTATCCGGGAGAGGACACTGCCACTACTCGCGACTCTGATGACTATTTAGAAAAAAACGGACTCGGCACTCGTGAAACAGCCAGCCCCGGTGAACTAAGTCCAACCGGAAGCGTTAATGAGCTGCTAAAACAAGTAGCAACTGATAATAATGTTAGCAGCGATGAACTCATAGCTTTTTTAGGAAGTAAGAAAGAGCTCTGGGGCGGCGAAAACTTTGCACTACTGCTAGCTAAAAAACTCTATTCCCTTAACCAACGAGAAATCGAGCTTTCAAACAAAATAAAAACAGCCAAAGAGACTTTCGATAAAAGGATTCTTGACTCTCAAACCGAACTCAATAAAAAACTAGTGGAACTGGGGGATGCGCTTTCCGTTATCTGGAAGCTATACAAACCTGTACATTGCTTCTCAGTTCGCTCTTCGATGAGGCTGAACGGGGAGATTCGTTCACAACACGCGCCACACCTGAAGTCTTGTCGGAAACGGTATGGTTTAATGATTTCCAACCGACGTAACGACCATCCAGTACTGCTTTCACCTGAGACGGAGGCATTCCTATACGGATCTCCTTATCCCCTAGACGGCCGAGTATGTTTAACGCAGCAACCAAGTCAGCATGTCCGTGGTATCCGCAAAGCGAACACTTAAATGAATTCCCTTGTCGGTTCTCTTTGTCCGTGCAGTGACACCGGGGGCATTCTCTTGAACTGTAGGCCGGGTTGACTTCGTTTACTTCAATTCCAAACTTCCTTGCTTTATATCTGATTCTCTCCTGTAGGTATCCTCGCATCCAGCCGCTCAGTCGTCGGTTCCACTTCTTGCCGAAATGGACCTTCATGCGAGTGCTTAAGTCTTCAACGACAATCTCTTTGATCGGGTTTGTCTTCCGAGTAAAAAGAAGATTCAGCTCTCTGTTAACGATGGTCTTAATAACTCCGATATCGCGGATGTACCTGGCGCGCTGCTTCTTTCTGCCGAGGTTATTTTTTCGGATTCGCTCTGCCTTAGCGAGTTTGTCCTTGCCGGACTTTTTCAGAAGATTACGAAAGAGCGAGTACATGCGATTTCGGCCTTCGCTGTTTTTTCGTCGTTTG
>LARN01000114.1 GCA_000980495.1 Acinetobacter sp. N54.MGS-139 | reverse complement strand
AGACGAAGACCTTGTCGTTGTCTCCAAGCCGGAAAAGATGCTGACGCACCGAACGGAAATTGCCAACGGCGACACCGAGTTTGCACTGCAGTTGCTGCGAGATCAGATCAGCCAACGCGTGAGTCCGGTTTATCGTCTGGATCGGGGCACTTCCGGAATCCTGATGTTCGGGCTCAACAGGGAGATAGTTTCGGCACTGAGTCAGCAAACTCATGAGACCTTTCACAAGCGTTATTACGCGGTCGTCCGCGGCTGGGCACCAGAGGATATTGAGGTTCGCCATGCGCTGAAGCCTCCCGTCGATCCCTATCTGCGTGTGCAAAAGACAGAAGCACAGGACGCGCTTTCTTACCTTCACAGATTGGCTGAATCAGAGGTTCCCGTTTCTTCCGGCAAGTTTGATACCACTCGCCTCTCTTTAGTCCTGCTTGAGCTTGCCACCGGCAGACGTCATCAGTTAAGACGCCACCTCAAACATCTCGCGCATCCCATTATCGGAGATGCGACTTACGGCAAAGGACCGCTTAACCGTGTCCTTGCCGAATATTTCGGCGGAGACCGCCTCCTTCTCCACTGCGGTCGAATCAGCTTCATTCATCCTCGTACTCAAAAACGTCTCACCATTGATGATCAGCCGAGCGGCCTTATGCGACAAGTCATCGAACGTCTTGAATGGGGTAATTATTTGCATGCTTCTTATTCAAGAGACTGGCATTTATTTGATTATTCAGATCTTTTGGTAAAATAACGTCTGAAAATTCCCATAATACTTTTTAGCCTTGAAACTAAAAGGCCTTGCGTTCCCATTCGTCGCAAATAAATCGGAAAATATTTGCGCGATCTTTCGAAAGAATGGGATTTGTTTTTGTTTTGCATGGTTTTGAGTCGTATACTGAATCGATCAAACCTCGTTTAGGAGAACTTATAAAAATGAAGCACGGAAAACTTGTCACTTCCATTTTGGTTTTATCCTTAGCTGCTGTGACTGCTGCATTTGCCAGCATGGCAGAGGCCCGCTCCTTAGAACAAATTAAGGCCTCCGGCGAACTCTTAGTCGGTTCTACCGGCGATTACAAGCCGATGAGCTACCTCAACAAAGAAACCGGGAAATACGAAGGCTTTGACGCAGAAATGGCACAGTCCCTGGCTAAGTACCTCGGCGTCAAACTCAAATATGTTCCGACAACTTGGAAGACCTTGCAGGCCGACACGATGGCCGATAAGTTTGACGTTGCCATGAGCGGCATTACCGTCACAGACGCTCGTAAGAAAGTCATGACCATGTCCGACGGTTATCTCACCTTTGGCAAGACGATTCTCGTCACTAAGAACAAGGCTGGTCAGTTCAAAGAATTGAACGACGTCAACCAGCCGACTGTTCGTGTCATGTACAACCCGGGCGGCACAAACGAAAAGTTTGCCAAGGAAATGACTCCGAAAGCTCAGCTCATGATGCATGAGCACAACGCCGAGATTCCGGGCTTAGTCGGTGAAGGAAAAGCCGATGTCATGATCACCGAAACCATGGAAGCTCGCCGCTATGCTAAGGACAATCCTAAGGTTGCCGCTCCGTTGGTCGACAAACCTTTCACAGAAAACCACTTCGGCGTCCTGATGAAACAGGGTTACCCGAAGCTTGAAACTGCCGTGAACGACTGGATGAAGACCATTAAAGGCAACGGCACAATGGCTAAATGGGAAGACCTATACATTAAGTAATCTTCACCTGACCTTTTAGTCAAAACAAGCCGCAGCCGGCTCCGATGATTTCGGATTTCGCTGCGGCTTTTCTTATTTACCATTGATTGGCTGCAGAAATTCCCAGCCAATAGCAAGAACGTCATTATTTTTGGATCTATTCCTCCTTTAAGAAACAAAAGAAAAGGCAAAGGTTTGGAA
>LARN01000110.1 GCA_000980495.1 Acinetobacter sp. N54.MGS-139 | reverse complement strand
CTGGAAGAAACGATCTTCTCAAGAGTAGCTTTGTCTTGTTCAGATAAGACGGGATTAAATTTGCGGGTACGACCGGCCATGAAATTCCTCCATTCATGGTCGTATTATACTTCTTATTCTAATTAGATAACGTAATTTTAGAATTTTATACTAGATAGGATTTTGCCTGCGGAGTTCGGGCTTGTATCTCGTGTCTGAATTTCTCCAGAAGAACGTAATAAAAGTCCTCATAAAGCTTATAGGGCCGCTTACTGTTGGCGTAGCTCAGGGTAGAGCGACATACTGCGGTCGCACCTATGTGACTGAGTTTCCCAAGACTTGAATAGAGACCGTCTGAAATCTCTCGCAATGAGTCTGCTCCTGTGAGTTGACAAAAGAGCATGGCAATAAATTGACTCCACGTCGTAAGGCCCTTTGCTCCTTTGTCGGATTGGTACTTGTTGACCAAGTTATGAAACTCAATTTTCCCGCCCATAAGCTGGACAAGTTGAGCAAACATAGATATCGTTGATCTCTGCATGCCGGCGTTCCGTTTGTTTATTTCGCAAAAATCAACTTTATCGGATCGCCAGCATGTTTGCATTGGGGCTATGTCAATCGTTCAAATTTATTTTGGACAGTAGTGATCATGGATGCAGACAACGAGTTGATTCTGGCTCAGCAAGTCATCGGTGAAAAGAACAACGAAATTACTCATGCCTCAAAGCTCATCGACACTTTAGACATTCGAGGAGCAATCATCACGGCAGATGCTTTAAATACACAAACCGAGTTCGCCGCAAAGATCATTGCCGAAAAGGCCGACTACTGTTTGGCTCTGAAGGCTAATCAGGATCTTACATATGAACAGGTGCGCGGATTCTTCGAACTGGGAACACATGAGTACAAAATTGCGCGGCCTTCGGTAACAGACCAAGGCGGCAAAATTACGAAAAGAAAAACTCGAGTTCTTCCGGGAGCTCTTTTACCGGAAGAAATTCTTAATAAATGGGTTGGCCTCAATGAAGGATCAATCGTGGAAGTCGTCACTGACACGGTGAAGAAAAACACCGGAGAAATTCTTGGGCCTCAGGTCCGCTATTACATCTCATCATTAAGGTACGATGCTCCGAATGTGGAGCAGGTTCTGCATCGTGCCATTCGTCAGCACTGGGCAATTGAAAACAAAGGCCATTGGGCGTTAGATATGGCCTTTAATCAGGACCGGCTGCAGTGCACAAACGCTCAGTATCTGGCCGGAAGAACATTGCTTAACAAGATCGCCCTAAACTTCACGACGAAAATCCAAACACGCTTGGAAGAGACAACGGGCAAAGAAGCGCCGTCCAAACCGGTGATCAGGGCGAGGCTGAATAAAATTGAGGATATGCTGGCTGCAATGAATGATTGCATACGCATCTAGCGGCTCCCTGGGCTAAGGTCTCCCATCAAAAGGAAACCCTTATCGTGGTCTTCTATTTAATTTCTGATGCGTCTGACCTGTAATAATTCAGTCCGCTTGACAATCCCAAAATAAGCATTCATAATTCGCCTCCGTTTTTCGAGGCTGCAATGCAGAGGGAAACTCAGAAACGAATTTTTACATTTGAAATTCTTCAGTCGCTTGACAGAAAATTTTAAACGTGTAGAATTTCAATTCTTCGCTCACGAAACTGAGCGGCGGCGAAAGCCGATACGATCTTTAAAAATTTATCGACGACCGATAAGAGCGGGCACTAAGAAGTCTGCAGTAAAAACTGCAAATTTAAATGCTCGATCTTATTGGAGATGAAGGAGTAGAAAATACTCCGTCAAACACCAAGCAAGAGTAATTCGAGCGACAACACAAGATTAAACAATAGAGTTTGATCCTGGCTCAGATTGAACGCTGGCGGAACGCTTTACACATGCAAGTCGAACGGTAACGTGGGGAGGAGCTTGCTCCAC
>LARN01000109.1 GCA_000980495.1 Acinetobacter sp. N54.MGS-139 | reverse complement strand
TTCGCCAATGTTGGAGGGGGTTTCAAGCCGACAGCACCGCTCCTACCTCTCAGAGCTTTTAACCATCGGCCGCAGAGCGCGGGACTAGGATCTGCATCCTGCGGTGCCTGTGCATGCCCAACCAACGTAGTCCTCAAAACGACAGACTGAGGCTAGTCAACTAGAGGCTTTTTCAAGCCTCGGCCTTTAGGCCGAGGTAGTTGACTGTAGAGATGATAAATCTTCAAATGTTATATAGTATTAAGATCAATGCGATCTATGCATAAGTATTGATTCAGTTGCAATTTCTCGTTCAATAGTTTCTGCAAATAATTATCGATATCATTTCTGTGATTTGAGATAATTGCCTCAAAAGAATCAACCTCGTCCGGAGATTAGTCATGCCGTCCTTTGAAACCGGTGTCCGACTGCTAAAAAACATACTAATTAAGAAGAGAAGTTACTCTGCATTCTTTGCAGATGAAACCGATGCGCTGCACAAAGCCTTTCCAGCTAAGGCGACGGTTCATGCCGGGCCGTTCGGTATTCCGATGCTCTGGAACTCAGCTAGAAACTTCCTAGAAAAGAAGTCTTTTGAACCAAGACAAACGGAGGGCATTGCTTACGTTCACATCCCTTTCTGTGAAAGCCGGTGCCTTTTCTGCATGTTTTATCAGAATCCATATTCTTCGGAAGCAGCGGATGCTTACGCGAATACACTTATTAAAGAGTT
Source organism: Acinetobacter sp. N54.MGS-139 (assembly GCA_000980495.1). Lineage (GTDB taxonomy): Bacteria > Pseudomonadota > Gammaproteobacteria > Burkholderiales > Burkholderiaceae_F > Parasutterella > Parasutterella gallistercoris. The sequence goes on along the minus strand of LARN01000109.1, from coordinate 1,232 downwards.
TGAGCTTTGGAATCAACGAGCTGCCCAAAACTCTGCCCCGATTAAGGCTTTATATTTCGGAGGGGGACACCAACAGCTTTAGAGCCCACATATTAAAAAGATTCTTGAAACCGCCAGAAAGAATCTTCCGCTTACGGATGACTGCGAAATTACCTTCGAAGGAAGACTTCACGGACTAACTGATGAGAAGCTCTCCGCCTGCGTCGAAGGAGGCGTTAACCGACTTTCTATAGGGGTGCAGACGTTCAACGCCGATATCCGCAAAGAAATGCAGCGCCTCGATTCCCCTGAATACATTATTCGTCGACTTGAGGAAATCTCAGCCATCGACAATCTTGCCGTAGTGATCGATCTCCTCTTCGGCTTCCCGGGACAAAAAGGAAAAGTCTGGACAGACGATTTAAAGATCGTCTCCGAGCTTCCGATTGATGGTGTGGACTGCTACCAGCTGAATGTCTTTGAGAAATCGCCGCTTAACACCCGCATCAAATCCGGTCTTTGTGATCCGGCAGCGACGCTTGCTGAAGCCGCCGACATGTATGCTGAAAGCGTTGAGTATTTTTCTGCTCATCCCAATTGGCATCGTCTGACGAATACCCATTGGGCCAGAACACCGCTTGAAAGGAATCTCTAAACCGTTTGGCAAAAGGTCCGAGTGACTGCCTTCCCTTCGGCGGCGGAGCCGGCGGAAAACTTTTCGGCTACAGCTGGATGCAGGAGCGCAAACTTGCCAAATGGTCAGAAATGGTTGAAAAAGGACTCAAGCCGGTCTTTGTCATGATGAAGCCGCAGGAACACTGGCACTTGATGAGAACTTTGGCGAGCAGCGTGGAATCCGGCCCCTTCAATTTGAAAGAGATCGGTGACAACTTCAGCGTCGATATTGAAAAGCCGCTAAAACCCGTCATGGATCAATGGATTAAAGCGGGCCTCCTTGAAAAATCAGGAGAAGTCTATTCTCCGACCGTGGCCGGCCAGTTCTGGTACGTGACCATGGCTCAGCTCGCCACGGAAGCGCTGACCATGGCCATTGCAAAAGAAGATTCTTTCAAAGCGGATCCGATTACGCAAAGCGTATATTCACCCAACCAAGCCGAAGCGTGGTTAAAAACCATTAATAAGCGGGAGGAGTGACGTCAACTTCCAGCGTTTTTCTACTCCCTACCCAGAGGTAGCTTAAAAACGGCAACGGTTGCCTGAAATAACCACAAAAATGACTTGCGCTTCGTGCG
>LARN01000012.1 GCA_000980495.1 Acinetobacter sp. N54.MGS-139 | reverse complement strand
CGGTCTAAAGTCTCCAGGAACTTTGTTCTTCTGGCACCGCCCAGCTGCGGTGAGGTTTCTGCAAATAAATCAGCGAATGTGGGGGCTTTAATCTTCATAGTCACACTTTTCGGTAGTGTGCTAATTATAGCATATCACCCACCTTTTGTGCAGAGGTTCCTATCGCTTTTATGACGGAAATGTTCCAGATGTCAGCACCATTCGTCATACGATTGCCGATCAGGCACTTCTAAACATGAAGAACGTCGTTCTGGTTGCTGATAAAGGCTACAACAGCGTAAAGAACATCAATGACTGTCTGATCAATAAAGTTGAGTTCATCTTTAATGTCCGTCTGGGGACTAAAGGCTGTCTGGCTAGAGAGCTTATCGATGAGCACAGGAAAGAGTTTGCAGACCTCAACAGCGGCGATCCTTACATCAGAAAGAACATCGCCACAGCAAAGGTGAATTGGAAATACGATCCGCGGCCGGTAGATGGAAAATCGGCATCAAACACCGCATCAGCAGAGCTTTATTACCACATGTTCTACGATCCGGTTATCTATCAGGAAGCGGCCAATAAGCTCACGGAATCGCTTCTCACGATTAAAAAGAAAGTCCTCGAAGAGGAAGCTCTCACTGAACAAGAAGAAGAGCTGAAAGAAAAATTCTTCCGGAACGATAAAGAAAAAGGCTTGGTTATTGTTAACCGCCGGGTAGACGAATACTTGAAGTACAAGGGATTTAGAGTCCTAGTCACAGACTCGGAGAAGGATCCGGTTAAGGCCTGGACGGCTTATGCGGACCGCTGGCGCGTAGAGGATGCCTTTGCAACGCTCAAGGACCGACTCGGCTGTAACCGAATCAGGTGCTCTGACAACAAGGCACTGCAGGGGAAAACCTTCGTACAGTTCATTGCGACGGGCTTGTCGCTGATGGTTCGTTCGAGAATCCGCAGCTATATGAAGGAAAACAAGAAAGCAGGGAAGCTGAACCTGGTCTACGAGAGCGACTCAAAGATCCTTCAGGTTCTAAATAACGTCATGCAGACTCGCCTTAACCACGGCTACTACTTCGACGAAGTCGCCGGTAAAAAGATTAAATACTTTGAAGCGTTAGGTGTTGGAGTTCCGGGAGCCGGGCTTGAGACACCGGAAGATGTTCAGGAAGAACCGGAAGTCGAATCGTTATTAGGTACGGATATTGAAATTTAACGAGGATGCCGGAGCCAAACTCCGGCTAGATCACTGAAAAACGCAAAATCTCAGTCGTCTTTTTTTCTTGACTCTTACTTTCTGTGGGCTGGATCCCGATTCATAAAGAGCTAAGTCGACGGGCGCTTTTTACGTACCTCGGGAAGTGTATATGTACCTAAGTAAGTAGTGACCTTTTCAGAGCCGCCCTTAGAGTATCTCAACCGGTAGTCCGTTATTTTTCCGTCCTACTTCTCTACCGTTAAGCCTTTTACGCCGCCTACTGCGTACCGCCCGCTCGGCAGTGCATTGCCTCTTTTACGGTAAGAGGCTTTTTTCCTTGCCATAGCGCGCCCTCTCTAGGTTCGCCCTTAAATGTGTTTGGTACGTAAAAATTTTAGGCCAGGTACGTAAAAAGGACATAAAAGCGTCTGGATTAATCTGCTCTAATGCGCTGTAATAGGGGCGGTGATTTGTAAGGGAGGCGGATAATTCTATGATTATAAAAGAAAAAACCGCGGTAATCCGCGGCATTCTGTAGTATAGACTGGTCGGAGTGAGAGGATTCGAACCTCCGACCCCTGCGTCCCGAACGCAGTGCTCTACCAGGCTGAGCTACACTCCGATTCTTGCGTTTCGAGCGACCTATCGATCTCTCTCAACTGTCAAGGAAAGCAATTCTATCAGAGAATTTTTAAATGCGCTAGTCGGTAAGCAATTTAATGCATCAATTCCTCGAGAAACTTCTTTTTTGGCAGTTTCAATGCAGGCATCGATGGCTCCGGAGGCAAGAATGACGCGGGTTACGCTTTCTAAGTCCGGATCGTTGCTGCTGACAGCAGTGCGAATAATCTTTGCATCTTCTTCGGAACAATGTCTCAAAGCGTAGATAAGAGGCATCGTCATTTTTCCTTCGCGAAGGTCGGTGCCCAAATTCTTGCCGATATTGTCCTTAGTGCCTGTGTAGTCGAGCACGTCATCAATAATTTGGAAGGCTCGGCCAAGACAAAGGGCGTATTCGGCCATTTTGTCTTCTACTTCTTTAGAGGCGCCGGCAACGACGGAGGCCATGCGGGCGGCGGCCTCAAAAAGAACACCGGTCTTTCTTTCAATGACGTCAAAATAACGAGCTTCGTCTAAAGTTGTGTCATGAATGTTGAGGAGCTGAATGACTTCGCCTTCGGAAACTCGGTTCACGGCGCCGGCCACGATTTCGCAAATGCGCAGGTTCTGAGTGCGCACCATTAATTGGAAGGCACGAGAATACATAAAGTCGCCGGTTAAGATCGCTGCTGCATTTCCCCATTTAAAGCCTGCAGTGGGCTTGCCGCGTCTTAAGTCGCTCTCGTCAACGACATCGTCGTGTAGAAGGCTGGCTGTATGCACATACTCAATCATCGTGGCAAAGAAGATGTGTTCTTTTCCCTGGTAACCAAGTGCGCGGGCAATGAGCATTAAGACGATCGGACGCATCCGTTTGCCGCCGGCTGTAACGATGTAGTCGCTTATCTTTTTAATCAGCGGAATGTCACTCTGAAGATCATCAATAACTTCCCGATCCACGGCGAGTAAATCTTCCGAAATCGGGGCGATGATTCTCTGAACGGCGACTGCTACTTGACTCATTGAAAATTCCTATGGCGCTAAATAAAACAAAGTCAAATATTAACTATTTTTCTGTGATAGCTGATACTAAGAGACACAAAAACGAGATTTTTTGAGAATTCAAAGCAAAACTACGTTTGGCTTTGAGAAAAATAAAAAAACATCTTTAATCGTTTGACTATACGAAATTTTTCGAGCATAATCCCGCACTCTGCGCGTTAAGTTATTTGAGCAAACAAAAAGGCTTCAGCAGGACGCAGACTGCATTGAAGTGTTAAAGGTATATACATGTACGCAATTATTAAAACCGGCGGCAAACAGTACACTGTTGCTGTTGGCGACAAGGTTAAGGTCGAAACCCTCCCAGGCGACGTTGGCTCCCAGATCAAACTCGTGGAAGTCCTCGCTGTTAAGAACGACGAAGGCCTTAAGCTTGGTAATCCGACGATTCCCGGCGCTTTTGTTACTGCCACAGTCCTGTCTGAAGGACGTCATGAAAAAGTTCGTATTTTCAAGTTCCGTCGTCGTAAACACTCCATGAAGAGTGCTGGTCACCGTCAGAACTACACCGAACTCAAGATTGATGAGATTTCGGCCTAATTGGATTTTTAAATAAGAGGTATTTGAAATGGCACATAAGAAAGGCGGCGGATCTACACGTAACGGCCGCGATTCCAACGCACAACGTCTTGGCGTTAAAGTTTTCGGCTCTGAAATGATTCAGCCGGGCGCTATCATTGTTCGTCAGCGCGGTACCACATTCCATGCCGGTGAAAACGTCGGTATGGGCCGTGACCACACTTTGTTTGCTAAAGTTGCCGGTAAGGTCGAGTTCGTTGTTCACGGACGTCTGAACCGTCACTACGTTAACGTTGTTCCGGTTGCTTAATTAGACCGCGAATCAAACAAAGAAGCGCCCCATTCCTAGCAGGGAACGGGGCGCTGATTTTTTTCTACGGCTATCATCAACTCCATACCTAATAAGTCCTTGCGGACAGGAAATAAAAAATGAAATTTGTAGATGAAGCGAAAATTGAAGTTTTTGCGGGTAAGGGCGGAAACGGCGTTGCCTCCTTCCGACGCGAAAAATTTATTCCTAAAGGCGGTCCGGACGGAGGAGACGGCGGCCGCGGCGGCTCTATTTATGCCGTAGCAGACAGAAATCTGAATACTCTGATCGACTACCGCTATACACGAAAATTCCAAGCAAAAAACGGTGAAAACGGCCGCGGCAGTGACTGCTACGGCAGAGGCGCACCCGATATTGAACTTCGTGTTCCGGTCGGAACGGTGATTACCGACTTGGATACCGGTGAGACGATTGCCGACTTGGACAAAAACGGTGAGAAGGCCCTTCTTGCCAAAGGCGGTAAGGGCGGTCTTGGCAACCTGCATTTCAAGACCTCTACCAACCGTGCTCCTCGTCAATGCACTCCCGGAGAACCGGGCCAAGAAAGAACACTCAAGCTTGAACTGAGAGTATTGGCGGACGTCGGTTTGTTAGGTCTTCCGAATGCAGGCAAGTCCACACTGATTTCCGCGGTTTCTAACGCCAAACCTAGAATCGCCGATTATCCCTTTACAACGCTGCATCCGCATCTTGGCGTTGTTCGTGCGGGTCCGGAATCCAGTTTTGTGATTGCAGATATTCCGGGACTGATTGAGGGTGCATCCGAGGGCGCCGGTTTAGGACACCAGTTCTTGCGTCATCTTTCCAGAACCAGCTTGCTGCTGCACGTCATTGATGTAGCACCTCTCGATACCGAAGAAGATCCTATCGCAGCTGCTCGCGCCATCGTTGAAGAACTGAGAAAGTTTGATCCGGCATTGGCAGACAAACCCCGTTGGGTTGTTCTTAACAAGATGGACCTGGTTCCTGAAGAAGAAAGAGCCAATGTCGTGGATAAGTACCGTGAAGCATTCGGTACGGATGTTCCGATGTTTGCGATTTCTGCTGTGACCCGTGAAGGCACTGAAGCTTTGGTTAAAGCAATTGCTGAAGATATTCACGAACAGCGCAGACAGCTCATCAAAGAAAGCGAACCGGATGTCCGCTTTGATGAAGACGAAGAAGTCTTCCCGCCCGAAGGCGGAGAGCCTGAAGAAGGTGAGCAAAAGTAAGCTGCCGGTGAATTTGGTCAAACCGCTGAGAAAACAAAATCCCGGCGGTTTTTCTTTTTTGATTTTGTAGTTTAAGTGGAAGCGTTTTTGTTTAAAGCGATTTTGGATATACTGAACAGCTCTAATCACGACGACGCCGTTAATACAACAAAAAGCAAGTGAAGTTTATGATCCGCTTAGAAAGAGTGCTGTCGTCAATAAGATCGGATGAAACGAGATGGAAGAAAACCTCAAGATTTGGAACGATGCAAAAAGAATTGTCGTAAAAGTCGGCTCTTCTTTAGTGACAAATGAAGGTCACGGAGTAGATACGGAAGCGATTGCCCGTTGGACGGCTCAGATCGCTAAGCTGCAGGAAATGGGAAAACAGGTCGTTTGGGTTAGCTCCGGTGCGGTTGCAGAAGGAATGGCTCGTCTCGGGTGGACCAAACGTCCGAAAAAAATGCACGAACTCCAGGCAGCCGCAGCTGTCGGACAAATGGGTATTGTCGAAGCCTACGAAAAAAGCTTCGAGCGCTACGACATCCGCACAGCTCAAATCTTGTTGACGCATGCTGACCTCGCAGACCGTGAGCGTTACTTAAATGCACGCCAGACGCTAACCACACTCTTGGATCTCAAAGTTGTTCCGATCATTAACGAGAACGACACGGTCGTAACTAACGAAATCAAAGTCGGTGACAACGATACCTTGGGCGCACTGGTAACCAACTTGATTGATGCCGACGTCTTAGTGATCTTGACCGATCAGATCGGCCTCTTCACCGCTGATCCGCGCTCCAACCCTGAAGCCAAATTAGTGGAAGTCGGCGAAGCCGGAGATCCGATCTATGAAGCAATGGCCGGAGGCGCCGGTTCTTCCATTGGTAAGGGAGGTATGCAGACAAAAGTGCTTGCCGCTAAACGCGCAGCTCGCAGCGGAGCCTCAACTGTTATTGCCAGCGGACGCATTCCTGATGTTTTAGTCCGTTTAGCTCAGGGAGAATCCATCGGAACGCTTCTGAAGACAGATCGCAAACCGATGTCTGCCCGCAGCCAGTGGATGGCTGACCATTTGCAGCTGAAGGGAAAGCTCGTTATTGATGAGGGTGCCGTCGAGGCTGTCCGCAAAGGCAAGAGCCTGCTGCCGGTCGGTGTTAAAGCTGTGATCGGAGACTTCCTTCGCGGCGAAATCATTCAAGTCGTGGATCAAAACGACAAGGAAATCTGCCGCGGCATGATTAACTATGGCTCCGATGAGTCCCGCCGAATCATGGGACTGCACAGCGATGAAGTTGTGGAAGAGCTAGGCTACTTAGAACAGAGAGAGTTGATTCATCAGGACAACATGGTCGTGATGAACAAGTGATCTCGTAAAGACGATTATTTGTAAAGGCGGAAGTGTCCCGGCCCCTCCGCTTTTTCCCATCCTGCAGGCGGAACAAGGTGTTTTTTATCTGTGAAGAGAGCAGGAGCTAATTCCTTCAGAGCTTCTTTATAAACACCGCGCTTGAAGTCAATCACTTGGCTCAGCGGAACCCAATAGTCATTCCATTTCCAGGCTTCAAATTCCGGATGGTTGGTGGCTTTCAAGTTGATGTCTTTGTTTTTACCGAGAAACTCTAAGAGGAACCAAATCTGCTTTTGGCCTTTGTAGATGCCGCGCAGATCGCGGCGAATCCAGCGGTCGGGAACGTCATAGCGCAGCCAGTCTTCGGTGCGGCTGATGATACGGACCTGGTTTTCGAAGAGGCCAAGCTCCTCCCAAAGCTCTCTGAACATGGCTTCACGTGGCGATTCCCCGCGGTTGATACCGCCCTGAGGAAATTGCCAGGAATGCTGACCCAAACGTTTCCCCCAAAAAACTTGTTTGAGAGGATTGGTCAAAATAATCCCGACGTTTGGTCGGTATCCATGTTGATCAAGCATAAAAACTTTAAAATAACTTATTTGTGTCTGCCCATTATATAGAGGCAGGAAAAGAAGTCATAAGATCCGAACCTAATCGTAGACTGCCGGCCTGCCGGCTCGTTTTTGAGAATTCGTAATGAGAGCAAAACAATTTTTTATTTCAACACAGAAAGAAGCTCCTGCAGATGCAGAAATCGTTAGCCAGAAGCTGATGCTTCGCGCAGGCATGATCCGTAAGCTTGCAGCCGGCGTCTATAACTACATGCCGATGGGCCTTCGCTCTTTGAAGAAGATTGAACGTATTGTCAGAGAAGAAATGGACCGTGCCGGCGCCATCGAACTTCTGATGCCGATCGTCCAGCCTGCTGAGCTTTGGCAGGAAACCGGCCGCTGGCAGAAGTACGGCTCTGAACTGCTTCGCTTTAAAGATAGACACGACAGAGACTTTGTTCTTCAGCCTACCAGCGAAGAAGTCGTGACCGACATTGCTCGTCAGGAAATCAAGTCCTGGCGTCAGCTCCCGGTGAACTTCTACCAGATTCAGACAAAGTTCCGTGACGAACGTCGTCCTCGTTTCGGCGTGATGCGCGGCCGCGACTTTGTCATGAAAGACGCTTACTCTTTTGACCGTACGGCTGAAGACGCCGGCAAGAGCTACGACAAGATGTTCGAAGCTTACTGCCGCATCTTTGATCGCTTGGGTTTGGTTTATCGTGCAGTGCGCGCTGACTCCGGCTCCATCGGCGGCTCTCGCTCTCAGGAATTCCAGGTGATCGCTGATACCGGCGAAGATTTGATCGTTTTCTGCCCTGACAGCGAATACGCTGCCAATATCGAATTGGCCGAAGCTCCCTGCCTGATCGAAAAACGCGCAGAAGCCACAGAGACCATGGAAAAGGTTCCGACTCCAGGCCGCGACAAGTGCGAGCTTGTTGTTGAACTTCTGAATAAGCCGCTGACAGCCAGCGTTAAATCTATTGTTTTGGCAGTTGATCACCAGGACGAAAAAGGCAATCCGCTGCCTGCAAAAATCGTTCTTCTGCTTCTCAGAGGCGATCACACTCTTAATGAAGTTAAAGCCGAAAAGCTGGAAGCGCTTAAGGGCGGATTTCGCTTTGCAACCGACAAGGAAATTGAAGATACCTTCGGATCTAAACCGGGTTATCTCGGACCTGTCGGTATTCCTAAGGATGTCACCATCGTTGCCGATACAACCGTTGCCAACATGAGCGACTTCATTGTCGGCGCCAACGAAGAGGGCTATCACATCCGCGGCGTGAACTGGGGCCGTGACCTGAGAGAACCGGATGTTGTTGCTGATATCCGTAACGTCGTTGAAGGCGATGTTTCTCCAGACGGCAAAGGCACGCTCAAGATGCAGCGCGGCATCGAAGTCGGCCACGTATTCTTCCTCGGCGACAAGTATTCTGCTCCGATGAATGCGACTTACCTGGACGAAAACGGCAAGCCCCAGCTGCTTCAGATGGGTTGCTACGGTATCGGTATTTCTCGTCTGCTGGGCGCAGCTATCGAGCAAGGCCACGACGATAAAGGCATTATCTGGCCGGACAGCATTGCTCCGTTCACCGTAGTGATCTGCCCCGTCGGATATGACAAGAGCGAAGAAGTTCAGAAGGCTTCTAACGAGCTTTACGGTCGTCTGCGCGAAGCCGGCATTGACGTCATCCTCGATGACAGAGGTCTGCGTCCCGGGGTCATGTTCGCTGACTGGGAACTGATCGGTGTTCCGCATCGCGTCACGATCGGTGACCGCGGCCTGAAGAACGGTGAAGTTGAATACGCTCACCGCGGAGATCTCCAGAACGAAAACGTTCCTGTCACCGAAATCGCTGACAAACTGATCGCCAAGATCAAAGTCCGCTAAGCGAAGAAGCGTTTCCTTTTAGGGCGTCGGAAAACCTGCTGCAGGGATTTTCTGGCGCCCTTTTAATTTCTTTAGGTGTCCTTCCGAGGCTGGCTCAGAAGCCGTCTGCTTCTGCGGCTTTCCTCTGCTTTTCCTTGTATGTATTTATCCTCTGCTTCAGAATTTTTTGTGCGGCTGGGTTGCTGACGATTTCTGCTAACTCTGCCAGTCTTCTTTGACCTATTCGTCTATCGGCGGCTCGAAGAATGTCTGTGAATCCCCAATGATCTCTTAGTCATTAATTCCGACAAAGGCGTATCAATGTATTCTCGAAGCATGTTCGAAATCTCAGAGGTTTCGCTGCTATACGGATAGATAGATAAAGCTTCGTAAGCGATACGAGAGTTTTCGTCTGGGCCTTCGGAATGGATAAAGTGCTTCGGATAATCGAAGATGGTTTCTTTGCCTAACGTGATCCAATACCTTGGTAAGTCAGTACTTCCATATTGGCTTCCCATTCGGTAGGCTACACAATGGATCTGAAAGTCTAATTTTGGATCGACAAGCAAATACACTTCTTTCTGTAATTTGCTCCAAGGCCTAATCTTTCTTCTTTGCATCATAGTAGTAGCGAGAAAATTGTCAGCAGGGTTGGGTTATTTCTTCCGACCTCGGTTCACAAGTTATTCTGTCTTTGCGAAAGGCGAAATGTTCGCTCTCTAACAGATATAAATATAGTAGTCTTGAGCGAAAAATTTTGACGCATTAAATCAATAAATTCGATTATCAAACTATCGAATTTATAGAAAATCATTTTGAGATATTCTGCCTATGGACTGTTTTTACTAGGCTTTTACCAGCTAGGCCCGTAAAGCACCGTTATTAAGACGGTGAAATAAGGGCCCAGTCCGAAGGACTGGCTATGCTAAACTGGCTTTATCTTTTCAGATCTAGGGGCGGGCTGTCCCGAAGTGAAGTCTGTGGAGAGATGTGAGACCTGAAGGAGTATACGGTTGTGTCCACGCACGTGAAACTCCTTTTGGAGAACGTGCAAAAACCAAGCTGTACTCCTTTGGGCAATCCCGCTGAAGCAGAAACCCGCCGAGGCAACTTCGACATTAAGCTACGGCTGTCGGAGAAGTGGTAGGAATCCTCTTCATTTATGGAGGGGAGGAAGTCAATAGTAAAAAGCGAACTATGAGGAAAACCCCGTTAGCCCATTACTCAGCTTCAAGTCCCAAATTCAACGGTTAATGCAATGCAAAACTCAACAGCTGGAGTCGGTAGCTGCGTAAGAGGCTGCCGAGTTCAATCAAGAAAGCCTGCGTTCATTTAAACTTTCGCTGAAGGTTTCGACGAGGAACTTACTTGAAGAGTACAAAGCGTGACTACGAAGCTTGGCAAAGAATTTGATATCCAGGACTACCTTATCAATACGGAAAACAATCCCGAAGCTTTTTTCAAGGGCTGTGTTGAAGAAGATCTGGGAGATGGATCACTCGTTAGAAGGGCACTTGGCGAAATGGCGAAGGCTAAAGGAATGGTTCAGCTCGCAAAGGAGACAGGTCTCTCAAAGCAGTGTTTGTACAGAGCGCTCAGCCCCGAAGGATCACCTAAATTCGAAACGATATTTAGAATCAGCAAGGCCTTGAAGCTGACGATTCCAACTCATCGAGCCTGATTTAAATTCTCCGATCTCCGCTGCGGCTGGAAAGCTCTAAAAGTTACTCTGTGTCCGCTGGCGCTCTCTTGAAAAGTTTTGTAAGACCGGCAAGCCAGAATTTCACAAAGATGCCGACGCATAACGCCGAAATAACAGTTCCTTCCCGCAGCCCGCGTATTTCGTGGAAAACGCAGTAACTAAGAAGTAAAGCCAACAAAACCAAAATAACGTCATTGGCGATTTTGACGGATGAAAATGGCTTGTGCAGAACCGTACTGACCGCAAGTACGAGTCTTTCCCCGGGTAACGCTGCGGCGCCGGCAAACACTTCTAAAGCAACGCCGAGTCCGAGAACCACGTTTCCAAGCATCGAGACTGCAAAACATTTCCAATAAATATCTGAAGACAAGAACTCAGTGATCTGCATAGATGTATCGATGAAGTAAGAGAAGGCGAATGTGATCGGAATTTGCGAGAGAAGTAGAAGCTTGTTGATGGATTTTCGGAGCAGCAGCCACTGTGCAGCAACAAAGAGCAAGTTAATGAAGAAAGTAGTTTCACCGAAGGTTAAGCCGCTGGCATAAGACGACACTAATGGCAGAGAGCTGATGGGCGTGGTTCCGAGATTGCCTCGAGTCACGAGTGCGATACCTAAACTCATGACGAACAATGCAGCGACGAATATGAACCACGGGCCTAACTTGCGAAACATATCGGAAAAATTTGAAAGATGTTGGACTTGAGGATTAGAGATTCAAGAAAGAAAAGTCGAAGGGCTGAGCTTCGACTTTTCAGATTGATTAGAGGTTAGAAACCGTTATGTTCCTGCTTTTGCTTCGGACTTCGATGGGGCAGGAACGTCGTTTTCGACTTTGCATATTACTTCCGGCATCGAAATGATATGCAGATCCCTCTGCTGGAACGGAATGTTGATCTTGCGCTTGTTGAATTCACGGAACATCGCGCGACCAATGTTGGACCTCAAAGTCGCGGTGCCTTTTTCGGGGTCGGGAACCCAGAAGTACGACGTCAGTTCAATACCGTCGGCTCCGAAGTTCGTCAGAATGGTGTAGGGCGCCGGATTGATCAGCACGCGCGGCTGTTTTCGGACGATATCGGTCATGAGCTCAATGACTTCATCAATGTCGGCGCTGTAGTCAACGCTCATCATGACGGTCGCACGTCCCGGACCCAACAGGTACGAGGTATTGCGAACGCTGCTGGTGACGAAATTCTCGTTCGGGATAATCGTTACGCTGCCGTCGTAAGCCTTAACCGCTGTGTAGCGCGTCTTGATGTCCGTCACAATACCTTCAACGCCGGAAACGTTCACCAAGTCTCCGATTTTGATGCTCTTATCCAGAAGAATAATGAATCCGCTGACGTAGTTAGAGGCAATTTTCTGTAAGCCGAAACCTAAGCCGACACCGATGGCACCGCCGAAGACGCCGAGTACGGTGATGTCAATACCGACTGAAGCCAGACCGATCAAAATCGCAATCGTCACTAAAACGACCTTGACCACCCGGATGATCACAACGCGGACGTTGGACTCCATGGTCGGCAGGCTGTTGATCCATTTCTCAAAGAACTGGCCGATCCACTTCGCGATAAAGAGCGCTAAGGCAATCGAGAAGCCGGAAAGGAAGACAGACCAAACCGTTGCGTTGGTGCTTCCTAGCGGAATTTTGGTGGTCTGCATAAATTCCACGCACTTAGGCAGCACGCCGACGATCTGAAGCGCGACACCGCCCCAAATCGAAAACGTCAGGAAGTTATCCAAACTGCTGTTGTATTTGCGCGAAAGCGAGTGCAGCAGAAATACGACCGTGCGGATCACAACGTAGGCCCCGAGAATCAACCACGCAATAGATTCCAGCGGCAGGGCTTTCTTAGGAAGCAAGCCGAAAAGTCGCACGGTAAAGGTGCTGACCGCGATGAAGAACATTCCAAGCAGCGGGAAACTCAGCCGCAAAATCAGCGTCTCAATGCCTCGTCTTACCTTTGCCCAGAAGGCGCTCTCGCGATGTTCAGGCTTGACCGGGGCTTCGCCTTCTTCCGCTTTGATCTCGTCGCTTTCGATGATTTCATTAGCGGCTAAGTGCTTAATAATCCGCATGCGGATGTATTTGCCAAGCAGCCAAGCTAAAAACAGTGAGCCCAGAATGGAGGCCAGCTGCCAATAGATGATCGGCTGGTTAAGCCCTTTTTCAAACATCAGCAGGAGTTGATCCAGGATGTTGCTGTCGCCGCTTAAAAGTTCTTCTGTCGTAACCGCTGTTTGTGCGACTTTGGCGATTTTGGCGGATGCGGCTGCCGAGGTACTCATAGGCTGTCTCCGTTAGGTTAACGACCGTTTGCGTCGTCAACCGGATCAAATGTCAATGTAATAGAAGAAGGAATGTCTCCTACCGGGGGTTTGGGGAAGGGATTGCACATCAGAATCGCTTTTTCCACCGCCGTATCGAAAGCCTTCAGACCGCTGCTGCTGATCATCTTGGGCGGAACAGCCTTCTGACCGTTCTTGAGCAGACGGACATCGAACTTGGCAACGTACATTCCGCGTTTGGCGCCGGCCGGCGTATTAAACGTAATATGCGGACGGATGCAGGCAACGATACGGTTGTTGTACTGGGCTTGCTGGAAGTTCGTCATGGCGCCGGAGCCTGAACCCATGGCAGATCCGCTCTGGCCGGTTAAGCGGCTGAGCATTTCTTTTCTGCGGGCGGCATTAGCCTGTTCTTGGGCTCTCTGACGATTGAGTTCTTCTTGAGCCTTGCGTTTTTCAGCTAGGGCTTTTTCTCGCTGAGCCTTTTCTTCAGCGATCTTGCGTTCGCGTTCCTGAGCTTGTTTCTTGAGTTCTTCTTGCTTAGCTTTGCGTTCGGCTTCTGCTTTTTCTTCAGCCTTACGTTTTTCTTCCGCTAAGCGTTTCTGCTCTTCTTGTTTCTTCAGCTCTTCCTGACGCTTCTGTTCTTCGATGCGTCGTTCTTCTTCCTGACGGCGCAGTTCAGCCTGGCGAGCTTCTTCGGCTTTACGCTGCTCTTCAGCTCGTTTGGCTTCCTGAAGCTGACGTTCGCGCTCAAGAATGCGTTGTTTTTCCTCTTCCTGCTTCTTCTTTTCGCGGTCGAGTCTTTCTTGGACGATGTCCGGATCCTCAAGCAGGTTGGCTTGACGATCTAAATCCGTCTGAGCGATAGGAGGCGGGGGCGGAGGCAGCTGCTGCTGAGGCTCTTCCGGAGCAGGAGGCTCGGGAGCAGGTTCCGGTTCCGGCTGAGGTTCAGGCTGGGGCTCCGGTTCGGACTGAGGCTCGGGTTCCGGCTCAGGTTGCGGTTCCGGTTGCGTCTCTGCCGGGGCTTCTGCCGCCGGCATGTCGTCGTTCCACAACTCGGCATAGACGGGTCCTGTCGGCTCCGATCTCCATTGCATGGAAACGAAGAGCAGCACAAAAAGAAGCCCGTGGGCGATTAAAGCGAGCACAAAAGCCGTGCCCCAATACCCCTGAGCGCCTGAGAGCCGATTCGCTTGATTCGGAGATAAGTCGTCCATTACTTGGCACCGCTTCCTTCAAGTTGCAATGACAGACCGATACGCGTGATGTTGGCCTTTTGTAGATTGCGCATCACGTCGATGACTTTTTCATATGCGACGGTTTTATCCGCAGCAATGACAACCGGAACCTGATTTCCGTCGGTCTGCATCGATTCGACCGTAGAGACTAACTGAGGAAAATCAACCGGAGTTAATTTCTTTGCGGTATCGCGGATCTGGAGTTTGCCGTCTGGCGAGATAATGACTTCGACAACTTTATCCGGAGTGCGAGCCGCTTTATTGACTTTCGGCAGATCGACGATCGAAGGATTGACGTATGGGGCGGCGACCATCAGGATCACCACGAGAACGAGCATCACGTCAATGTACGGGACGACGTTCATCTCTGCTAAAAGACGTCTTTTGCCGTTACGTGCCATGTTGTGTCCTTAGGCCTGACGACCCAAAATGTTCTGGAATTCCTGCATGAAGCTTTCGTACTGGCTCGAGAGACGATCCAGACTGTAAGCAAAGCGGTTGTAGCCGATAACGGCAGGAATAGCGGCAAACAGGCCGATCGCGGTTGCTACCAGAGCTTCGGCAATACCCGGGGCGACGACAGCCAGCGAAGCGCTTTCCAGGTTGCCCAAGCCGGTGAAGGCGTCCATGATGCCCCAGACCGTGCCGAACAAACCGATGTACGGGGAAACGGAACCGATGGTGGCCAAAACGCTCAAGCCCGACTCGAGAATGTCGAGTTCTCTCTGATAACGGGCGCGCATGGCGCGAGACACACCGTCAATGACGCCGAAGGTGCCGGCGCGGGCTTCGAGATTGCTCGCGCGGCTTCTTAAGAACTCGGTCATGCCGGAGTAGAAGATGCCCTCCTGAGGGCCGATGGAAGAGCGGCGCTCGGTGGCGCTTTCGTAGAGTTTATTTAAATCTGCACCGCCCCAGAAACGCTTGTCGAAGTTGCGGGCTTCTCTTCTTGCACGGCTCATCTGGAACCATTTCTGAAAAATAATGGTCCAGCTCACTAAAGAGAAAATCAAAAGAATAGCCAAAACAATCTGAACAACGGCGCTCGCATGAGCAACCAAAGTAATGATTGATAAATCGGCAGATGCTTCCATCACAGTCCCTTGTACTAACGAATGATTAATGATTTAAAAGTTTTTTGAGTTGTTCTGAAATAGGCTCGGGCATAGCCACCGGGCGGAATGTGTGCGCGTCGAGCGTGCCGCAGCGAACGTCTCCGACGTTGAGCACTTCATCTCCTCTCAGAATTTCCTGATGAAATTCAAAAGAAGTACGGCCGCACGCGGTGACCGTTGATCGAACCACTAATTCATCATCCAGCCGAGCCGGTTTCTTGTACTTGGCTTTGGCTTCGGCGACGACAAAGACGACGCCGAGCTCTGAGTACAGCCGCTCCTGACTCCAGCCCAACGCGCGCAGCCATTCCGTGCGTGCGCGTTCCATGAATCTGAAGTAGTTTGCGTAATAAACCACTCGTGCACAGTCTGTGTCTTCGTAGTAGACGCGAACCGGCCAGTCGAAATAGTGTTTTTCCATCAACGAATTCTCATCCGAGCGCGCTTAGACGCGCTCAAAAAGGCTCCTTGAAGCCCAGCCTCACATAACAGCGCATTTTAACAAACGGGTACCGGAGAATCAGGCTTGAAAACTCTTCTTTGTACCCGTTTTTCTGAATCAATAAAATCTTGTGTGAAACTTAAAAAGATAGGAATACCCCTAGGTGAGCAACTGTGCCTAAATGTTTTATTTCTTTGGAACTTTTTGCGATCTGATAAGATATCACGTCCCAAAATAGGCGAAAGGAAGAGCAGTGAAAATTAAAGGAGGATACGGCGCAGCTTACGGCAGACTTTTTAAGCTGTCGGCGGCCGTCTTTGCACTGGCCGCGCTGACCTCCTGCAAAGAAATTCCGAACTCCGTTCACACGGAAAAAGAGCTTGCCTCCAACACGCTCTATACGCCATTCTCAGGCCGCAGTCCGAAGCATTTAGATCCGACGAGTTCTTACTCTTCAGATGAGACGCCTTACACCTATAGTATCTATGAACCGCTTTATCAATATCACTTCTTAGAGCGGCCGTATCGTCTGATCCCTCGCTCTGCCGCTGAGGTGGTCAAGCCAGTTTATTTGGATAAAGACGGAAAGGTTCTTCCGGAGACTGCATCAGCGGAAGAGATTGCGCTGAGCGTTTACGAGATCCCGATTAAGAAGGGCATTTTGTTTGCCCCTCATCCGGCCTTCGCTAAAAATGAGAAAGGCGAGTACGTCAATCACGCTTTAGCGCCTGAAGTCATCGACCAACTGCACAATCCGATGGATTTGCCGCAGAAAGGTACGCGTGAACTGACCGCCGAGGACTTCGTTTACTCGATCAAGCGGATGGCTAATCCCCGCATCATTGCTCCGGTCTACGGAACGATGGTGAACTATCTTCCGGGCTTAAAAGACTTTGCCGTTCAGGTGCGCGCGGAAGATAAGCGTCTTCGCGCTGACCTCAAACCTTCCGATCGAGACTTACCGTTCTTAGATTTACGGAAGTTTGAACTCAAGGGCGTATCGGCGCCGGATAAGCACACACTGCGGCTCGAAGTCAAAGGAAAGTATCCCCAGTTCCCCAACTGGCTGGCAATGACTTTCTTTGCGCCGGTTCCGTGGGAAGCAGAAGCCTTCTACGCCCAGAAGGGTATGGCCAAGAATAACTTGTCTTTGAACTATTGGCCTGTAGGCACCGGTCCTTACATGCTGGTGGAATCGATTGAAAACCGCAAACATGTCATGGAGCGCAATCCGAATTTCCGAAAGACGGAGCTCTATCCGTGCACAGGTGAACCCGGAGACGAAGCAAAAGGCTTTTTAAAAGACTGCGGAAAACCGCTGCCTTTCATTGATCGGATTGAAATCACGGCAGAAAAAGAAAGCGTGCCGCTACGCACGAAGTTCTTGCAGGGCTACTACGACTCTCCGCAGATTGAACGCCTCGACAACGGTCAGGGCTTCTTGATCGGCATGGCGGACAGCGCGGAAAAAGAGAAAGAGTACAAAGAAAAGAAACTGCAGTTTCCGCAGACCATAGAAGCGCAAAACACGTACTTCGGCTTTAACTGGATGGATCCGGTCGTAGGAGAAGGCAAGACGCCCGAAGAGCGCGAGCGCAACAAGAAGCTTCGTCAGGCGATTTCTATTGCCATGGACTGGGAAGAATATATCCAGATCTTTGAGAAAGGGCTGGCGTCTCCCGCGCATGGACCCCTGCCGCCGGGACTTTTCGGATATCGAGAGGACGGCGCTGCGGCCTTTAACCCGATCGTTTACGAAAAGACCGAAGACGGACTCGTCCGCCGCAAATCCATTGAAGAAGCCAAGAAACTCTTAGCTGAAGCAGGCTACCCCGGCGGCCGTGATGCAAAAACCGGCGAGCCTTTAGTCTTGAATCTCGACTTCCAGGCGGCAGCGTCTCCTTCAACGAAGGCTGTGCTCGACTGGTACCAGAAGCAGTTTGCCAAGATCGGCATTCAGCTCGATATCCGGGGTACGGACTACAACCGTTTCCAGGATAAAGTGATTTCCGGCAATCACCAGCTCTTCCTATGGGGCTGGCTTGCCGACTACCCGGATGCAGAAAAT
Organism: Acinetobacter sp. N54.MGS-139; assembly: GCA_000980495.1. Classification (GTDB taxonomy): domain Bacteria; phylum Pseudomonadota; class Gammaproteobacteria; order Burkholderiales; family Burkholderiaceae_F; genus Parasutterella; species Parasutterella gallistercoris. The sequence goes on along the minus strand of LARN01000012.1, from coordinate 31,047 downwards.
TTCCTGTTCCTGCTTTACGGTCCAAACGCAAAGTCCAAGACCGGCGGCTCCGGAGAAAACGCGGCGAACTATCAAAATCCGAAGTACGACGAACTCTTCAGCCGAATGCGTTATATGGACGAGGGTCCGGCTAAGGCCGAGGCCATCAACGAACTGATCAAGATCGTCCAGGAAGACGCACCTTGGACATTCGGATACTTTCCGACAAGCTCCGCAGCGTTCCATCAGTGGGTGCACAACGGCAAACCCACGCAAGTTGTGCGCAATCACATTCAGTATCTGAGGCTCGATCCTGAGACGCGTGTAAAGGCCATTAAAGAATGGAACAAACCGATTTACTGGCCGCTGCTGGTTTTTGTTCTGCTGTCGGCCTTGGTGACTATTCCGGCCGTGGCCCTTCATAGGAAGCGGGAAAGAATGACCGCACGCACCACAGAGGAGCAAGTCAAATGATTCGTTATCTTTTAAGACGCATCGGCTACGGCTTCCTGATCCTGATCGGAGTCAATCTTCTGACCTTTATGCTGTTCTTTACGGTCAACACGCCGGACGATATGGCTCGCCTCAATATCGGCGGCAAACGCGTGACCGCTGAAGCGATCCAGAACTGGAAAGAAGAGCACGGCTACGATAAGCCGCTGCTTTGGAATGAGAAGGCCGAAGGCTCGGATAAGCTTACCGATACGATTTTTTGGCAGCACAGTGCGCGTCTCATGGTAGGAGACCTCGGCGCGTCAGACGCAGGACGCGACATTGCCTATGAAATCAAAAACCGAATGTGGCCCTCGGTTGCTTTGGCATTTCCGACCTTTTTGCTTGGCGTCTTTGTGATTGTTGTGTTTTCTTTAGGTTTAGTGTTTTTCCGGCACACGAAGCTTGAAATCGGAGGCGTGGTCTTTGCCATTGTCATGATGTCGGTCTCGTCACTTTTCTACATTATTTTCGGGCAGTGGCTTTTCTCCAAAGTCCTGCGGCTTGTTCCGATCTCAGGCTTTGAGACGGGAACGGCCATGATTTCGTTCCTGATTCTTCCGATTGCGATCGGCGTTTTCTCGCGTATCGGCGGAGACGCGCTGCTGTATCGATCGATGTTCCTGGAAGAAATCAACAAGGATTACGTTCGCACCGCTCGAGCAAAGGGCCTGAGCGAAACGGCAGTTCTCTTTAAACACGTGCTGCGCAACGCCAGCCTGCCGATTCTGACTTCAACGGTTGCCGTGCTCCCGATGCTGTTTTTAGGTTCCTTAGTGATGGAAAGCTTCTTCGGCATTCCGGGCTTAGGAAGCTTCACGATTGATGCGATCAATGCTCAGGACTTCGCGATTGTCCGTACGATGGTTTTTGTAGGAACAGTCTTGTATGTCATCGGTCTGATTCTGACTGACGTGGCTTATACGATTGCCGACCCGAGGATCCGTTTGAAATGATGCCTAAATTTGTTTTGCTTCCGACGGATATCGTGGTTGTTGTTCTTCTTGCGGCACTGACGTTTTATCTGATTCATGTTGCCCGCTCCGAAGAGCTCAAAGCACGCTGGCGTTATGTTGTGAGTTCCGGCGCCTCGCTGTGCTCGCTTTCGCTGCTGTGTTTCTTTCTTCTGCTCTCCGTCGTAGATTCGGTGCACTTCCGTCCCGTCATTGATGTTCAGGACGGCCGCGCGATCTATGACGTCAAAGCCTATTCCCTTCTGGATAAAGCGCTCGGCAAAGCGTCTTCGGCGGAAGAGAAGTCTTATTCGATGCCGCTGGCGACTCAGACCTTTGAGAAAATTTCCCGCTTTGAAGACGGCAAACCTGTACGTGATTACGAACCGCTGAAAGCCGGCGGCGCGCATCTTAAAGCTCGAGCTGATTGGGCAGAAGACGTCATTATTAAGTCTGCCAGTGGCTTAGGCGCGGGGCTGGCGCTTAGCGCTTTGCTGTGGTTCTTAACGGTCGGATTGATTTCCCGTTCTAAAGGCCGCTCATTTAAGGAAGAAGTGCGCACTTTATTTAAGCGCCGCGACGAGGTTCCTTATGAAGCGATTCTGACGACATGTTCTGTCTTAATAGTTCTCGGGTGCCTGATCGGCGCGCTCTGGCCGTACTATCACGTGATGGGGACGGATCAAACAGGAAACGATGTTCTTTATCAAGCCTTTAAGTCCGTGCGTACCGCCCTTGTGATCGGAACACTGGCGACTTTGACAACGCTTCCTTTTGCCGTGGTGCTGGGAATCTGTGCAGGCTTCTTCAAAGGCTGGGTGGACGACTTGATTCAGTACCTCTACACCACGTTGTCTTCGATCCCGAGCGTTCTTCTTATTGCGGCCTCGGTGCTGATGATCCAGGTTTTTATTGACTCTCATCCCGGCATGTATGCAACCGGCATTGAGAGAGCAGACCTTCGTCTATTCATGCTTTCGATCATCATCGGTCTGACGGGATGGGCCACGCTCGCCCGTCTGCTGCGCGCCGAGACTCTGAAGATTTCTCAGCTTGATTACATTCAAGCGGCTCGTGCCTTCGGTTTGGGACCGTTCAAAATCATGAAGCGTCATGTTTTGCCGAATGTCATCCACATCATTTTGATTGTGGCGGTGTTGGATTTCTCCGGCATTGTTCTTTACGAAGCTGTGCTTTCGTACGTTGGTGTCGGCGTTGATCCGACAACGCACAGTTTCGGCTCCATGATTAATGCCGGGCGTCTTGAACTTTCCCGCACTCCGGTTGTTTGGTGGAACCTCTGCGCGGCTTTCACTTTCATGCTCACACTTGTGTTGTCTGCAAACTTATTTGCATCAGCCGTTCGGGAAGCGTTCGACCCGAGATTGGTCCTCAAAATCGGGAGGAAGGAATAATGCTTCAGATCTCTAATATGGTGACTGAAATCCTCACTTCCGAGGATACGGTTCGCGTCGTAGACGGCCTGAGTCTGACGTTGAATCGAGGAGAAATCTGCGCCTTAGTCGGAGAATCCGGATGCGGCAAATCAATGACGGCGTTTTCTCTATTGAGACTTCTGCCAAGCTCCGGACGAGTCTCCAGCGGTGTTGTTACCGTTGACGGAACGGAAATCATGGGTCTGCCGGAAGCGGCGATGCGCAATATTCGTTCCTCCAAGATCAGTCTGATTTTCCAAGAACCGGCGACGTCGTTAAATCCGGTGATGACCGTCGGGGATCAAATTGTCGAGTCGATTCTGCTTCATACTCCGCTGCGCGGCGATGAAGCGCGAGCAAAGGCACTCGACTGGCTGAAAAAAGTCGGAATTCCCGAGCCTGAACGCAGAATGAAATCATTCCCGTTTGAGCTCTCCGGCGGCCAAAAACAGCGTGTGATGATTGCTATCGCGCTGGCGGCCGAGCCGAACTACCTCATTGCAGACGAACCGACAACGGCGCTGGACGTTTCCGTTCAGGCTCAGATTCTTGATCTTTTAAAGCAGCTCAAGGAAACCGAAAACATCGGCATTCTGCTGATTACTCATGATTTGGCTGTGGTAGCACAGGTCGCTGACAGAGTGGGGCTGATGTATGCCGGTGAGTTAGTGGAAGAGGCATCGGCGCGTGAGTTCTTCTCCAAACCATTGCACCCTTATGCGCGCAACCTGTTAAAGGCACTGCCTGAAGGAAAGCAAAAGAGCCAGATGCTTGAAGCGATTCCGGGCATGGTTCCTCGCCTGAACCGAGAGTTCCACGGGTGCCGATTTGCCGAACGCTGCAAAAAGGCGCGTCCGGAATGCTCTGAGCATAAAGTTGCCTTACAGGAGATTGGCGGACGAAAAGTTCGCTGTCTGTTCCCTGAAAATGATCCGGTTGAGCTTCCGCGAAGTGACGTGGTTGTCGAAAGGGAGCAGAAGGATGTGCCTCGTATTTTGGAAGTCAAAGATTACAGCGTTTGGTTCCCGATTCGCGGCGGATTTCTGTGTCCGACGGAGTACGCCAAAGCCGTCAACAATGTTTCCTTTGATGTGCGCAGAGGATTGACCACAGCGCTGATCGGAGAAAGCGGCAGCGGCAAAACCACCGTTGCCCGAGGCATTCTCCAGCTTCTGCGACAGCAGGCAAAAATCACGGGTTCTGCGCTCTTAAATGGAAAGGACTTAGGCAGCTTGAACGGTCCCGAACTTCGACAAGCCCGCGTCGATATGCAGGTTATTTTCCAAGACCCGTTCTCCAGTTTGAATCCAAGAATGCGCGTTAAGGAAATTCTGCTTGAGGGCCTGGAAAGTCTGCATCCTGATATTCCTGCAAGTGAAGCGCTCGGCAGAATTGAAGGTGTCATCGGTCTTTGCGGACTTCGTTCCGATTCATTGAATCGGTATCCGCATGAGTTCTCGGGCGGTCAAAGACAGCGCTTGGCGATTGCTCGTGCGTTGGTGGTTGAACCCAAACTTCTGATTTGTGACGAACCGACTTCGGCTTTGGATGTTTCGGTGCAGGCTCAAATCCTGAACCTTCTGAACGAAATCCAAAGAAGCCGCGATATCTCGTACTTGTTCATCACTCATAACTTCGGTGTTGTGCGTTATCTCGCTGACGAAGTCATTGTGATGAAGTCCGGAGAAGTGGTAGAGGCGGGATCGGCGGAAGAAATCCTTAATCGTCCGAAAGATCCTTACACCTGCCGTTTGCTGGAAGCAGTTCCAAATTTCGACTCCTTGAAGTAACGATCAAGAAGTTCGTACAAGGTCGACAGAGGCGCCTAGATACGGAGAGAAGTTCTAGGCGCTGTTAGCGAGATTCAGCGAAAGACGAAATAAAAATTCAGAGGGGACTTTTATCTTTTAAGGAAGGACTTAAAGAAGGCCTTGCTGGTTGATCAGAGAGTTCTGGCTGTCAAAGAAAACCTCTATTTTGAGGATTGAGCAGAAATTGAACAAGATTGAACAAGTATTGTGAGTCGGCCTAGCTTGAGAGGGAGCCACTTCATCTTTTATTTCGAAAATGACAGCAGTTTTTTCAGCGAAATTTCGCTAAAGATAAAATAAAAATTTAGAGGGGATTTTTATCTCTAAACGATCGGATTAAACAGACTTTTCCTACTGGGGCTAAGCGTTCTTGATGTCAAATAAAGTACCTATTTTTTGGAATTGAGTAGAAATTGAACAAGAATCGCGCAAAGATTGAGCAACTATTGAACAAGTATCGTGCATAGGCCGAGCTTGAGAACGAATTTCTCTTTTCAATCCGGAAAGAGTAACCGAGCGTTTTCCGTGATGTCTCGCTGGGTGGCTGCGATGTCTATAAAAACGTCTCCTAAGCGATCTTGATCAGATATGATCTGGATTCCGTTGTTTTGACACAAATCTAAGTAGACCGCCAGCGCCGTTCTTTTGTTGCCGTCCTGGAAGAAGTGACCTTTGAGGAGGCTGACAACGATGCTGGTTATCTGCTCTGGGACGGTGCCGTAATAGGAATAGCTGGACAGACATCCGCCGACTCGCTGTCTTCCTTCTTCTGAGCAGCGATTACCGGAGAGAGCCTCATTGATCAAGACAACCGCATCAATATCTAATGGCGTACTCATTTGTCTTTTAGATAATCAAAAGTCTTTTTGAAGGTGCTTAGATTTTCTTTAAAGCGCTTGAGCATCTGCTCTTTAGTATTTGGACGGAGCTCTTGTTTTTGAGAACCTGATTTCTTATCTGTCATGGTGTAGAAAGAGAAGAGCCGTTTAGATTTGATTAACCGGCTCGGCTTCTTCTCTCAAGGAGAACTAAAAATTAACCTTGTTCGCTGAAGCGCTCTTTAAGCCGCTGAGGCAGTCCTCCGCTGCGTTGCGTGACGGTCTTTAAAGACATGCCCAGAACATCCTTAGCCCCGAAAATCTGGCACGTTTTTTCCGAACGAGTAATGCCGGTATAAAGAAGTTCGCGCGTGCATAACGAGGCAGCATCACTTCCGGCGCTCAGCGTCGGCAGGAAGATGGCGACATCACGGAAGCCGGAACCCTGCGATTGGTGAATAGTGATGGCAAAGGCAGTGTCATATTTTGGCAGCAGCTGAGCCGGAACGATTTTCTTCAGATCACCGATGAATGCATACCACGTCGGTTTGTCGGAATCAGCTGTCTTCAAGCCGAAAATAATAGCCACGTCGCCGTTGGCAACACCGAGACCGGAGTCGTTTTGACGAACAATGATGACCTTGCCGTTGTACATGTCATCGGCGGATGGGACTTTAAATGCCGATTTAACAAAATCTTCGCAAAAGTCATTGACGGCGTTGACGCCTGTGGGACCTTCACGCTGTGCGCATAAGGGCCGGAAGGTACTCAACTCGTTCCAAACCTCTTCAAGAGCTTGTTGTACATCACTAGGAAGGTTTTCGAAGCTGGCTGATCTGGGATCTACTTCGTTTTTATCATTCGAAGTTAAAGTCAGGTTTAAGTTTTGGACTGCTTTGCAGTAGGTATCGAGTTTTTCTTCTAACCAATTCTGAGCCCGCAGAGGAAGATTTCTTCCTGCAGATTTGAAAAACACGCCGGTATCCTTAAATCCTTCGAAGGGACGATCGTCCGTATATTCAACTTGCGAAATAAAGCTGGAAAGGTCGGGATCTTTCTTTTCTTCGAGCGCGAGCATGCACTGAGCTAACCTGCCGATAGCGGATTTGTCATTGAAGCGAATGCTCTCTTTTAATTCAACGATGTGCCCTTTTAAAACTCCTGAATTATCAGAGATATCCGCAAATACCGAACCCGGCCCGACGGCTGCCAGCTGATGCTTGTCGCCTAAGAACACTGTTTGAGTTCTGGCCGGGTCAATTGCTCTGACAAGCTTCAAAGCCAAGGCCGAGTCAATCATTGAACTCTCATCCACGATTAGCAAATCTGCTTCAATCGGATTATCCGCAGACGGCCGTTTTCCGTTGGATAAATCCGTAACCAGTAATTTATGGATCGTTAAAGAGGTCAGCCTGTCTTCGGCAAGAGCTTTGCGAACCTCGGGATAGTAAGGAGCAGAGGTTGGACCGGCATCCGCCTGATTTTTTACGGATTCAAGGAGGCGGCTTGTGGCTTTCCCGGTTGGTGCGCACATTTGAATGATGCCCTTCGGATGAATCTTCAAAAAGGCTTCGATGAACTTCACAACGGTAGTTGTTTTGCCGGTACCGGGACCGCCGCAAATGACGGAGAATTTTTCCGAAACCGCAAGTTCGGCTGCTTTCAGCTGTAGGGGATTTAAAGAGTAGGCTTTCTTGTCGCCCTTTTCTCGTGCATTCTTTAACGTCTGTTCTAGCTGTCCCAAGGCCTCTTTTACCTCGTTGACTTCGCTGGCGCTTGCAGAGCACATACCGTGAATTCCCGCAGCCAAACGGCTTTCAGAGCAAAAGTTGCGGCGGGAATAAATTCTCAGCTTTTTCGGTTCGCTTACGTCAAGAATAAAGGGCGTCGGAGCGACAGAAAGGTTGTTGGGTTCATCAGCAATTTTGCTGCTGCCGTCTGTTAGCAGCTCTGCTTCCCTAAGCAGCTCCACGTATCCTTTATTTTGCGGCGTTGCATCAAGCTCGACACATAAACCTCCGAGGTGTTCTGCTTGTCCGAGATGCAGCATGAAAAACGCCAGCGCATTTCGCTGCTCTGCCGTCACAGTTTTTCCTCGACGAGCTAAAAGATCAAGCAGAATGGTGCCGAGGTTTTCAAATGAATTTTGGTTTTGCGAAATCATTTCACGCAGCTCCTTTAGCACGAGATTCCAGGAGTTCGCGACTAAATCCGTTTTTCAGGAAGTCGTCTAAACATTCGATAAGGCCATCTTTGGGACGCTCAAAGTATGTTCCGCGCCCTTCTTTGTTGATACCGCGTAAAAAGCAGTAAATCGCGCCTCCGATGACTTTATAACCCTCACCTTCAGGCAGATTTAAACGAACCTCGAGCATTCGTTTGAGCGCAACCAGGTAAAGCGTCAACTGGAGCTCATAGTGATTGTTTTTCATCAAGGCGTCTACGGCTTCTGGCGTGTACAGCTCGGGAGCATTATTGCGGTAATCAATTTTGTTCGTCTTCCAGTCGATGACCCAATATTTGCCGTCTGCGGCAAATGCTAAGTCGATGGAGCCCGTGAGGTATCCGCGCATATCGAGTTCCGATAAATGGAAGTCTTTATAACGAGAATCAAAGGCTGTTAGTGTTTCAGCCAAAAGACTCGCCGTCAGACGTTCTCTGCCCTTTATCGGAGCTCCGACGGAAAGCATGAATTTCAATTCCGGACGGCAATCTTTAAGATTTTTAAAAAGCTGAGCGAGGTGGAAGCCCGGCGCGGAGGGCAGAATCTTTGCTTCGAATAAATTTTCGAAGAACTCTTCCGTTTTGGTCTCGATTTCGGCCTTTCGTTCTTCTGTTTCCGGAGCGACATACCCCTTAAAACGATCATCTAAAAATTTGTAGACTCTGAGCTTCCAATTATGAAAATTTTTGTCGAAGATCTTTTCCAATAATTCATGGACTTTCGTGCCGAATTCGGCAGCGCTCTGAGAACCTTTGAGAACCTCCAAAATATCCTCTTCTTTCGATGCTGCGACTGGTTCCTCTGATTCTGAAGCTTCTGTTTCATCAGTGATGACGGCAGAATCCTGTGCCTCCATGGTTCTCAATAGGCTTGTGAAACTAGAGGAAATCCAGGAACGATTTTGTCTGTCACCGCGACCGGCTCTGAGATCAAGATGTTCGATCTGTTCTCTAATGGAGACTTCGAAGTCACTAAATTTGCCGGGTTCGAAGTCAAAACGAATATCAAAAGGAGAGTAAGCATTCAAGGCTTTTTCAGAGAGCATGAGAGGATGTGCGTTGTTTTTGTTGTGCTCGGATATTCCTTCAAGCAGGGCTTTTCTCACTTCCCTTGCCGACGCTTCCTTCGGGCTCAAAGCTTCCCGCAGCCGGTTCAGCCCGTTAATTATGGCCATTCCTCCTGACGTTTCTCCGCTGATAGCCTGCGCAAGCGGATATTTTCCGCCGACGCTTCCGTGCGGCGCCCCTGATTTAGTCTTCTTAAAGAAATAAGGCAGGACCACTCTTGCTGTTGCCCGCGTCATAGCGACATATAACAATCTCATTGACTCTTCATAAGATTTCTCAACAAAGTCGTCGGGAGCCTTTTGTTCGGTTTCATAGAAGGTAATGACACCTGTTGCATCGTCTCTAAATTCTTGACTCTTGGAAAAGCTTATTGGCCGATCAAGGTAGTAAACAACCGGGTATTGAAGTCCTTTACTGCTGTGAATGGTCTCTACCCGAACCACATCGGAATCGGTTTCACGTCTCAGGGTATAGCTGTCGTTGTTCTTTTTTTGTTCTTGTTTTAACCAGCGCAGCAGCCCCTGCAGATTATCTATGGTGTTGTGCTGCTGATGCAGAAGCTCCAAGATGTGCTGATAGTTCGTGAGGGCGCGTTCTCCGCCGTATTGCAGTAAACGCTCTTCGGTTTTGGCGCCGGCGAAAAGGTTAGAGACTGCAGCGATGATTCCTCTCTTTTCGTAGATTTTCGCTGAATTCTCCAATAGCAAGCGTGCCTGGGCAGAGGCCGCATCGTTGTTTAGTAAGTCATTCAACGAGTCGCCGAAAATTCGGGTTGCCTGAGCCGCTGCCACAAGACGCGTATCTCTCGGATCGTACATAGCCTCCAGAACGCTCTTGAGTTCGTGCGCTTCTTTAGAACATAAGACGTTTTCATTCGAGGAGCGAAGAGTTCGAATGCCTCGCTTGCGCAACTGCTCAATAACTTTGTCAGCATGGAAGCGCTTTGCGACCAATATGGCGATGTCACTGGGCCTCAGTCTCCGGCCTTCATAGAGAACGTTTTCCTTTAGTAAGGATTCGATTTCCTCTGCGATGGCAATAGCCTCCATATCGCGAAGAGCCTCTGCATTGGACAAGGCCTTAGTGTCGGCGTTAGACCAGAAAGCGAAAGAGGGGAGGGGTTCGAGTTTACCGTTTTTCTCTAGGAGGAGCGGTAGTTTTTTCTTATTAAACTGCACCGGCGAATAGGTCAGAGCCTGATTCAAAAAGCCGCCGTCGGGCCCTTTTCCTTCCGGATTGAAGTATTCATTAACTCCGGCGATGATTCCCGGCGTTGAACGATAATTCTTCACTAACTGGTAAAGGTTGTTGATTTCATTTTTGGCTAACAGATACGTTTCGAGACTGGCATTCCTGAAGCGATAAATAGACTGTTTCGGGTCGCCGACAAAGATGACGGGTTTAGAGCCTTCCGGATCATCTAAGAACAGATGTTTGAAAATAGAGTATTGAATCGGGTCCGTATCCTGAAATTCGTCAATTAATGCAGCGCCATAAAGATTTTGAATGGCTTTGGTGAATTCCGGATCTTTAACAATGCGTTCTTCTGCTTCAATCAGCAGGTCATCGAACGTAAATAGACGCTTATCTTTCTTGTTTTTTTCGTAGAGAGTTGTTGCCTGATCAATAAAAGTATTAAAAAACTGATTGGTTTCTTCTTCAGGCTCATGCTCGGAGTCTTTCATCAGCTTCATTTGCTGAGTGAGGGGCTTAGTTCTGCTCAGACCGGTAGCAGTCGATAGGATGTCTGCCCATGGAATGTCGCGAGCTAGAGATAGTTGTTCCGTAGGGCAGGTTGGATAAGCCTTGGGAAGATTTGTACGAAGAAAAGTAGTTAACGCTTTATCTTTCGCATCTGAATCATCGCCGATCTCAAAGTCGTAGTTCCCTTTTGAAGAAAAGACAAAGTCTTGCAGGATTCGCTGGCAAAATCCGTGAATAGTAAAAATGGCAGCGTCGTCAATCTTATTGAGCGCCGTTTGCAGTTTTTCAAGAATTTCTGCCGAACAATATTTCTTTTCTTCCCAGCTATCCAGCAGATCGTTGAAGCTGCCGTTCTTCTTCAGTCTGATTTGTTCAATGAGTTCCGTCAGGTTGCTGCGCAAACGAGATGACAGTTCATCGGTGGCCGCATTCGTGAATGTCACAACCAAAATCCGATCCAGCTCAATCCCTTTCTCGACTAAAAGCCTGAGCAGCACCCGCATCAAGGAATACGTTTTTCCGGTGCCGGCGCTGGCTTCCAAAAGCATGTGCCCCTCAATCGGCGTTGTGGCTGCATCAAATTCTTTAAAAAGCATAAATACTCCGATTAAGGTTTAAGTTTCTCAACGAAATCAATTAGCGCTTTGATTGCTTCGGAAAGGTAGATGTCTTTCTTTTTGCCATCTCCTTTGAGGAGTTTGTAGTAATCGCTGAGTTCTTCTTTGAGAGCTGTGGATAAATCAGCCGCTTTCCGTACGTTTTCCTCTGAAACACCTTGCCAAAGCAGGGCATCATCCGAGGCATTCATTCCCAGTGCGTGCCTGCAGTGACACTCAAATAACTTCAAGAAAGCTTTAAGCGGTTCGCCGCCGTGGTTCTGAATAATCGAAGAGTAAGAAATACTGAAATGATCTGTGTCTGAACTATCGTTAAAGACAAGCAAATCGTATGGCTCTCCTGCCTCCGTCCAAATAATTTGACGCAATAGTTCACGATTTTGTTCTGATCCAGAGCAAAAAACGCCGAGCTTGACGCGCAAGGTCTCGCCTTCCGTTTTCCAAAGGAAGAGATCTGTTTTGTCCGTGAGGCGACGGACGTATGTCGATATTTCAGGCGGAACTTGATAGTCAAGCGTCGCAGAGACAGTTGTTAGAGTTTCAGTCTCCATAAATTGTTTTCTTGCGGCATATGCCTCGGTAACTTCTGAGGCTTCAAAGCTGAGAACTGCACGCCGGACGCTTTCGATGCCGTACTTAGGATTAAGGGCCAGAAGGTCGAGCGCCTCTTTGTCGGAGAAGTTGTTCTCAAGCAAAGAAAGAAATTTTCGGCTGACGGTTGAGTGCATGAGCTTGTCATCTTTGGCAGGGACGATCATTCTTTCGTCGGCTTCGAAGTCTGATGATTCAAGTTTGAGCAAGTTAGCTGTCCACTCATCGTAGGATGTCAGAAACTTTATGAGGAAATTAACCTGCAGTTCCCGAAGCTTGGAGTTCTGCATCGTTTTGGGAAGTTTCTCATCGGGAATCCCTGTGTTGGCGAACATGGATTCCTTCGCATCGGGGTTCCTGTAGGCGTGCTCGATTGATTCGAGAACGTCTTTCCGCGGGCTCTTCCAGAAAAGGTTGTTTTCCCGTTTTTCTAGGGATTTCGGTTCCTCTAAGAAATTTCTCATGGAAAAGCGATTTAAAGGAACCTTTGTAACGATGCTCTTCCATAGTTCGTCAGCCTTTTCCTGAGCAGTGCCGTCCTCCATTCCCACGCTCATGGCATGAGAAAGGAAGTAATTTTTGAAGTTATCAATGACAAGCGACGGATTATTTTCGCTTTGCGGCTTCGTTCCGATTGTGTAGGAAATCAAAAGGTTTTCCCGAGCGCTGAGAAGCGTGTCAAGGAAGACAGCGTTATTGTCTTTTCTCGCGTCTCGGTCACCGCGGCGCCGGTGGTCCTTGGTTAAGTCAAATTCTTCAAATTTCGGTGTTCCCGGGAACCCGCTTTTCTCATCAAAACCCAAGCAGCAAATGACCTTGTAGGGAATACCTCTTGCCAGCGAAATGGATGTGAATGTCATGGTCCCGGAGCTTGTCACCTCGCGTTTTGTTTTGGAGAGTTCGCTTCTCAGCTCGCTTAATACAACATCGAAGCTGACCGGTTTTTCTGTGCCGCCAAAAGCGGCGGTCAGACCTTTGCAGACTGTCTCAATGATTTCTGTGAAGTTATAGGATTCCTCAGGATCGCAGCTGCTGCCGAAGAAACGGTTTTTCATGACCAGAAGCGATTCTCTCCAGCCCTCTGCCGGAAGTGAAAAATCGCTGGCGAGCAGTTCGCGGCGCTGATCGGCAAGGTTCAGGTAAAGCTGAGAAAGCGCCTGGATTAAACGACCCGAGTCGTCGGAAACAGTGTCAAAGCCGGCTTCTTCGTCGCCGCGGATAGGAAACACCTTCTTAAATGGCAGGGGAGAGGCCTCATCAAGGAAGAATCCGAGCGAAAGCCGTTCCATGGCGTCTTGAAGAGACGTGTCTTCATCTGTGAAATTAAGCGCTGCAAGCTGCTGGTGATCGATTCCGACAGAGTACCCGGCGGAATAAAGCCAAGTTTGGATGACAGAGATATCGTCCAAAGAGAAGCCCCACTGCTGCTGAACGGGGAGTTTTTCTAGCCAAGCAAAGAACTCTCTGGCGGAAAAATCAGACATCAAGAGCTTGCCCAAGCCCACAAACGCATCCGCGAGCGCGTTCTGCTTTTCTTCGCTGAGACCGATGATCTTCCAAGGAATGAAAAGATCCTTCGGCAGTGATGCCATGACGCCTTCGATGACGGGAGCTGCCTTTTCGATGTCTGGGACCACGACCAAAACATCGGATGGTTTAAGGACGCGCTTTTTATCCGTGAACCAGTTCTGAAGAATATCGATGGTCGCTTCGACTTCTCGGACGAAAGAGGGCGCTTTAAGGATACGAAGACTGACGTCGTTCTCATCAGGCTCAGTGGGCAGAAGTGTGCTGTCCATTCTAAGAATGGAGTTTTGGAAGCTATGCAGGAATGACTTGGAGGGGTACTCTAAATACGCAGAAGCTGATTCAGCACTAACCTTGGTTTTAAGTTCTTCTTCGGGGTTTTCAAAAGTTTTTTCTGTGCTTAAGAAATTCCGAGATCCGGGTTGTTTGACGGACGCATTCTGACGTTTCTTTTTTGCCTCCTCTGAAATATCTGTTTCGATCGCTGAAGCTTCCTCCTCAGAGAAAAGGAAGCTGTCCAATCTGTCAATGGCGGCTCTCGTACTTGCTGCATTTGTCAGTAGGTAGTTCAGGCAGCTGTTGTCGACTTTGAAATTTTCTGACCAATCGAACTGCGCTTTCGGTACGGACTCAAACCAGTATTCGGCACATGGATTAAGAATGTACAGATTAAGTTCTGCCGGGGAATCTTCATAGGCTCGAATCAGAGGCAGTAAGTTTGGCGGAATCGAGAACGGCAGGAAAAGATGAATCGGCAGGCTGTCTTCAACCGGCTTGTTCTTGCGGATTCGTGTAATGGTATTTTCAAGCCAACCGAAGATTTTTCCCCTGTTGTCAGCGCCGGTTTGTTCGATTAATTCTTGCCAAAGACGTTTTTGCCATAAAAAGTCAGAGTTTTCCTTCAGCCTCGCTTCTTCGATCTTTGCATTCGGCGCCGGGAGCGGGTTGTTAAGTTCAAACTTTTCTAACGCCCACTGCTGCAGCCAATCAAAACGATAAGAGCCGTAGGTAATGAAGACCGTGTTCAGATGGCGGGCAAACTCCAACACACCCACGGGGTCCAACGTCTGAATGTATTCATAAAGACGCTTTTCTTCTTTAGGAAAGGTCTTTTCGGTTTGCTTTTGCCTCAGGATCTCGTAAAAAGTCCAGTCCATGACCTGGGAAGTCTCAGTGTTAGAAAGAGACTGCCCGAGAACTTTGAACATCCAGCTGGCGACGTTGGAGAATTTAATTCCCGGCGTTGCGCCGAAGTGATCGGCTAAGAAGCGGTTGAGGTTGTCCTCGACCATCGTCGTCGGGACGATAACTTCGATTTGCTCAAAAAAGGAGGCATTCCTGTTTCGCAGGTCCTCCAGATTAAAACCGATTTTTGTGGCAAGAACCGTCCGAAGAACTTCGAACGAGTTCGAATAAAAAGTAGAAATCAAGAGAGGACCCTCCAAAAAGGGAAAGCCGACGATTTAAATTTGTTGTGAGTTGCTGAGTCAGGCTTTTTTCAGCGGCGGCACGCGCACACAGAAGGTATAGGCGTAGTCGCCGATGGCATCGAGTTTGTAGCGGGCACCGCGCAGAAGCACGTAGAAGACACCTTCCTTATCAACTAAGAAGTTGGGGTGTACTTCAAGATCGTTTTTCTGGGCATAGTTTTTAAAGTCTTCTTTGGATTCTTCGACAGTCTTACCCGGAGTTTGATAAACACCGACTAAGAAATGATCATCGAAGTAATCGTTGGGAATGTCCAAACGGTCGTAGATCGAGACGGCTTCAATGCTCTCAATGGTTCGAATCTGTTTTCCGACGAGTGTGTCGGAAACAACCTTTTCCAGTTTGCCGGGAATGGCCTGGATGTCCTGTCTCTTTCCGACGCAGACGAGCGCAACGGTAATTTCTCCGTCTTCCGTGTCGCAGCTTGAAGTGTCGCGCGGGAAGCACTGCACCTGGCGGACACCGACGCACTCTAATCCCATGACAAGCAGAAACTCCTCAGGGAAATAAATCTGAGAAGCAAAAGACGGGTGCATTGTGATGGTGATTTGAGCTTTATTGTCAGGGCATGCAGAAGCTTCAAGATCTTGGACGTCGTTCCAGGTCTGACGCGCCTGTTCACTCAATACTTTGACGTTGTCTTCAAAATCGTAGGGAAGAACGGACAAGTCCAGCTGCGTCTGACGCTCAGACAGGTTGTAAGCACTAATATTGGTCGTCATCGAATAAAAACCCCAAATCTTTATGTTTTCTATCGAGCCCGAAATGGCTGTATGCGCGTGGTGTAGCCACGCGTCCCCTTGGTGTTCTCTGAACAAAGCCTTCTTTGATCAGATAAGGCTCGACCATGTCTTGAAGCGTATCAGACTCTTCGCCGACAGCGGAAGCCAGGTTTTCGATACCGACGGGACCGCCTTGGAACTTCTCAATGATCGCGAGCAGGAACTGGCAGTCGAGACTGTCTAAGCCGATTGGGTCAACTTCCAGCATCGTAAGAGCGTCTTTTGCGATCTGCTCGGACAATTGGCCTTGATGACGGACTTCAGAAAAGTCACGAATACGTCGAAGCAATCTGTTTGCGATTCGAGGCGTACCGCGGGAGCGTCTTGCGATCTCACCGGCTGCGCCTTTGTCTGCGGGCATGTTCAGCAGGTGCATGGAGCGCAGCACGATGGTGGTCAGATCCTCAGGCGAGTAATACTGAAGCTGAGCTCGAATGCCGAAACGATCCTGCAGCGGCTTGGTCAATGAGCCGGCTCGCGTAGTCGCACCGACAAGCGTGAAATGCGGTAGATCAATTTTGATCGAACGGGCAGCAGGGCCTTCGCCGATCATGATGTCGAGTTTGAAGTCTTCGAGGGCCGGATAAAGAATTTCCTCTACAACCGGGGAGAGACGATGGATTTCGTCAATGAAGAGGACGTCATGAGGCTCCAAGCTCGTGAGCATTGCAGCCAGGTCACCTGCCTTTTCAAGGACAGGGCCGGAGGTTTGACGAAGTTTGACGCCGAGTTCGTTGGCGATGATGTTTGCCAGAGTTGTTTTACCTAAGCCCGGAGGCCCGAAGAGCAAAACATGGTCCAGGGCCTCGCCGCGGTTGCGCGCAGCCGTAATGAAGAGATCGAGCTGCTCACGAATCCCGTCTTGGCCGGCATAGTCTTTGAGACGTGTCGGACGAAGGGCCTTGTCGATAACTTCTTCTTTTTCTTTTCTTTCAGAGGAAAGAATCGAATTGCTGTCCGCCATGGATTAACCTTTCTGAGCAAGTTGACGCAGGCAGAGACGAATGCCTTCGGAGGCGTCGGCATCGGCAGGGACGTTTTTCGCAGCGCCGCGAGCTTCGCGTTCGCTGAAACCCAACGCAACCAAAGCCTGAATGACTTCTGTCTGAACGGAAGAAACCGTGGGCACAGAAGTGACGACCATCTTGTCCTTCAGCTCAAGAACGAGACGTTCGGCCGTTTTCTTACCGATGCCGGGAACCATCGTCAAAAGTCCGACTTCATTATTGGCAATAGCGTTGCCGATGTCTTCTGCGGACATAGAGGAGAGCATGGCCAGCGAAATTCTCGGACCGATGCCGCTGACTTTCAGAAGCTGGCGGAAAACCGATTTTTCCTGAGCAGTCAAAAAGCCGTAAAGAAGCTGAGCGTCCTCGCGGACGATCATGACGGTTTCCAGAAACACCTCTTCGCCGATGTTCGGAAGATTGTAGAAAGTGGACATCGGGACATCGATCTCGTAGCCCAGTCCACCGCATTCAACAACAACTTGCGGAGGATTTTTTTGAAGAATCTTTCCTCGAATAGTTGCAATCATTATTTAAACCTTTCCTTCATAACGTTTCGTCCACTCGTTTCTTGAGCGGCGAGCACTTGAGCCTCTGCGGGACACACCGGTTCCGCTGCTGCCGGCCTTGGTTCCGAGTGTCGGTACGAGGCCGAGCAGGATACTGGAGCTGCCGTAGCAGATTGCGGTTGCCAGGGCATCCGACTCGTCCGGACTGAAGCGCGTGTCCTCAAGCTTCAGATGCCTTAGAACCATTTGCAGCACTTGATCTTTGTCAGCGGCGCCGTAGCCGGTCACGGACTTTTTTATCTCGCGAGTGCTGATTTCTTTGCATAGGATAGAGTGACATGCGACAGCACACATCGCAGCGCCTCTTGCGTGCGACAGCAGCATGCTGGACTGAGCGTTCGTATTCAAGAAAGTTTTTTCAATCGAAGCGACATTCGGATGATGCTCCTCGATCAAAGCCGACAAGGACTTAAAAATGAATCCAAGCCGGTCAGAAAGCTCGCCTGCCGGTACATTCAATACGCCGGAGGCGACATAGGTGAAATGACCGGGCACAAAATCCACAAAACCGTAGCCGGTGTGATTCAGACCCGGGTCAATTCCGAGAATACGAACAGCCTTTTGGCTCACTAGAAGCCTCCGCCCATACCCGGGAAGCGGCCGCTAAGGCTTCTGAAGGCGCGCATCATTTTGCCCATGCCGCCTTTTTTCATCATCTTCATCATTTCGCGGCTCTGCTCAAACTGTTTGAGCAGACGGTTGACTTCCTGAACGGTGGTGCCGGCGCCGGCAGCGATTCTGCGCTTGCGGCTTGCTTTGATGATTTCGGGTTTTCTGCGCTCATGCGGTGTCATCGAATTGATGATGGCTTCAGTACGGGCGAGCTGTTTTTTAGCCTGTTCGTCGTCAACCTGACCGGCGGCCTGGGCGAACTGTGCCGGGAGTTTCTCAATTAAGGAGGAGAAACTGCCCATGTTCTTGACTTGAGCAAGCTGATCCTTGAAGTCTTCGAGCGTGAAATCGTCGCCCCTGCGCATTTTTTCAGCGAACTTCTGGGCCTTTTCGATATCCACGTTCTTGCGGACTTCATCGACAAGAGAAACGATGTCGCCCATGCCGAGGATTCGGCCGGCCATGGCCTGCGGATCAAAGCGCTGGAAGCCGTTGAGTTTTTCGCCCACACCCATGAATTTGATGGGCTTGCCGGTGACCATGCGGACGGAAAGCGCCGCACCGCCTCGGGAGTCGCCGTCGACCTTGGTGAGAATCACGCCGGTGAGCGGGAGTTTCTCGCCGAAGGCTTTGGCAGTGTTGACCGCGTCCTGACCGACCATGGCGTCGACCACGAAGAAGGTCTCGATCGGATTCAAGAATTTTTCCAGATCGCTGACCTCATTCATCATCTGTTCGTCGATCGCTAAGCGACCGGCCGTATCGACGATGAGTACGTCGTAGTAATGAAGCTTTGCGTATTCGAGGGCCTTGCGGGCAATGTCGAGCGGTTTTTCGTTAGGGGTGCTCGGGAAGAAATCGATGTTGGCTTGCTGAGAAACCGTTTGCAGCTGATCAATAGCGGCAGGACGATACACGTCGGCGGAAACGGTCAGAACTTTTTTCTTCTTTTCTTCTTTAAGCCATTTACCGAGCTTACCGGCGGTCGTCGTTTTACCGGCACCCTGGAGGCCGGCTAACAGGATGATTGCGGGAGGCTGAGTGGCGAGATTGATCTCGCGAACATTTTCAGGATCCTCTCCGCCGATTACTTTTGTTAATTCGTCGTGAACAATGCCGACCAATGCCTGGCCCGGAGTCAGGCTTGTCTGAACTTCGGTACCGAGGGCTTTTTCTTTAATTCTTGCAATGAGATCTTTGACCACGGGAATGGCAACGTCTGCCTCAAGGAGGGCAATACGAATTTCACGCAGCATGTCCTGCATGTTGGATTCGGTCAGACGAGCTTGTCCGCGAATGGTTTTGACGACTTTGGTAAGACGCTGAGTAAGAGAATCGAGCATTACATTAATTCAAAGGAAAGAGTTAAGTCATACAATACGATCAACTATATAAAAAAGAGTCGTAACGATGACATTGAATGCCATATTTTACGTTTTTGCGGCCGTATTGTATTTAGCCGCAGCCTTCGGAATTTACAAAACGTTGCAAGAGCCTGAACCTACGGAGAAATTCTGGATTCGCCCCCTGATTTGCGCGGGTCTTATGATCCAGGCTTATCTGATTTACGAGGCTTTGTTCCTGTACGGGACTCCGCACTTCGGAATGGCGCTTGCCTTGACGATTACGCTGTTCACCTGCACGTTCCTGCTGCTCTTGGAAAGTTTCTTCTCCAAGATCGGCGCCATGCTGGTTTTTGTTCTGCCGCTCTCTGCGGTCAGCATGCTTCTTCCGCTTCTGCTGCCGGGCTCTCCCCTTGAGCCCGAAACCGCGAGCGGTCCTTTCAGACTGCATCTGCTTCTGGCGATTCTCGCTTACAGCGTGATGACGATGGCGCTTATCCAGGGACTTCTCTTAATGGCCGTCCATAAGAGAGTTCGGTCTAAGGACTTTATTTCTCAGGACGGCGCAAAGCACGTCAATATCTTGGACAACATGCCGTCTATGATGGAAATGGAGAAGATCCTTTTCCGTCTGATCTGGGTCGGATTCATTGTTCTGACCGCTGCGATTCTATTCGGCGCTGTCTATTCACAGGAACTTTTCGGCCAAGCCTTCCGTTTTGACCACAAGACTGTCACCACCTGCATGGCCTGGTTCATTTTCGGAATCCTGCTTCTCGGACATCATCTCAGAGGCTGGAGAGGAAAGTTTGCCGCCCTTTGGACCGTTATCGGCTTCTGCGTTCTGATGGTTTCTTATATCGGCGTTCGCTTTGTTATGGAAGTTGTTCCGGGAGCCTAAGTCATGTCCAGGATCATTTTCTTCGTACTGATCATTGCCGTTATTTACTTTGCCTGGCGCTCTATGCGTTTAAAGCAAATTCAGCTTGAAAAACGCCTGGATAAACAGGAAAAAGCCAACCTTGCGGAACACAAAAACGATATGCCGGGCGAAAAGATGGTTTCGTGCGCCAACTGCGGTTTGTATGTTCCGATCAGTGAAGCCATCTACAGCAACGGGAAGTACTATTGCAGCCGTCAGCACGCAATGAAAGGCCCGAAGGCGCACTGATGCGAATTTTTCCTAACGGCTGGTGTGACGAAGCAGCAATTCGGCCTTCCGAGCATTTCAACGAACGACCGGAAGGCGAGGAGATTTCTCTTCTGGTGATACACAACATCAGTTTGCCTGCCGGTCAGTTCGGAACCGGGGACGTAGACGCGCTTTTCTGCGGGACGCTTGACTGCTGCAAGCATCCGTCCTACCAAGATTTAGAAGGGCTGCGTGTTTCTTCGCACTTCTTTATTGACCGAATCGGACGCTTGTTCCAGTACGTTTCCTGTTTGGACCGGGCCTGGCACGCCGGCGTTTCCTCTTTCAAGGGCCGTGAGAACTGCAACGATTTCTCGATTGGCGTGGAGCTCGAAGGCACGGATTCGACGCCCTACGAGCGAGTGCAGTATGAAACGCTCGCGCGACTCACTGACGCGCTTGCCGAAGCCTATCCCATCAAATATGTCACGGGTCATTCCATGATCGCGCCGCTTCGCAAGACGGATCCGGGCCCCGCTTTCGACTGGCTTATGTATGAGAGTCTCTGCAAGACCGGTAAGCCGTTGTGTTTTCCTTACGTCTAAATGTCTAATTGAGCGGTTCAGGCCAAAATTCTGCATTGTTGGCCGCCGCCTCATTTAGAATGATTAACAACAAAACAAATAAAACGAGAGGATCAGAAAGTGTCCGCGATTTTTTTATTAACCCTTAGACTTCTCTGCACGGTTTTCGCGTGCCTGCTCTTATTAAGAGCTTATTTAAAGTTTTTGCGTGCTCCCGGAAACGATCCGATCACTTCTTTTGCCTATACCACGACGCAGTGGGCTGTCGGTTCTGTCTCTAGATTTATCCCGAGAACACCGACTATTGACTGGCCTTCCATTTTTGTCTGCTATTTAGTCGCCGTTATCTATCAGTTTTTCCACTGGCTGATGGGATCCGGTGCCGGCGGATTCTTTCCGTTCTTCTTGGGCTCTGCTGTGCTTGTGGTTTACTGGGCGATTGAGCTTGCAATGTTTGCCGCTTTGCTTTTCTGCATTCTTTCTTGGGTAAACCAAACAAGCGCTCTTTACCGTACGCTGAGTTATCTCTGCTATCCCTTCCTGGCTCCGATTAAGAAATTTATTCCGGTCTGGAAGAACATTGATTTTTCTGCGATCGTCTTCTTCTTGGTTGCCAATATTGTTTTAGCGCTGCTCGCACCGCTGACATAACTCCTTTGATGCTCTGCCTGCTGCTTGATTTTCCACGGCGGCAGACGCAAATAAAAGCTAAATTCCCGCTCAGATTAAATAAGGCTCGGCGGGAATTTTGTTTTGGATGGACTCGGGGAGGGGCGCTATTCTAAAAAGCATCTCCAGTGGCTCTAAGATGGACCGAAAGAGCTTTAAAGATAAAACAACGGGTTGCAGTTGCCTTTTAATTGATGAGTTGGAGATGCTGAATCGGGATATTCTCAGCCAGGAATAGTCTGACAGAAGGCTCAGTGTTTCTAAACAAGCCTAAACGAAACGGCCTTCGCTTTTTGGGCGAAGGCCGAAACTTCACGAGTGAGTAACTACTGACTTACTCTTGATTTTGAGCTTGAAGGTTGTTGGGGATCTGACCCTTGTCATTGCTGAAGACTCGGTAGGCTTCAATGAACAGGGCGGCAGACAGAACAGCCAGACCGGCAGAGATGCCGACGATCAGCCAGTTCTTGCCAAGGTTGGCATAAATGAGCTGACCAAGAGAGCAGAAAGTAACGGCAAACATGAAGTACATCGGAATCGTGACCATGAATGTCTTTCTGTTTTCTTTTCTGAGCCAAGCAGCGATAGCGAGCAGAGACAGAGCGGCAAGCATCTGGTTGGCGGTACCGAAAATCGGCCAAATCGTGAGGTAAGAACCGATAGACATGTACCAGGCCAGAGCGATCGTGATCGCAGTTGCGACGTAACGGTTGCCGAGGAAAGCAGCAATAGGCTGTTCCTTGCCGCCATTGCGGCTTTCGACAGGACGTGTAACCAGCTCTTGGAAGATGAATCGTCCGAGGCGGGTTGCGGTGTCCAGCGTAGTAAGTGCAAAGGCGGAAATCGTCAAAGCAACGAACTCTTTAGACAGGTTGAAATCAAGACCCAGCGCGGTCATGAAGGTTGCGGTGCCTTGAGAGAAGGCATTGACCGGGCCGCCGGCTTTCAGGAGAGCAGGCAGTTTGTCAGCGGCAACGTAAGCAACGGAAATGATGGCGCAGATTGCCAGGAGGCCTTCAATTAGCATGGAGCCGTACCCGATGAGCTTGGCGTTCTTTTCGTTGTCGAGCTGCTTGGAGCTGGTGCCGGAGCTGACTAAAGAATGGAAACCGGAAATGGCACCGCAGGCGACGGTAACGAATAGAACCGGGAAGAGCCACTGGCCCCCTCCGAGATCAAAGCCTACGAACGGAGAAATCTCCATGGTTGGCTGATAGAAGCAAATGCCGAGGAAGGCAGCAATGATCATCAGATAGAGCAGGAAGGAGTTCAGGTAGTCGCGAGGCTGCAAGAGAATCCAAACCGGTGCGATGGAAGCAACAAAGATGTAGCCCATCATAATCAAGAGCCACATATCCTTAGAGAGGACGATCGGGAAAATATGGCCGATGTAGAAAGCGGCAGCCATACCGATGAGGCCCAGAACCGTACCGAGGAAAAGAGACATGCCGGTACGATAGACGAGCAGGCCGAAAGCGACAGCGAGCAGAATGAAGAGCAGGGAGGATGTGCCGGCGCCGGGGTTGGCTACGAAAGTAGCAGCAACGATGTTGGCGAAGGCGGCAATCACAACCAGCAAGGTAATCCAAGCAAAGATGGCGAAGAGAATCTTGGCTTTTTCTCCGATGTTGGCTTCGATAATTTGGCCGATACTCTTGCCTTTATGGCGCAAAGAAGCCACCAAAGAACCGTAGTCATGTACGCCGCCGAAGAAGACGCTGCCGACAATAATCCACAGTGTGACGGGAACCCAACCGAAGACAGCAGCCGTAATCGGACCGACAATCGGGCCGGCGCCTGCAATTGAAGAGAAGTGGTGTCCGAGGAGAACAGCCGGTTTTGTCGGAAGGTAGTCAATGCCGTCCTTCTGAGTTTCTGCCGGTGTTTTGCGCGTCGGGTCGATGCCCCATTGCTTGGCAAGCCAGGAGCCATAAACGACATAGGCGATCAGAAAGATGACCGCTGAGCCGATAAGTAAGGTAAAACCGTTCATTTCCATTCCTAGGTGTTTGAGATAAATTAAATAAAGCTTTTAGTCAGACTTCTTTGGGAATCCGAAGTTTCTAACAGTCCTTTTGCCGAACGAATTGGAATAAACCTTTTCGTTTTTAAGATCGACCAAAATGAAGGCTAGATCGGCCCAACCGCGAAGAGAGAACCAAAAGTCTTTATGAAACTTTTTGGCAGACGCCGTCTCAACAATCTTCGGGTCAATTTCCTCCTCGGAAATCAACGCCGCAGTGAAAATTGAGGACATATGCTTTTCGTCCGTCGGTAGTTCCGAAATCAGTCTTTTGAACTGTTCGAAAACGGCTTCGATGTCTGTTTTCTTGATTTTGTCAGTACAGCCATAAAGCCCGACATACTCGTCATTGTTCACTGTGTATAACGAGATGCTTTTAGAGAGGAAGTACTTTTCCGAAGTTCGATTGTGTACTGCCCAAAGCGCCGGCTGAGGATTGAGTCCTTGAGGCGTTTCTTTGAAATCGAAAGCTGCGGTGAGTCGATTCCTCATCAAAGTTAAATATTCAGATGTATTCATTGGTTATCCGTAAAAATGCCTGCGGTTCGCCGAGAACACGCGCTGAACATGAACTTATTTTAGAGAGAAAAAACAGCTGATTTTCGGAGAAGAGACAGAAAAAACCCGATATTTAGAGGTAGGACTAATAGGTAAAGAGAGGAAATTACCCGTCACCGGAAAGGAAGAAATACGGCAGCTGCCATGCTCAATCTTGGATTTTTGCCTGAAACTCTTACCTCCAACGGGTTATAAAAGAGGTACCAATTTCTTTGCCACCTTTTAAGGGACTGATTATGAAACGTTTGGTTTTGATTGCCTCTCTACTTGGGTTTGCCGTATGTATGAATCCGACTATTGCAAAAGACACTTCCGAGCATCTCACCGCTCAGCAAAATAAGATGTCTTACTGCAGCAAGGAAGCCGCAGCTAAAGATCTTCACGGCGATAAGCGTAAAGAATTCATGAAGGAATGCTTGTCTAAGAAAGTTGATGACGGGAAAAAGAAACTGACCAAACAGCAGGAAAAAATGGTCAAGTGCAGCAAGGAGGCTAAAGAAAAAGCGCTTAAAGGCGAGCTTCGCAAGAAATTTATGTCTGATTGCCTGAAGAATTAATCGCAGAGATACCGATAATTCGGCCGCGCTGGGATTGCTATTTTGATTACGAAGGTGCGGCGCCCCAATCAATTTGGGCAAAGAAAAAGCGCATCTTTGACGATGCGCTTTTCAGAATTCTGGCTCCCCGAGTTGGACTTGAACCAACGACCTGCGGATTAACAGTCCGTCGCTCTACCGACTGAGCTATCGGGGAATCGTGAAATTGTCGTTTTCTCTGAGGAAAACAAAACCGCTTTCGCGGCTCTAATTTTTGATTGGCTCCCCGAGTTGGACTTGAACCAACGACCTGCGGATTAACAGTCCGTCGCTCTACCGACTGAGCTATCGGGGAATCAACAAGACGAGACTATATACAAGTTTTTGAACTCGTGCAAATCAAAAACTAAATTTTTTTTTCATTCTTTTTCGTTTTTATATTGCCTCTTATTTGAACTCTTTGATTCAAAAGGAAATTTAAAAATGTAAAAAGGCTCCGATTTTTTCGGAGCCTTCCGTAAAAACGCGTAGTTTCGAGCTTAGAGCACTTCTTTAATAGCTTCTGCCGTGTATTTCACGTTGTCTTTGTTCAAAGAGGCAACGCACATACGGCCGCTCTTAACGATGTAGACACCGAATTCGTCTTTCAGACGCTGAACTTGTTCGGGGTTCAGACCGGAGAAGGAGAACATGCCCTTCTGCTGGGTGACGAAGTCAAAGTCTTTCTTGGCGCCGAGTGCTTTGAGTTCAGCGGCCAGATCCTTGCGCATTTCCTTGATGCGTTCACGCATTTCGCTCAAGTCTTCATGCCACTGAGCCATCAGTTTCGGGTCGTTGAGAACTTGGGCAACAATCTTTGCGCCGTGAGCGGGAGGATTGGAGTAGTTGGCGCGAATCAAAGCTTTCAGTTTGCTCATGACGCGGGAGGCTTCTTCCTGGTCCTTGCAGACGACGGTCAGTGCGCCGATACGTTCGCCATAGAGAGAGAAGGACTTGGAGAAAGAGCTGGAAACGAAGAAGGGAATACCGGCATCGGCAAATTGACGGATGGAATCGGCGTCTTCTTCAAGACCGTCGCCGAAGCCCTGATAGGCGATATCAAGGAACGGAATCAGTTTGTTCTTGACGCAGACGTCAACCACTTGAGCCCACTGTTCCTGAGTCAGGTCGTAGCCTGTGGGGTTGTGGCAGCAGGCATGCAGAATCACAACGGTGTTTTCTTTTAAACCCTTGAGGCTCTCAAGCATGGCAGGGAAGTCGACGCCGTTGTTTTCTTTGTCATAGTATGGATACTTGCCGACCTTGAAACCGGCCTGTTCAAAAATCGCAACGTGGTTCTGCCAAGTCGGTGTGCTGACAACAGCTTGCGGATCTTTGAGGATAGCTGCAAGGAAATCTGCACCGACTTTAAGAGCGCCGGTTCCGCCGAGAGATTGAACGGTAACGGCACGCTTTTCTTTGATGATCGGAGAATCGGCTCCCAAAATCAGCTTCTGAACGCCGGAAGTAAAGGCAGGAATACCGGAGATCGGCAGGTAGGTGTGCGGTTCGCCGGCTTCAAGAATTCTTTTTTCGGCTTCGGCAACAACGCGCAGGAGAGGCACTTTGCCGTCTTCGGTGCTGTAGACGCCGATGCTCAAATTAACTTTCTTGTCGCGGGGGTCGGACTTGAAGGCTTCGTTGAGGCCGAGAATGGGATCGTCGGGAGCTTGTCCGACAACATCAAAAATGGATTTGGACATGAGATTCTCTAGAGGTGTTAAAAAATGTCAATTACTTAGCCTAATTCAAAATTGGCGGCAAAATCGTTTTTCCAACGAAAATATTTGGCATCTCGGAAGCTGAAATGAAAAAGGACTGCCGCACGGACAGTCCTCTAAAAATTCAAAGAGCTAAGACTAAGTTTTATCGCTGACAAAGCGCGGAGCCAGCAGCCCCCACAGTGTCCAACCGAAGAACGTGGCAAGCGAACCGTAGAAGACTTCCGTAATGCCGGTGGAAAACAGTGCGTAGAAGCTGTAAAGCGCACCGATTAAGGCGACAAACGTATAAAGCTTTGCTTTAGAAGGCTCAACACCGGCAGCCTTCATAATGACGCTGACTGCTGCCATTGAAAGCAAATACGGCATGATGTTGGTGACGACGGCCAAGTCGACCAAGCGGTTGAACTGATTAAAGAGCTCCGGACTAATCGTCATGAAGCAGAAGCACGTCTGGATGGCGACAATGATGACCATGCCGAGAACCGGCGCGCCCCACCGATTAACTTTCGCAAAACACTTCGGGAAGAAACCTTCCACAGCGGATTGCTGGAACACTTTGGCGATCGTGAATTGCCAGCCCAGCGTGGAACCCGCGCAAGAAAGAATCAAAAGGAATGTCACGAACTTGCCGATCGTAGAGTTGAATATCAAGCTGAAAGTCAGTCCAAACGGCGCATTGGATTTCACCAGCTCGGTATTCGGGACGATGCCCGCGATGATGTTGGTGGATGCAATATAAATAATGGCCACGCCGATTGTGGCTCCCATCACGGCAATCGGTACGTTCTTCTGAGGATTCTCAACGGCGTCGCTGTTGGCGCAGGCACTCTCCAGCCCGAGGAAAGCCCAAAGCGTCATGGAAATAGAAGATCCGACAGCAGAGAAGAATGGATGATGGTGCGGATTCCAGGAGTCAACGTACATGGTCGGGTTGAACCAGAACCATCCGATGACACTCAGAAGAAGAACAGGAAGGACGACGCACCAAACAGCCAAAGAACTGAACTTGCCGGTAATGGACGCACCCATGAAGTTGGCGGACGTGCAGATCCAGAGGACGACAATCGTGGAAAGACAAACATTAACAGGGGACAGGCTGATGCCCAGCAGTTCGGATCCGTAGCCGACACAAGTCAGAGCAATGGCGATATTGGCAAAGAGCAGAGAAATGCCGTAGGTGTAGTTGGCCAGAAAATTTCCGGCTTTGCCGAAGGCATACTCGGCGTAGCCGCCCATGCCCGGTCGTTTGCTGAACATTCCGCATTTGGCGAAAGCATAGGCAAGACACAAGGAGCCGAAGGCGGTGATCACCCACGAGAGAATCGAGATGGTCCCGATTTCGGCTAACTTTGTCGGCAGCATTACGATGCCGGAGCCCATCATATTAATAGCGGTCAGAAGCGTCAGTTGGGTAACCGACATCTTCTTCGGATTTTGTTCAGACATAAATATCCTCTGAATCGACAAAGACCGGAGCTAAAGCCCCGGTCCCATCGTACTACTGACCTTTTGCTTTCAGGCGTTCGACAATGTCTTCTTTGAGCACGTAGCAGTAAACCTGTTTGCCGCCTCTGCCGTTGTCTTCGACGTAAACACCCTGCAGTTCGGGTGCAAAGCCCGGCATTCTGCCCATAGCTTCCTGCCAAGCCAAGAAGTATTTAAGAACCGGACCGCCCCAGACCTCTCCGGGGAAGCAGCATAAAACGCCGGGAGGATAGGGAAGTGCGCCTTCTGCGGCAACACGTCCTTCCGCATCTTCCATACGTACGAGTTCGGCTTGACCGCGCAGGAAGGCGAAATGAGCGTCCTGAGGATTGATCACGCTCTTGGGCATGTATTCGCTGCGGAACATCTGTTTCTGAATTTTTTTAATGTTCCTTTCTTTATAGAAGTCATGCATCTCTTGGCAGAGCTGGCGAATCGAATAGTCGTGGTAACGGTACTCATAATGCTTATAGAGCCCCGGAAGCACGTCTTCGAGAGGTGCGTCTTCGTCGAGATACTTTTCAAAACGGGCAATCTGACTGACGAGATGGTCCATCTTTTCTTTGTTCTCTGCGGGCGTCATAAGGAAAAGAATGGAGTTCAAGTCATTTTTCTCGGGAATGATGCCGTTTTCTCGCAGGTAATTCGCAAGAATGGTGGCAGGCACACCGAAGTCTTCGTACTCACCGGTTTCGACATTGATACCCGGTGTCGTCAGCATAAATTTGCACGGATCGACAAAATATTGGCTCTCCCCATAGCCTTCAAAAGAGTGCCATTTTTCACCGGGCACAAATTTAAAGAACTCCAGATCCTGCGAAATAAGATTCGTCGGATAAGACTTCCAGTCGGCGCCTCGTACCTTGTTAGGAATAAACGGCTTGATGTGGTGGCAGGTATCCAGCAGCAGCTTGCGTGCATCGATAGTGGTCTTGACGCAGTCGGCCCAAAGTCTGCGGCCGGCTTCACCTTCCTGCATTTTGGCGTTGACATCCAGAGAGGCAAACAGCGGATAGAAGGGACTCGTGGAAGCGTGCATCATAAAGGCATTGTTCAGCACCTTGTGCGGAATGAAGCGGTCCTGACCTCTGATGTGGGCGTCTTTCTTATGAATCTGTGAAGACTGAGAAAAGCCGGCTTGCTGCTTGTGTACAGACTGTGTGACAAAAATGCCGGGATCTTCCGGCCCGAGTTCGAGAAGCAGCGGTGAGCAGTCGCGCATCATCGGAATGAACTGTTCATAGCCGACCCATGCGGAGTCAAACAGAATGTAATCGCACAGATGTCCGATTTTGTCGACGACTTGTCTGGCGTTGTAAATCGTGCCGTCGTAAGTGCCGAGCTGAATGACGGCAAGACGGAACGGGCGCTTGGCGTCGGCTTTCTCGGGGCACTTTTCTCGAATGAGGTCGCGAAGATATTTCTCGTCAAAGCATTTTTCGTCAATGCCGCCGATAAAGCCGAAAGGATTGCGCGCAGTTTCGAGATAAATCGGTGTGGCGCCGGCCTGCAGCAGAGCACCGTGATTCACGGACTTATGATTGTTTCGGTCGTATAAAACTAAGTCTCCCGGTGTGAGGGCCGCATTTAAGACGACCTTATTGGAGGCAGAGGTTCCGTTGAGAACGAAATACGTCTTGTCGGCGTTATAGATTTTTGCGGCGGCTTTTTGTGCTTTGAGCGGCGCGCCTTCGTGAATCAAAAGGTCGCCCATCGCAACGTCGGCGTTGCAGAGGTCGGAACGGAAGAGTTCTTCGCCGTAGAAATCGTAGAAAGCGCGTCCGGCCGGGTGACGGCGGAAGTAAGCACCGCCCTGATGTCCAGGGCAGTCAAACTGAGATTTGCCTTTATAGACGTACTGCGCCAAAGCGCCGAAGAAAGGAGGCAGGACTTTGTCTTCGTAGCGTTTAGCCGCCTCATCGATCTGGCGCCCGAATAAGCGTCTGTCCGTCAGATTGTCGCTGATGACGCCGACAACGTGTCCGACGAGTTCTTCCGGAGTGTTCTCTTCGTCTCGAAGGTAAAGGAAGACGGGAATGCCAAGGGCTGTTCCGTCGACTTTGTTTAGACCGCCCTTGCGGTAGTCTTCAATATCAATAACAACAGCTGAGACTTCGGTAAAGTCTGCCGTGGAGAGCTTGACAACTTCACGGTCGACCTGAAGTTTATCTTTTAATACGGCAGAGGCTGCGATCTTAAGTTTTTGCATGATTAATGTTCTCCGGACTAACTTGAATGAATCCGCAAAAAATTTAATGAATGAGAGGTCGGGCCCTTTTCTTTCAAAAACGACTTACGCAAGCTGAGGCGAGATTGCTGAAAGTTGTCTTATTGAAGATATAGAAAAGGACGAGAATGGCCGAACGGATACGGCCGAAAGATTATTGGGCAGCTTCAGAGACGAATTTGTTGAAAGAAAAGCAGTCGCGCATCGTAAACCGCGTTAGATGCAGTGTACGGCGTATGCCTATGTTGAATAGGCACTTGCCAATGTTGAAAGTGCACATAGCAGGAGCCTCTATTTTTATGTCTGCCGAATTGCAGAAGCAAATATTTTGACAACAAAAATTATGTCAGTCAACACGATGTTACATAAATAAAATCATAATAAATTCATTGAAAACAATAGGATAGTTAGGTGTGCATCCAAAAATGGGTCCGAAGATGCGAGGGGTGTGAATTAGAGTCAGAGGAATGTCGACTAAATTAATTCTGACTTGGATTAACCAGATCGGATTTTTGCGCAGCGGACTCCGAGCGATTCGTTCTAAACTTTTCAAATTCAAAGGATTCTTTAGGCAGACACCACCTTGAAAATCATCAAATTCCCCAATTCTCCGTTTGAACTGCATCAGCCATTTGAGGCGGCCGGAGATCAGCCTCAGGCCATCAAAGAGCTCGTCGAAGGCATTGAAGACGGCCTTACGGCCCAGACGCTGCTTGGTGTGACTGGAAGCGGCAAAACTTACACGATGGCAAACGTTATCGCTCGAACCGGTTTGCCGACGCTGATCATGGCGCCGAATAAAACCCTTGCTGCCCAGCTCTACGCGGAAATGAGAGACTTCTTCCCGAATAACGCGGTGGAGTACTTCGTGAGCTATTACGACTACTACCAGCCGGAAGCTTACGTACCTCAGCGGGACCTCTTTATTGAAAAAGATTCTGCCATCAACGAGCACATCGAGCAGATGCGTCTGTCGGCTTCAAAGAGTGTGCTGGAACGTCGCGATGTGATCATTGTGGCCACTGTCTCCGCTATCTACGGTATCGGTAA